>NZ_JBIBZU010000005.1:0-416797 GCF_043088245.1 Streptomyces sp. NPDC014623 | reverse complement strand
CGATCAGGGTGTTGCGGGCGTACTGGTACTCGTGCGTTCCCTCCTCGAGGACCTGGAGCCGGTCGAAGAAGAGCTTCGACATGGCCCGGGCGTCCCGTGGAGCCACCTTGCCGGCGTCCTCGATCCACGGAAGCGCAGCCATGCCGGCAGCCGTACCCGCTTCGTCACGCTGCGTCGCCGCCGTGCCGATCGCCTCAGTGGTTCGCACTGACATGGCCGTCATGGTGTCGCCCTCCCTGGAAAACTGTGCAGTGAGAGGCGGATGCCCCGACATCCGGAAGTAATGCCACCGAATTTCGAAAAATCTCGCGGTGGGCCGGAAACGAGCCGGGCGGGACCCGATCGACGTATCGTTCCGTGATCGACCAGGCGGTTCCCGTTACTCTTCTTCGCTGAGGTGTGAGTCATGCCTCGTTCAGGGCACCTGTGTGTTCCGGAAGCGGAGGAGGGGCTCATGAGCGGCACCGGCACGGCGGGCGGACCGACCGTCACCACCAGGATCCCGGCACGACTGGACCGGCTGCCCTGGTCGCGTTGGCACTGGATGATCGTGATCGGCCTGGGCACGGTCTGGATCCTCGACGGACTCGAGGTCACGGTCGTCGGCAACATCGCCAGTCGGCTGTCCGAGGACGGCAGCGGACTGGCCATCACCGACGCCCAGGTCACCGGCATCGCCGCAGCGCTGTACGTGGCGGGAGCATGCTCCGGCGCCCTGGTCTTCGGGTGGCTCACCGACCGCTACGGCCGCAAGAAGCTCTTCCTGATCACCCTCGCCGTCTACCTGGCGGCCACCGCGCTCACCGCCGTCTCCTTCTCCTCGTGGTGGTTCTTCCTCTTCCGCTTCCTGACGGGATTCGGGATCGGCGGGGAGTACGCGGCGATCAACTCGGCCATCGACGAGCTGATCCCCAGCAAGTACAGGGGCCGTGTCGACCTCATCATCAACGGCAGCTTCTGGCTCGGGGCCGTGGCGGGCTCCCTGCTCTCCGTCCTGGCGCTGGACACCGGCATCTTCCCCAAGGACATCGGCTGGCGCCTCACCTTCGCACTGGGCGTGGTCCTCGGACTCGTCATCCTGCTGGTACGCCGCCACGTACCGGAGAGCCCGCGCTGGATGTTCATCCACGGGCGTGACGAGGAGGCGGAGCAACTGGTCGGCGAGGTGGAGCACGAGGTGGAGGCGGAGACCGGGAGGAGGCTGCCTCCGGCAGAGCCCGCCATCACCGTGCGACAGCGCAAAGGCATCGGCTTCGGACTGATCGCCCGGACCGTCTTCCGCTCGTACCCCAAGCGGGCCGTCCTCGGACTCGCCCTCTTCATCGGGCAGGCCTTCCTCTACAACGCCATCACCTTCGGTTTCGGCTCGATCCTCGTGAAGTTCTTCGACGTCCCCAGCGGTGCCACCGGCTACTACTTCGCCGTGATCGCCTTCTGCAACTTCCTGGGTCCGCTCTTCCTCGGCCGGCTCTTCGACACGGTGGGGCGCAGGCCGATGATCTCGGGGACGTACATTCTTTCCGGCCTGCTCCTCTTCGGCACCGCGTGGCTCTTCGACGCCGGGTCCCTGACCGCCGTCACCATGACCGGCTGCTGGTGCCTGGTCCTCTTCGTCGCCTCCGCCGGAGCCAGTTCGGCCTATCTGACGGTGAGCGAGATCTTCCCGATGGAGACCCGGGCGATGGCGATCGCGTTCTTCTACGCCGTGGGAACCGCGGCGGGCGGCATCACCGGGCCGCTGGTCTTCGCGGACCTGACCGCGAGCGGGGTGGTCGGCGACACCGTCCTGGCTTTCTGCATCGGTGCCGCGCTCATGGTGGCCGCAGGCCTGGTCGCCCTCTTCTTCGCGGTGGCGGCCGAACAGAAGTCCCTCGAGGACATCGCGACCCCCCTCTCGGTCACCGAGGGCACGGGGTGACAGCAGAGCGGAGCAACGCCCGACTCATGGCAGACTTGACCGGGGCGTTCGGCCCGTGCGCGCCTGCCCTCGCCGGCCCCGGCCGGATCACTCCCCACCGAAGCCCGGCAGAGGCATGAGTGACGAGTGACAGAGGAACGGCAATGACGGTGACAGAGGACAGCCAGGAGTTCGCTCCGGGTATCGACGGGTTCGGTCCCGGTATCGACCCGGAGCGGCTGGCCGTCTGCCTGAGCGTGCTCGACGAACTGGACTCCATCGAGGTCGACCATCCGGACGCCATCGCCGTACGCCGGGCCACCGCCGGTATCTACCGAACCGTGAAGCAGCGCCGCCGACAGGAGCGCCGCGCCGCCAAGACCGCGCACGACAAGGCCGTCACCGAAGCCACGGCGACCGGCTCCGCCGAGCGCATCGACGACGAGACGCAGGGCGTCCTCCCGTCCTCCTCGGCCACCGCCGAGATCGCGGGCATACTCCAGCGCCCCAGGTCCTGCTACATCTGCAAGACCCGGTACGTCGAGGTGGACGCCTTCTACCACCAGCTCTGCCAGCAGTGCGCCAAGGACAACCGCAGCCGGCGTGACGCGCGCACCGACCTCACCGGACGCCGTGCCCTGCTCACCGGCGGACGCGCCAAGATCGGCATGTACATCGCCCTGCGGCTGCTGCGCGACGGCGCCCACACCACCATCACCACCCGTTTCCCCAACGACGCCATCCGCCGCTTCAAGGCGATGCCGGACAGCGACGAGTGGATCCACCGCCTGAAGATCGTCGGCATCGACCTGCGTGACCCCGCCCAGGTCGTCGCGCTCGCCGACTCCGTCGCCGCCGAGGGGCCGCTGGACATCCTGATCAACAACGCCGCGCAGACCGTCCGCCGCTCACCGCAGGCCTACAGCGAACTGCTCGCGGCCGAGTCCGCGCCGCTGCCGTCGGGTGAGCTCCCCACCGCCGAGGTGATCGGCACCTTCGGCAGCGGCACCGTCGACCGTGTCGCCGCGCTGCCCGCCGCCCGCAAGGAGGGGCAGGGCCTGAGCGCGCAGGACGTCACGGACCTGGCCCTGGTGACGGGATCCGCCTCGCCGGCCCGCATCGCCGCGGGCACCGCGATCGACGCAGGGGGACTGGTCCCCGACCTGCACGACACGAACAGCTGGATCCAGACCGTCGAGGAGGTCGAACCGATCGAGCTCCTCGAGGTCCAGCTCTGCAACTCCACGGCGCCCTTCATCCTGATCAGCCGCCTCCGTCCGGCGATGGCGCGGACCACGGCGAAGCGCGCCTACGTGGTGAACGTCTCGGCGATGGAGGGCGTGTTCGGCCGTGGCTACAAGGGAGCGGGACACCCGCACACCAACATGGCCAAGGCCGCGCTGAACATGCTGACCCGCACCAGCGCCCAGGAGATGTTCGAGAAGGACCACATCCTCATGACGGCCGTCGACACCGGCTGGATCACGGACGAGCGGCCGCACCCCGACAAGATCCGTCTTGCGGAGGAGGGTTTCCACGCCCCGCTCGACCTTGTCGACGGAGCCGCCCGTGTCTACGACCCGATCGTGCGCGGTGAGCAGGGCGAGGAACTGTACGGCTGCTTCCTGAAGGATTACGCGCCTGCGGGCTGGTGATCCCCGGGCCGGTCGGCCCCTCCGGCTCCTCGGACGCACCTCCAGCCCCTGCCGTCAGCTGCGACAACAGGCGGCACGGCGGCCCCGTGAACCACGGGGCCGCCGCCGTTCTGCTGGCTGAAAGTGACCCAGGACACACGTTCTGTCGAGCGGGACGGTGCTCATTTGGTTAGTCTGGACTCAACGGACGCCACCAAGGGATCCACGAAACTTCCTCGGCCGTCCTGGGGCAGGTCTGTAAGCAGTCCGCCGTCCCACCCCGTACCGGCGCCACCGCGACCGAACTGTTTCTTCCCCTGCCCCGCAGGGGGTGGTCGACACGGTTCTCGCAGCCGTAGCGTCGCCACTGCCCCGGGGTGTCGCGACACGAAGGAGTCCGCGGTGACACCTGAAATGACGAAGACCGAGACACACCCGGCCGAACTGGCCGGGGACCGGGCCCGACGGCCCGAGAAGCTCCGGAACATCGAGGTCTGGGCCCGGTCGGCACCGATCAGGCTGGCCGGTTACGAGGACGATCTGGCCGAGCCGCACATCCTGCCCGGCATCGACTGACCGGTACCTGTCCGAGCGGCGCACCGGCTTCTGCCCCCGTCCGGCGGACGGGGGCAGAAGCCTTTCCGGTGGCCGCAACAATCGGGCGTCATGTACGGCAGCGGCGCGTCATCCGCACCGGGGGCCAGGCGCAGGGGTGCGGCCCGGTGGACGGTGGATGCGGCCGGGCGTCGACCGTCTTCCGACAACGCTGTCACAGCTCGGGCGGCGTTGTGGGGGAGCCATCGGAGGAGAACCACGAGAGAACGTTCAAGGCGGAGGACAGCCGCTCCTGCGTCGTGCCGGGCGGCCGGGCGACTGGCCAGTCCGCGCGGATGCCGTCCCGCCCCGGTTCCGCCCAGGGCGGGGCGGTCTCCCGCCGGCGGATCGCGCTCCGTGCCCGCGCGTGGGCCGCGGCCCTCCGCCGTCACTCGTCCCCGTGCTCCGGTCCCGGCCGGAGCGGAACGGGCCGTGCGACCGGCCTCATGAAGTCCCGTACGCAGGTCCGGTCCCACCAGCGTCCGGTGGCTCGCAGCCCCTGCCAGTCCGTGAAGCGGTAGTGGAAAACCCTGGCCCGGATGTGAGCGGGCGGGCTGTCGGGGAACGGGTTGTGGCCCAGGAGGCGCAGAGTGTCACGGTCGTTGCGCAGCAGCCGCTCGACCAGCGGTCCGAACCAGGAGCGTGCATATGCGGGGGAGAGGGCGGCGAACCACATCATCCAGTCCAGCCGCAGGTGGTACGGGGCGAACTGGCGCGGCAGCCTGCGCGGATCGCCGGGCTTGCCCCGGAAGCCGTACTCGCGCCAGCGGGTCCCCTCGTGGATCACCGGTTCCTCGGTGCCCTCGATCACCACCTCGAGCCGCATCCTGCTGATGCTCCCGAAGGCGCCGTAGGTGTTGACCAGGTGGAGCGGGTCGAAGGACCGGTTCATCACCTGGCGGCGCGAGAGGAGATTGTGTGCGGGACGGTAGCTGAGAGCCAGGACGAGGGCGGCGGCGGCGATGACCACCACTTCGTACCAGAGCGGTGCCCCCGGCTGCGCGGGCGGTGGGCCGGCGATCAGGGACCAGTCGACCGCGGCGAGGGCGAGGGTGACGGTCAGCCAGTTGAGCCAGGCGAAGTTCCCCGACAGCACCAGCCACAGCTGCGTCACCACCATCAGTCCGGCCGCGACGCTCGCCACCGGTTGCGGGGTGAACAGCAAGAACGGCACCACGAGCTGGGTGACGTGGTTGGCGGCTGCCTCCGCCCGGTGTGCCGCTTTCGGAAGCCGGTGGAAGAACCAGCTCAGCGGGCCCGGCATGGGCTGGGTCTCGTGATGGAAGTCCAGGCAGGACAGCCGCCGCCAGCACTCGTCGCCCCTGACCTTGATGAGGCCGGCGCCGAACTCCACCCGGAAGAGCAGCCAGCGCAGCAGCCACAGCACCAGCACAGGGGCCGCCGTGTCGGCATTGCCGAGGAACACGGCGAGGAAGCCCGTCTCCAGCAGGAGCGACTCCCAGCCGAAGCCGTACCAGACCTGGCCGACCTGGACGATCGACAGGTACAGCACCCATGGCACCGCCCACAGGGCCATCGCCGCCCCCAGCGGGACGTACGTGTCCAGGCCGGCCAGGAGGACGAGTGAGACCGCCGCGCCCGTCCAGGCGACCACGGCGAAGAAGCGGTCGGAGTAGTGCAGCCGGAACAGGCCGGGCGCGGCCCGCCACGAGGTCCGGCGCAGGAGGACGGGCACGGGGAGCATGCCCCGCGAACCGATCAGCGCCCGGAACTGGAGCGCCGCGGTGACGAACGCGACCAGGTAGACGACGGCGAGCGCCCGCTGGAAGATCAGCCTGCTCAGCCAGTAGCCGTCTGCGGTGAACCACTCCATCGTCTCCAGTATCCGACGCATTCCGCCCGTCAGGCGGCCGGCACGGCCCGGCGCAGTGCGGCGGCGAGCCGTCGGGCGTACCACCGCTGGGCCATCGGGACGAGAGGACCCGCCCGCCGGGTGTACCAGGAGGCGGGCCGTGAGAACGCCACGACGGTGAACCACACCCTCCCGTCGTCCGCCAGCTCCACCACGAAGCTCTCCTCCCCGCATTCCGGGTGCCCCGGCCGGGTGCCGTACGCGAAGCCGGTGCGGTCCTTCTCGTGCACGCTCCAGACGACCTCGCAGGGCGCGGTGACGCGGAGCGGCCCGATGCCCGCCGACACCTCGACGGCCACTCCGGCGGCCGCCCGTGCGGCGGAGGCGCTCACCCGGGCTCCGGCGGCACGGTGCATGCGCCACTCGGTGACGGCGGCACCGGCGGCCTCGAAGGCCGGCCGGCCCCTGCCCACCGGGGTGCGGTGGTGCAGGTGGCTGTAGCCGTCCGGGAGCGGTCCGAGCCGGGTGGCTCCGACCTCGGGATACGTCAGGGTGCTCATGCGGTCCTGCCTTCCGGATGGGTGAGGCCCTGGAGCCGGCGCCGAGCGAGCAGTGCGCAGAGCGCGAAGCCCAGCGCGTTGCCGAGCCCGTGCGTGGCCGCCATCCAGGTGAGGGTGGGATGCGGCAGCCCGGTGGCCTCGCCGAGCGCCCAGCTCAGTGCGAGCGCCATGGTCACCACCAGCACGCCGGCCGACACGGCGAGCAGGGTGCGGGTGACGTGGTCCCGGCCGGGAGCGGGGGCGGTGCGCCAGGTCAGGAGGGCGACGGTCCACATCCCGGCGGTGAGCACGACCGTCCCGGCGAGTTCGGTCCGGTCCCCGGTGAAGTATCCGATGAGGACGAGCAGTGTGCCGAGCGGAACGCTCAGGGCGGCGAACCGGCCCGCCGCACCCTCCTGGGCCCGGCAGACGAGCCCGGCGACGAGCGCGGCGGCGAAACCGGCGAAGTGGAAGTGGGGCACGGTCAGTGCCAGGACGCCTGGCCCGAATCCGAACAGTTCGTGGCCGGCGCGCTCGCCGACGAGAGCGAGTGCGGCGACCGACGGGGCGACCAGCGCGGTGAGCAGGGCGGCCTCCACCGGGCGTGCGCTGCGCGTGCGGGCCAGGCGCCGGGGTGCGTGTGTGGCGAGAAGCAGCGTCCCCAGCGCGTAGCAGAGGGCGAGCGCCGTGGCGGCGCCACCACGCGGCAGCCAGAGGGAGACGGCGCCGGGCGCCGCGAAGAGCGGCCAGAGGCGCCGTATCCGGTCGAGTGCGGGGTCTCCGGCGAGCCCCAGGCCCAACGGGACGATCACCAGCATGCCCAGCATCACGATCAGCCCGACCAGTACGGACATTGCGCCACCCCCACCCGGACGGATGCACCGGCCGTACGAATTGAACGTGTTCATCTCCGAGGTCCTGAGCGTACGAGTTTTCTTGAACGTGTTCAAGGAAATGAGGCGGTCGAAAAAACGGGCAAATGGTGGCAGAGTGGCGCGCATGGATGATCGGGTAGCGGGTGCCCTGTCACTCCCGGATGACTGGCCCGCCCACCCGGACCTCAGTCTCGCCCTGAACCGAATGGGCAGCTTCGACTGGGATCTGGACAGCGGCCTCATGCACATGGACGAGCCCGCACTGGATGTGTTCGACCTGCGTGCCGAGGAGTACGACGGCCGCCCGGCGACGCTCTCGCAGCGTGTGCCCGCCGACGAGGCGATCCGGCTCGACGGCATGGTCTCGCAGGCCCTCAAGAGTGGCCGGAGCGACTACGGCGCGTACTTCCGCAGGACTCGGCGGGACGGCGCGCTGTGCTGGACCCACACTCAGGGATTCATCCGGCGCGACGGCACCGGACGGCCCCGCCGGATCATCGGGATCATCCGTGACGCCACCCAGGAACTGGCGGAGTCCACCGCACGCCGGACCGTCGACGAGGGACAGCGGCGCCGCACCAGTCTGGTCGAAGGGACCACGGCGGCCCTGGCCCACGCCCGGACGGTGAAGGACGTCACCGATGTGCTGAAGAGCTCACAGGGACTGGCCAACCTCGGCGCCACCAGTCTCGTCATGGGGCTGCTCGAGTCCGGGCGTATCCATCTGGTCGCGGACGGCCCGGAAGGGGCGCACGTGCAGGGCACCCGTTACACCCGGACCGACGAGCCTTACCCCATGAGCGAGGTGATCCGCACGCTCACGCCGCGTTTCATCGAGACCCCCGAGGACTTCGCGGCCTCGTATCCCCTCCTGTGGCCCCACATCAGCGGCCTCGGCATCACCGCGGCCGCCTACATGCCGCTCATCGCCCAGGCCCGCCCCATCGGTGCGCTCGGGCTCCTCTACGGCGACAAGGCGGGCTTCACCGGCGACGAGCGGAACCTGTTGGTGGCTCTCGGCAGTTCGATCGCCCAGAGCCTGCAGCGGGCCATGCTCTACGAGCAGGAGCACGATCTCGCCGAAGGGCTCCAGCAGGCGATGCTGCCGCGCCGGATTCCCGAGGTGCCCGGAGCGCAGGTCGCCGTCCGCTACCGCTCGGCACGGCTCGGCAGGGACATCGGCGGCGACTGGTACGACCTCATCTCGCTGCCCGGCGGCCGGGTCGGCGCCGTCATCGGTGACGTCCAGGGGCACGACACGCACGCGGCGGCCGTCATGGGGCAGCTCCGGATCGTGCTGCGTGCCTACGCGGCGGAAGGGCACAGTCCGGCCACGGTCATGGCGCGGGCCTCCGTCTTCCTGCACGAACTCGACACCGACCGCTTCGCGACCTGTACCTACGCCGAGGCCGACCTGACCACCGGAGTGGTGCAGCTGGTCAGGGCCGGGCATGTCGATCCGGCCCTGCGGGAGGTCGACGGGAGCTGTCACAAGCTTCCGGTGGAGGGCGGGCTGCCGCTGGGGCTCTCCGCGGAATTCGGGCAGCTCGAATATCCGGTCAGCACCGTCGACCTGGACCCGGGCCAGATGCTGGTCCTCTACACCGACGGAATGGTCGAGCTGCCCGGCACCGACCTCGACGAAGGCATGCGGCTGCTCGCCGCGACGGTGAGCGGGGGCCCGCAGGACCTCCAGAAGCTGGCGGACCGGCTCTGCGAGGTCGTCGACGAGCGTGGCGGCGAGGACGACATGGCGGTGCTGCTGCTACGGCGTGACGCGGCTCATGCCCCTCACCCGGGCGGCAGACTCCAGCAGCACGTCGCGCAGAACGATCCGGAGGCGCTGACGTCCGCCCGCCACATGATCCGGGCGGCCGTGAGGGCCTGGGGGGCGAAGAGCCGGGCGGACGAGGCCGAGCTCGCGGCCGACGAGCTGATCACCAACGCACTGATGCACACCGACGGCGGCGCCATCGTCACCGTCCGGGTGCTCGCCGGACCCGGACGCCGCCTCCGGGTCGACGTGGAGGACCGCTCCAGCGCGCTTCCGCGACGCAAGGACGCGGGGGACTCCGGGGTCTCGGGCCGCGGGCTCATGCTCGTCGACCGGCTGGCCGACATCTGGGGAGTGGAGTCCCGGGGCAACGGTAAGTGTGTGTGGTGCGAATTCGACATCGAGGAGTACCGGTAGCGCCGTCTCGGTGACATCGCGAGACTGTAACAGTACGTAACATGTCCATGCTTGACCGTAACCGACACCGCGGGATTGACTGCGATCCTGCTGTTCCGCTGTCGAAGACGCGAGGCCCCGTTGAGTACCGAGCTCCTGGCACCGCTTGATCTGGCTTTCTGGCATCTCGAGACCGACGCCCATCCGATGCACCTCGGCGCGCTCGCCGTCTTCGACCCGGTGGCCGGAGTGGCCCCGCAGGATCTGCTGGAGCTGCTCGGGGCCCGGGCGGCCGCCATTCCCCGGCTGCGTATGCGGGTGCGTGACGTCCTGCTGCCCGTCGGCGGCGCGGCCTGGTTCAACGACAAGGACTTCGACGTGCAGCGGCACGTCGGACGGGTCGTGCTCCCCGAGGGCGACTTCATGGCGGAGGCGACCCGGCTCGCCGGGGAGCTCATGGAACGGCCGCTCGGGCGGGGCCTGCCGCCCTGGCGGATGTTCCTCCTCGACAGTGCGGGCGACGGCCCGTTCGCCGTACTCGTGAAGCTGCACCACGCGCTCGCCGACGGGATGCGGGCCGTCGCCATCGGCGCCGGCATCTTCGACCAGTTGGCCCCCACCGGTACCGGCCGCGGCGCTGTGCGCCGCCGGGCCCCGGTGCCGCCCCGGACCTGGCTGCCCGGCGCTTACGCGGCGGCGGGTATGGCGATGGGCCGGCTCGGGGACGTCGGCCGGGCGCTCGGAGTGGGTGCCTCCGTCGTACGCGCCAGCCGTTTCGACCTGCGCTCCACGACAGCCCTGACCGCACGCTCCAGCGGCACGCGCAGGCTGGCCACCACCGAGCTCGATGCCGGAACGGTGCAGTGGATCCGGCGCGCCGAGGGGGGTACGGCCAACGACGTCCTGCTCGCCGTGATCGCCGGGGCGCTGCGCCGCTGGATGCTCGGACGGGGTGAGGCGCTTCCCGGGGCCGATCCGCGCGCCCTGGTTCCGGTGTCCCGGCGGCGGCCCGGTGCAGCGGCCGCCGGCAACAGGCTCTCCGCCTACCTGCTGGGGCTCCCCGTCAACGAACCCGACGCCCGGGAACGACTGCGCCTGGTGCGCACGGGCATGGAGCGCAACAAGGCGGCCGGGCCGCTGCGCGGCGCGGGCGCCGTCGCGGTACTGGCCGACCAGCTGCCCCCGCTGGCCCACCGGTTCGGAGCGCCGTTGGCGGGGAACGCGGCCCGGATGCTCTTCGACATCCTGGTCACCAGCGTGCCCCTGCCCCGCTCGGCGCTCTCGCTCGGCGGCTGCCCGCTGCGCGCCGTCTACCCCATGGCACCGCTGGCCCGTGGACAGTCACTGGCCGTGGCGCTGTCCACGTACGGCGGACGGGTACAGGTCGGACTGGTCGCCGACGGAAAGGCGCTGCCCGATCTGGATCAGCTGGCGTTCGCCGTGCACGACGAGCTGCACGACCTGCACGACCTGCACACACTCGTGCCCACGGTGCCCACTCCGGCGTGAGGTCGGTATTCCGCACCCTGTTGACGTAACCCAATGATCCGATGAATAGTCCTGGACAGGCATCAGGAAGCACCGGCGGGGGTGACAAGGGCATGCGGCACGTCAGGCTCGGACGCAGCGCGGTCGAGATCACGGAACTCGCTTTCGGGGCGGCGGCCATCGGCAACCTCTTCGCCGAGGTCGATCCCGGGCAGGCCGCCGCCGCCGTCGACGCGGCGTGGGACGAGGGCATCCGCTACTTCGACACCGCACCGCACTACGGCCTCGGGCTCTCCGAACGCCGCCTCGGTGAGGCCCTGCGGGAGCGCCCCCGGGACGCGTACGTGGTGTCCACGAAGGCAGGCCGCCTGCTCGACCCGCTGACCTCCGCCGAGACGGCGGCGCGCCACGGCCTCTCCGACGGATTCGCCGTACCGCACACCCACCGGCGCCGGTGGGACTTCAGCGCCGACGGCATTCGCCGCAGCATCGAGGACAGCCTCGGCCGCCTCGGTCTCGACCGGATCGACGTCGTCTATCTGCACGACCCCGACGACCACGGGGAGACGGCCTTCCGCGAGGGCTACCCGGCGCTGGAGAAGATGCGCTCCGAGGGCGTGGTCGGCGCCATCGGCGCGGGCATGAACCAGACCGCGATGCTCACCCGTTTCCTGCGTGAGACCGACGTCGACGCCGTGCTCTGCGCCGGCCGCTTCACGCTCCTCGACCACAGCGCCCTCGACACACTGCTGCCGGAGGCCGCCGCCCGGGGCCGCAGCGTGGTCGTCGGAGGTGTGTTCAACTCCGGGCTGCTCGCCGATCCCGGGCCCGGCGCGACGTACGACTACGCGGCGGCCCCCGCACCCCTCCTGGAACGGGCCGTGCGCATGCGGGCCGTCACCGAAGGGCACGGCGTCCCGCTGCGTGCCGCTGCCCTGCGCTATCCGCTGGACCATCCGGCTGTCGCCGGGGTCCTGGTCGGCACCCGCTCCCCGCACGAGGTGAGGGACGCCGCGGCACAGCTCCGCACGCCGGTACCGGACGCGCTCTGGGACGACCTGCGCGCGGAAGGGCTGCTGTGACATGACGGCACTGCCGGTCATCGACGCCCACCACCATGTGTGGGACCTCGCTGTCCGCGACCAGGAGTGGATCACCGGGGAGGAACTCGCCCCCATCCGACGCACCTTCACCCTCGCCGATCTGGCGCCCGAGGCCCGTGCGGCAGGCGTGACCGCCACTGTCCTCGTCCAGACGGTGACCGTCGCCGAGGAGACGCCCGAACTCCTCGCGATCGCCGAGGAGAGCGCCCTCGTCGCCGGTGTCGTCGGCTGGACCGACCTCACCGCGCCGGACGTCGCCGACACCCTCGCCACCCTCCGTGCCCTGCCCGGCGGCGGCCGGCTCGCCGGAATCCGCCACCAGGTCCAGGGCGAGGACGACCCGGGGTGGCTGCTGCGCCCCGACGTGCTGCGCGGGCTACGGGCCGTCGCCGCCGCCGGCCTCGTCTACGACCTGATCGTGCGGCCCCACCAGCTGCCCGCCGCCGCCCGCGCCGCCGCGCTGCTGCCGGAGCTCACCTTCGTACTCGACCACGCGGGCAAGCCACCGGTGGCGCGGCGGACGACCCGCCCCTGGGCCGACGGCCTGCGGGCGCTCGCCGCCCTGCCCAACACCGTCTGCAAACTCTCCGGCCTGGTCACCGAGGCAGACCCGGATTCCTGGACCGTCGAGGACCTGCGGCCCTACGCGGACACCGCGATCGAGGCATTCGGACCCGGCCGGCTGATGTTCGGCTCCGACTGGCCGGTGTGCCGGCTCGCCGCCGGATACGCCGAGGTCCTGGGCGCCGCACGCGAGCTGACCGACCGGCTCGGGGAGGACGAGCAGCGGTCCGTCTTCGCGGAAACCGCGCAGCGGGTCTACGGACTGCGGGCGCCCGCCGTCTGAACACGTGCCCGTTGTCCGGCAGGCATGCGCAGAACCGTCGGGACGAGCCGGAGGCATGCCCGGACCGCCGGGAGCCGAAGCTCTGCGGCACTTCCCCGACGGCCGTCTCGTCACCGCGGTACCGTCCCGCCATGCCCGGCCGGCGGAAAGCCCCTCGCCGGCCGGCGGCCGTCCCGCCTGCTCGAGCAGCGATGGCGGGTATGTCCTCAGTCACGTGGCGAGGCCGTGAACCGCTCACGCCGTCACGCTGCTGAAGGACCTAGACTCCGGCCTCATGCTGCGTGTGCTCGCCGTCGACGACGAAGAACCCGCTCTGGAGGAACTCCTCTACCTCCTGCGCGCCGACCCCCGCATCCGGAGCGCCGAGGGCGCCACGGGCGCCACCGAGGCGCTGCGCCGCATCGGAGGCGCCGTCGATGCCGGACCCGAGGACCCCTCTGCGATCGACGTCGTCTTCCTCGACATCCACATGGCGGGACTGACCGGACTCGACGTCGCCCAGCTCCTGGCAGGTTTCGCCGCACCGCCGCTCATCGTCTTCGTCACCGCCCACGAAGGTTTCGCCGTACACGCCTTCGACCTCAAAGCCGTCGACTACGTCCTCAAACCCGTCCGCCGCGAGCGTCTGGCCGAGGCCGTCCGCCGTGTCGCCGACCTGGTCGGTGAACGCTCCGCGCCCGTCCACGACGTGTCCGCCGACCAGGTCGCGGTGGAACTGGGCGGAGTCATCCGCTTCGTGCCCGTCGACGACATCGCGTACGCCGAGGCACAGGGCGACTACGCCCGGCTGCACACCGCGACCGGCAGCCACCTCGTACGGATACCGCTCACGGCCCTGGAGGAACGCTGGCGATCCCGGGGTTTCGTACGCATCCACCGCCGCCACCTCGTGGCGCTGAACCGGATCGACGAACTCCGGCTCGACGCCGGCAGCATGAGCGTACGCATCGGGGACGCGGAGCTCGCGGTCAGCCGGCGCCACACCCGTGCCCTCCGCGATCTCCTGATGCGGCAGACCGGCCGCTGACCTGGCCCTACCGGACGGACAGCTCTTCCCAGCCGGCCCTGCGCCGCCTACACTCCGGGCCCATGTCCGCAGAGAGCACGCCCCGGCGCGAAGTGGTCACGGGCGAGCCCCGACGGGTGCGTCCGCTGCCCCGTTACCGTGCGCAGTCGGAGATCGACGAGCAGACCGCCCTCGGCGGTGCCTACGTCCGCTCACTGATGCGCAGCCAGCTCCGTGCCGGGCTCACCGCCTTCGCCGTGCTCGCGCTCGTCGCCGGAACCCTGCCCCTCGTCTTCGAGGCGCTCCACAGCAACGCCCTGGTCTGGGCGGTACTCGGTTTCGCCACCTATCCGCCCCTCACACTGGCCGCCTGGTGGTACGTGCGCAGGGCCGAGCGCAACGAGCGCGACTTCGCCAGACTCGTGGAAGGCCTCCCCGCACCGTGAGCACACCCGGCCACCCGGCGGCGGTGGTGGCGGTCGCCCTCGTCGTCCTGGCCACCGTCCTCGTCGGCGGGTTCGGGCTGCGCATCTCCCGTACCACCTCCGACTTCTACGTCGCGTCGCGCACCGTACGCCCGAGGCTCAACGCCGCTGCCATCAGCGGGGAGTACCTGTCCGCCGCCTCCTTCCTCGGCATCGCGGGCCTGGTCCTGGTGCACGGCCCCGACATGCTCTGGTATCCGGTCGGCTACACCGCCGGATACCTCGTGCTGCTGGTGTTCGTCGCCGCCCCGCTGCGCCGCTCGGGGGCCTACACCCTCCCCGACTTCGCCGAAGGGCGGCTCGAATCACGGCAGGTGCGCCGACTCGTCAGCGTGTTCGTGGTGGGCGCCGGCTGGGTCTACCTCGTGCCGCAGCTCCAGGGCGCCGGCCTCACTCTGAAGATCCTCACCGGAGCGCCCGGCTGGCTCGGCGACGTCCTCGTCGCCTCCGTCGTGGTGGTCGCCGTCGCGGCGGGCGGCATGCGCTCGATCACCTTCGTACAGGTTTTCCAGTACTGGCTGAAGCTCACCGCCCTGCTGGTGCCCGCGCTCTTCCTGGTACTGGCCTGGCAGGGCGACGGGCGCCCCCGCGTCAGCTTCGAGGAACAGATGTCCGTCTTCCGCGCCGACCATCCGCTCTACGCGACGTACGGCCTGATCGTGGCGACCTTCCTCGGCACCATGGGCCTGCCCCATGTGGTGGTCCGCTTCTACACCAGCCCCAACGGCCGTGATGCCCGCCGCACGACCGTCGCCGTCCTCGCCCTCGTCGGACTGTTCTACCTGCTGCCCCCGGTGTACGGGGCCCTGGGCCGGCTGTACGCGCCCGAACTCATGCACGGTGGTGACGCCGACGCCGCCGTGCTGCTGCTGCCCGCCCGGGTGATCGGCGGCCTCGGCGGCGATCTGCTCGGCGCGCTCCTCGCGGGCGGCGCGTTCGCCGCGTTCCTGTCCACGGCGTCCGGGCTCACCATGGCCGTCGCCGGAGTGATCACCCAGGACGTCCTGCCCTCGCGAGGGGTACGGCACTTCCGGCTGGCCACCGTACTGGCCATCGCCGTGCCGCTGGCCGGCTCGCTGGTGGTCAGCCGGGTGCCGGTGGCCGACGCCGTGGGGATGGCCTTCGCGGTCTCCGCGTCGTCCTTCTGTCCGCTGCTCGTCCTCGGCATCTGGTGGCGGAGGCTCACACCACCGGGCGCGATCGCCGGGCTGCTGCTGGGCGGCGGTTCCGCGCTGCTGTCCGTGGCCGTCACCGTCAGCGGAGCGGTGCGTCCGCCGGGCTGGCCGCACGCCCTGATGGCATGGCCCGCCGTCTGGTCGGTGCCGGTCGGTTTCCTCGCGATGATCCTGGTCTCCCTCGCCACGCCGGGACGGATACCGCCGGGCACCAACGCGGCCATGACCCGCTTCCACCTGCCCGAAGCGCTGACCTCGGGGCGCGGACGATGACCGGGGCAGGGGGCGCCGTCATCACCGTGCTCGTCCTGCTGCTGTTCGGCACGGGCTTCCTCCTGGGGCGTACTGCCCGCCCCGTACGCACCAGCGACGTGGGCACACCCGTCGAGCACGCCACCTTCGAGACCCTGCACACGGCCTCCCTCGCCGCGCCCCCGCTGCGGACGGGACTCACAGAGGAAAGCGCGCGCAGGTCGGCACGCGGACTGCGCTCGCTGCTGGGGACCGACGCCCTGTGCCTCACCGACCGCGACCGGGTGCTGGTGTGGGACGGCGAGGGCGACCACCACGGCAAGGACGTGATGGACCACGTCGAGGGGCTTCTCGCCAGCGGGAGGGGTACCGCCTTCCGCAGCGACTGCGGTGACCTCGACTGCCCGTTGCGCTGGGCCGTCGCCGTCCCGCTGACGGTCGACCACCGGGTGCTCGGCACCCTCGTCGCCTATGCGCCCCGTGAGTCGGCCGTGCTGGCCAGAGCGGCGGGGGAGGTGGCCCGCTGGGTCTGCGTACAGCTGGAACTCGCGGAGCTCGACCGGTCCCGCACGCAGCTCATCGAGGCCGAGATCAAGGCCTTGCGTGCCCAGATCTCACCACACTTCATCTTCAACTCACTGGCCGCCATCGCTTCGTTCGTCAGGACGGACCCCGAGCGGGCGCGTGAACTCCTCCTGGAATTCGCTGACTTCACCCGCTACTCGTTCCGCCGGCACGGGGAGTTCACCACTCTGGCCGACGAACTCCACTCCATCGACCAGTATCTCGCGCTGGTGCGGGCGCGCTTCGGCGAACGGCTCTCGGTGACCCTCCAGGTCGCCCCGGAGGTGCTCCCGGTCTCGCTTCCGTTCCTCTGTCTCCAGCCCCTGGTCGAGAACGCGGTCAAACACGGTCTGGAGGGTGCCGCCGGCCTCCCCCGCCCGCATGGTCCCGTCCGGGCGGGTGACACCCCGATCCGCATCACGATCAGCGCCCTGGACGCGGGCGCCGAGGCGGAGGTCGTCATCGAGGACGACGGTGCCGGGATGGAGCCGGAACGTCTCCGCCAGATCCTGCGCGGCGAGGGCGGTACCTCCACCGGTATCGGTCTCCTCAACGTGGACGAACGGCTCCGCCAGGTGTACGGGGACGGCTACGGGCTCGTCATCGAGACGGGAGTCGGAGCGGGCATGAAGATCACCCTGAGGTTTCCCAAGTACCGTGCGGGCGTGCACGGTACGTGATCCGCCCGTCGCTCAGTACAGATGGACGGCCAGATGCCCCAGCGGCAGCCCCAGCTGCCAGGCCGGCGTCCACACCCGTGTCCTGCCCTCCTCGTCCTCCTCCACCGGCTCCCACGGCGGCGGGCCGATCGCGTCGAGGTCCGCGGCCAGCAGTTCGGTCTCCTCCAGCCACCGCCAAGTGGCCCGCGCCAGCGCGAGATCGGGATCCGGGGCCCCTGCGGGAGCGGTCGGCCGCGCCAGCGCCTCCAGCCGGGCGCAGACCCAGCGTCTCCAGGCGGCGCCGTAGGCGGTGAGCAACCGCAGTTCGTCCACCCGCGCCACGGGGAGCTCATCGGCGACCGCGCCGTCGGAGAGGAAGATCGTCAGGGCGAGCGCGTCACGTCCCGCCCGGTACTCCAGGGTCGTCGGCTCCATCAGGTCGCCGGTCACGAGCACCTCGTCGGCGATGTACTCGGAGTACATCCAGGCCATCGGGACCAGCAGCCCGCCCCCGCCGGTTTCTTCGTGATGTTCGGGACGCATCCCGTCTCGCCTCTTTCGTCGACTCGGCACCGGGCTACACGCAGCATTGAACCGGGGGCAAGCGCTTCGCGTGGGCAGAAGGGCAGGATCCGTCGGGAGATACGAGGTGCGATGACCGCCGACCCGGGCGACACCCCGCATGTACGGCAGTTGCTGGGCGCCTATGTGCTCGATGCCCTGGAAGCGGACGAGAGCGGAACGGTCGCCCGGCACCTCCAGCAGTGCGGAGCGTGTGCCGCGGCCTACGTGGAGATCATGGACGCAGCCTCCCTGCTCGCCCTGATCAACGTGGACGACCTGCTGGAATAGCCGGGCAGATTGCGCCTCAACAGCCGAAGGGCGTAGTACGAACGGGACTTGACGGTGCCCGCCGGTATGCCGAGGGCCTGGGCGGTCTCGCCCACGCTGAGCCCCCGGAAGTAGATCTGCACGAGCACCGCACGGTGCTCGGGGCTGAGTGTGCTCACGGCCTCGCGTACGTCGAGGGCGCGGACCGCCGAGGCCGCGGTGTCGTCCTGGGCGGGGGTGCTCTCCAGGAGCGCGTCGCTGACCTCCGGCGGCCGGGCCTGGCGGGACCTGCGGGCGTCGATGGCCAGCCGCCGGGCGACGGTGAACAGCCATGGGCGCATCGAGTCGTAAGGAGCGTCGAACGCCTCCGGATGCTGCCAGGCGCGCACCAGCGTCTCCTGCAACAGGTCCTCCGCCCGCTGCCGGTCGCCGAACGTGAGTCCCAGCAGGAAGCGGAACAGCGCGGGCCCGTGTTCCCGCTGCAACTGCGCGATGGCCCGCTCATCGGTCGTCGTCGTGGTCATCGTGAACGTCCTTTCCCGGAGAGGCCCCTGACGCCTCGCTCCCGCCTGGCGTATACGAACGCATCGGGACACGGAGGAACAGGCGCTACGCCGAGGTGTGCGCCGAGCGGTCGCACGGAGCGACGAGTGGTGCGGTGAGCGGTCGGCAGGAGGGGATACGGCCGATTCAGGTACTCGGAGGCTTTTGTTCTTGACTGATCAGTATGAATATATATGTATTCGGATAGCTGAAATCGTCCGAACTGGGAGTCGTACAGATGACGAAGCGCATCCGACGGAGCGCGGCGATCGGTGTCGCCGGTCTCCTCGCCACCGCAACCGCCTGTACCGGCCAACTGTCCTCGCCCCCCGGGTTCGCCGGGCGGCACCTTCCTGCCGAGCGGGGTGTGAACGGGGCAGGAGCCGAAAAAGCGGGGAGCGCACGCACCTTCACGCTGCTGGCCTCGGGCGGCATCCTGCCGCACTCCTCGGTCCTCGACCGGGCCGCCGCCGACGCGGGCGGCAGCGGCTACGACTTCCGGCCGATGCTCAAGGGCGCCGCTCCCGTGGTCTCAGGGGCGGATCTGGCCATCTGCCACATGGAGACGGTGTACGGCCAGGACGGCGGCCCCTACACCGGCTATCCGTCCTTCAAATCGCCGCCCGAAGTGGCGACCGCACTCCGCGCCACCGGTTTCGACTCCTGCTCGACCGCCTCCGGCCACACCCTGGACGACGGCGCCCAGGGGATCGGACGCACACTCGACGCCCTGGACCGTGCGGGCATCGCCCACGCAGGATCCGCACGCTCGGCCGAGGAGGCGTCCCGCCCCGCCTTGCTCAGGGCGGGCAAGGGGAAGAACGCGGCAAAGGTCGCCCACCTCGCATACACCTACGGCACCAACGGCGCCCCCCTGCCCGCCGGGCAGCCCTGGGCGGTCGGCCTGATCGACAAGGGGCAGATCGTCGCGGACGCCAGGGCGGCCCGCAAGGCGGGTGCCGACGTGGTCGTCGTCTCCCTGTACTGGGGTACCGAGTGGCAGGACACCCCCGATGACGCCCAGCTCGGGCTCGGCCGCGAACTCACGGCTTCCCGCACCGGCGGACGCCCCGACATCGACCTGATCCTCGGCACCCGCGCCCATGTCCCGCAGGCGTACGAGAAGGTCAACGGCACCTGGGTCGTGTACGGCATGGGGAACCAGGTCGCCGGCGCCATGATCAACCATGAGGGGGTCCGGGACCCGCGCGCCGGCGAGAGCTCGATGGGCCGCTTCACCTTCGGGCCGCCCGCGGAACCGGGACAGCGATGGGCTGTCAGGAAGGCCGAGTTCATTCCGCAGTGGTTCGATCCCGGGGCGGGACGCGTCGTCCGTCCGGACCTCGATGCATCCGCCCCGGCCGGAGCGGCCGGCGGTCGCCTGCGGGAGATCCGCGACCGCATCCGCGGCGTCGTCCTCAGCCGCGGTGCGGCCCAGGACGGTCTCGTCGTCGGGAAGTGATGCCCGGCATCCGCCGGGGCGGCCCGGTACGAAGGCTGCCCCGCGTGGGCGTCACGGCACGCGGGCTGCCCGCGGCCTCACCGCACGGGGCCTGCTCGCGGGGCGTCACGGTACGACGGTGACCGGCCAGCGCCCGGCCTTCACCAGCCGGACCGCCACCGAGCCGATGAAGCGATGTCCGGCGGACTCCGAAGCGCCCACGACCACGGCGTCCGCCTTCAGGTCGTCGGCCGCCGTCACGAGCCCGTTGTACGGGTCGCCGGGGAAGGTGTGGAATTCCCAGCGGACATTCCATATGTCCTTCAGCCGTTCGGCCGCGGTCCTGATCTCGTGCACCAGCCCTTCGGCGACCTCCCCGGTGGTGTCGGCGACGGGGGCCCCCAGGGCGGCGCCGGCCGACATCACCGGCTGGACGTAGACGAGGGCGAGCATCGCGTTCTGCCGACGGGCGAGGCCCGCCGCGTACGCCGCAGCCCGCATCGATGACCCGGAGCCGTCGAGGCCCGCGACGATCACCTTGGGGCCGTCCGTGCCGCGCTCGAAGCGGTGCTGTTGCTGATCGGTCACGGCCCTGAGGTTAGCCGCTTCCTCCGACCGTTTCCCGGGCCCCTCCGCGAGGGCCCGGCACCCTTCCCGCCGGATACCGCAGAGGCACTCCGTCCATCGGGTGCAAAACACCGCACACCCGGTGTCGACGACGGGCGCGGGCGTAACTCCGTGCGAGCAGTTGGTCATGAAACATGATCAGATTCCAGCGGAACGCCGCACCGTGCTGCGCCTCGCCCTCGCACTGGGGGCCGCCACCGCGGTGCACCTGATCCCGACGGGCCCGGTCAGGACACCCGCACGCTCCGGCGGTGCGCCGCCGCCCCCGGCCTCCGGGCCCCCGGCACGCGCCCAGGCGGGCTCCGGTGCCTACCGGCTGCGCCCCATGACCTCGACCGCACCACCCCGCTTCCTGCCCGCGGCGCCACCCGTCCGCACCCGGCCGATCGAAAAGCTGCCCGCGCCCGGAAGCGACGCCCTGGTGCTCACCTTCGACGACGGACCCGACCCGCGGTACACCCCGGACATCCTGGCCACGCTGCGAAGATACGGCGCCCGCGCGATGTTCTTCGTATGCGGCGAGATGGCGGTGGAGAATCGCGACCTGCTCCGGGAGATGGCCGACGACGGGCACGTGGTCGGCAACCACTCCTGGTCGCACCCCCTGATCCCGAAGCTCTCCCGAGGTGCGATCCGGGACGAACTCGGCAGCACCAGCGAAGTGGTCGAGAAGACCCTGGGTGCTCCGCCCCTCTGGTACCGCGCCCCGTACGGCGCCTGGAATCGCAATTCCTTCGAGATCGGCGCCGCGATGGGAATGGAACCGATGGCCTGGACCCTCGACACGCTGGACTGGACCTCGCCGGGCACCGACACCATCGTCCGCCGGGTCGACAAGGGCGCGGCGCCCGGCGTCGTGGTGCTGTCGCACGACGCGGGCGGAAACCGGTCCCAGAGCGTGGCGGCCCTGCGCCGGTACCTGCCCGCGCTCATCGGGAAGGGTTACCGCCCGACCGTCCCGCACCGCAGCTGACGGGAGCGGTGCACCCTTCCGCCCCCGGCTATCGCGTCTCGACCAGCCGGGCGAAGACCACCACGTTCCCCTCGTAACCTCCGGCCTTCGAATAGGCCCCGCCGCAGGTGATGACCCGGAGTTCGGCGTACCCGGTGTCGCCGTACACCCGTGCTCCGGGGAAGTCGTTCTTGGAGAAGACCTCGACACCGTAGATCTCGAACACCGCGACCCGGCCGTCGTAGCGGGACACCTCGACCTGCCGGCCCTTGCCGAGAGAACCCAGCCCGTAGAAGACCGCAGGGCCGGCGAGGTTGTCGACATGGCCGACCATCACGGCGGTCCCACGCTGACCAGGGGCGATGCCGTTCTGGTACCAGCCGGCGAGATTCGGGTCCTGGGCGGGCGGCGCCTCGATCCAGCCGGCCGGGTCCAGGTTCACATCGACGACGGGTGCGTCGACCTGGATGGACGGGATCCGGATGCGCTCGGCGGGGGCGTATGCGAGCGGTTGTACGGGCTCGCCTTCGACCGGCGCGGACACCGCGGTGTCCCGGGGGCCGGCCACCGAGGCCGCGGCAGCGGGCTGCGGCGGCCCGGGGGACGTCTCCACACCGTTGCGCATCAGAGCGAGCCCGGTCAGCATCACCAGGGCGATCGCGCCCCACGGTGTGCGTCTGCTCCGCTCGGCGCCCCACTGGTCCCGGCCCATGGCTCTCCCTTCGTTCGCGACACGGCCACGCTAGGCGCGGGTCCGCGCCGAGGCGATCAGGGAAGGGCGAACGGGTGGTGGCCGACCGGGCACCGACGGCGGTGTCTTCTTTTCGGAGTAATCAACGGATAAGAATCCTGACGGTCCGTGACCTGCGCCTCCGTCAGATTCAGGGCTCGGCCCACGGCGTGTCGGCTCACCGGGGTGGAGTAGTGCCGAAGTGCGGTACATGCGGTATTTGGTGAGGGTTTGTCATGGGATGCGTATGCGTCGACTGATCCTGGAGGACAAGACTCCGGGGCGCTTCCCGCTGGAGGTTCGAAAATGCGTGCTTCACGCGTTCTCGCGGTGACCGCGACCGCATTCGCGACAGTCGGGCTCGCTGCCCCGCTGGCCGCCGCCGGCGGCGGGCCGGGCAGCAACCCGAACAATTTTCCGACCAATGTCACCGTCAACCCGTCTTCGGTGCACCAGGGCGCCACGATGCAGATCAGTGCAGAGGGCTGCGGGCGCTCCGGCGGCAGGGTGTGGTCGAACGCGTTCCCGACGGTGAACCTCTCACCGGGCCGGGTCGGTTACGCCACGGCGCGTATCCGGGACAACGCGACGCCCGGTCAGTACAGCCTGTCCGTGAGGTGCAACGACAGCAACAACAACTTCGGCGGCGGCAACGGTGGTGACGGCGGCCAGGGCGATGACGGCGGCCGGGGCGGCAACGGCGGTGAGCACGGCCAGGGCGGCAACGGCGGCCAGGGCGGCAACGGCGGTCAGGGTGGCAACGGCGGTCAGGGTGGCAACGGCGGTCAGGGTGGCAACGGCGGCCAGGGCGGCAATGGTGACCAGGTCGCGACGGCTCGCTTCACCGTGCTTCCCTCACGGGGCGCGCAGGGCGGGCTCGGGGGGTCGACGGGCCCCAGTTCCGTCGAGATGCAGGTCGGCGGTGGCCTTGTCGCGGCGGCGTCCCTCGGCGGTGCCGTCTTCGTCGTGCGTCGCCGGATGAGCAATGCGGCGGTCTGACGCGTCGAACCTCCCGTCCGGCCCGATACGCCCGTCGCCCCGAGTCCTCGATCAGGACCCGGGGCGACTTCCGTGTGCCGTATGCGGTGGCGGGCCGTCAGTGCTGACGGCTGGTACGGCGCTTGCGCAGGACGTGGAAGGCGCCGGCCGAAGCGAGCGCGACCAAGGCGGAACCGGCCGCGATCTCCGCGGGGTCCATCGTGTCGACGCTGCCGCCGAGCCCGCCCAGTACGCCGCTGGGAGAAGCGGTGGAGCTGGTCGTGGGGGCCGTGGTGGGGAGGGCCGTGGGGGAGCTCGTGGCGGCGCTCGTGATGGTCAGGTTGGCCGATCGTGTGGTGGTGCCGCAACGGAAGGTCACCTCGTAGACCGCGCCGCGCCTGGCGTCCCGGTCCACCGTGGCCGTGGCAGACCTGCCGCTCGGGATGGTGGTCGTGTCGAACACGCCCGAGAACGCGGTCGCGTCACTTCTGCAGCCCATGGCGCCGAGTGTGACCCGGCCTCCCGGTGCGACCGTCGACGGAGTGATGGTCGGGGTGAACGAGGTGGACGTGCCGCCGTTGGAGACATCGGCCGATGCGGCCGGTGCCGTCAGGAAACAGGCGGCGGCGCCCAGCAGGGCGACGGGTGCGACACGTATCGCGCGCATGGTGAATCCTCCGGGTCCCGAGGAGCAGCCGCGGAACGGATTTCCGCGAGACATGAGACGTGCACCTCGATGCCCGAAACGGTATGAGTGTCACATATCGACCGCTATCGGTGTCAGGCGAATGGGGCAGCCTTGTCCCCCGACCGGCCGGGGGACAAGGTCGGGAGGGTGCTCCTATCTCTCCGCGGCGTTCGGGAACAGGTCGACGAAGGGGGCCGTGGTCGCCGAGATGCCCCTGCCGAAGGGGGCGTCGAAGTCCCAGATCAGGAAGAGCAGGAATGCGATCAGTACGCTGAAGAGGCCCGCCAGCAGCAGTTCGCGGAAGGTTCTGCGGATCTGGAGCGTGAAGATCAGCCCGACGGTGACCACGGCCCCGGTGATCAGGCCGAACCAGACCACCCCCGGCATCGTCGCGCCCGCGTTCTGCCCCCGGGCCCCCCGTGCGTCGTCGACGGCGGCCACCTGGTCCACCAGCGGCTGGTACGCCTGCCCTTCGTGGTCCGTCCGGGGCTTGTACTCCGTCACGTCGGCCCGCACCCGGTCGAGAAGTCTGGTGCCCTCCTCGGTGAGACTCCCGTGGTCCGTCATCGACCTCCACTCGTCGCCGACGACATGGGCCACGTACGCGTCGACGTCGGCGCGGATGCGGTCGCGGACCTCGGCCGGGTAGACGGCTGAACGTGCGCTCACCTCGTGCAGAGCCTGCGCCTCCAGTCGCACCGACTCCTGGGCGGCGCTACGGCCCTCCCAGACGCCCGCGATGGCCAGGCCGAGCACGATCGCATACACCACGCCGATCATCATCGTCATGTACTCGATGACGTCAGGCGTCTCGGACGGATCGTCGTCGTCGGCGAGGCGACGGTTGCTCAGTACGGCGATGGTCAGGACGACAGCACATGCCGACGCCATCGCAATGGTCAGAACAAGCCATTCCGACATGGGTTCCCTTTTTCGGTCAGCGAGACGAGCGGGGTCGCAGCACGGCCACGGCGAAAACGGCGGGTGCGGTGATCAGAAGGGTGAGCGAGACCAGTGACGGCCCGGTCCGCACTGTTTTGCGAGGCGGTTTTCTGTAGGTGGGGAGGGCCACGGACGCCGGGATCGGTGGTGTGGGGCGCGCGACGGGTGGAGACGGCGACGGCGCGGATTCCGCTTCCGGTTCCGGTGGTGCGGGTGGGGGCGCGGGTGCGGGAGGCGGAGGAGGGGGAGGAGGCGGGGGCGGGGGCGGGGGTGGTGGAAGCGGTGGGGGAGGCGGAGGTGGAGGTGGAGGTGGCGGGGGTGGCGGGGGCGGTACCGGTTCAGGTTCGGGCTCGCCGATGACCGCACCGCACCACCCCTCGCCCGCCACCGCGACGGACGAGCCGCCGTCCCCTTGCCCGATGGAGGCAACCGCGCAGTCGTCGCCGGCCGCCGGCAGCGGAGCGGAGAGCAGCAGGAGCAGGGTGGCGGCTGTCAGCCGCCATATGCGTGATCCGTACACGCCGGGCAGCATGTTCCCTCCAGCCGGTGGACACGCGGCGAGAGGTATTGATTCGCCTGATGGAGGGACATTCGGCCATTCATATGTGCGCCTGTCGAAAATTTTCCCGGACTTCTACGGGCCCGTGCCTGCTCATCGGTCGTACCCAGGGTCAGGAAAGACGCGGACGCGCGTTCCGGACGGGCGGCAGAGGTGAGCGGAAGCCGACACGAATACGTGGCGGAACGCCTCGCCCGGGGCGAAGCCGATCGGATCCCCGAACGGCACTCACGGGACTCCGGCGGTACCGGTCCGTTGTCGAATGTGTACACGCAGCGACGGGCCGGCCGCACATGCCTCCGGTGTGTGACCAATAACGGATCTCTAATTTCCGTTTCCACTCGCTCTCTTGGCGGTCGATCAGTAGCCTCTGGTCAACACTGACCATGAACATGGCCGGATCGCCGTGGCGACTTGTTGGAGACATCGATGGAGCGTCCCGCCTGGGCACCGCAGGGCATTGACATCTCGGTGCCGAGCGTGTCTCGCATGTACGACTTCTACCTGGGCGGTTCGCACAATTTCGAGGTGGACAGGGAAGCGGCCCGCAAGGCCATGGAGTTCATGCCGGGTCTGCCCAAGGTCATGCAGGCGAATCGTGCCTTCATGCGACGGGCCGTGCGCTTCGCCACCGCTTCGGGTGTCAATCAGTTCCTGGACATAGGATCCGGCATACCGACCTTCGGCAATGTTCATGAAGTCGCCCAGGCGGCCGACCCCGAAGCCCGGATCGCCTACGTCGACCACGACTCCGTCGCGGTCGCACACAGCCAGGCGGTGCTCGAAGGCAACGAGCGTGCGGTCATCGCCGCCGCGGATCTGCGCAAGCCCCGGGAGATCCTGGCGAACCCGGAGATCAACGGCCTCCTCGACCTGGACGAGCCGGTGGCGCTCCTCCTGGTGGCGGTACTCCACTTCCTGGAGGACGCGGACGACCCGTACGCGGCGGTCGCCGAGCTCCGCGACGCACTGGCTCCGGGCAGTCTGCTGGTCCTGACCCATGCCTCGTACGAGAGGATGCCGCTCAGCCAGGAGGAGGCGGGGGGAACGGTCGATGTCTACCGCACCATCCGCAATCCGCTGATCATGCGTTCGCGCACGGAGATCAGCCGCTTCTTCGAGGGGTACGAGATGATCGAGCCCGGGCTCGTCGCCATGCCCGAGTGGCGCCCCGAGTCCCCCGAGACGCTCGCGCAGGAAGACCCGTTCGCCTACTCGGGCTTCGCCGGGGTTGGACGCAAGGCGTGAGCATTCCCGCCCAGTCGTCCGGCGAGCCGGACGCGGAGCCCGACGGTCCCGAAGGCCGGCTCCGAAGATTCGCCACCATCTGGAGCAGGGCGATCTTTCCGTCCACGGCCACCTCCATGACCCGTCCGGAGTTCGAGAAACACCTGCTGCCACTCGCCCGGGAGCTCAACGACATCCTTCACACACGGGTGTTCGACGCGACGCCCGCGCACCGTGTCGGAGCCGCACTGGTCGCCGCGCACTGCACGGACCCCGACGCCCTGAGCTCCACACTGGGCGTTGTCGACTCCTACCTGGTCCTCTACTGCGGTGGCAACGGGCCGGTGGAGCTGTCGACCGAGGACAGCCGGGCCCGGTGCGCACGCATCCAGCACGCGCTCGCAGGCGGGTTCAGCCAGGCGCTGCGCGAACGGACACTCGCCGAGCAGGAGGCCATCGCCCGCTCGGCCCTCACCGCCCGTTCGCATGCCGAGCAGGCGCTGCACGCGACCGAGGCGCGCTTCCGCGCTGTCTTCAAGGACGCCGCCGTAGGGATCGGTATCGCCGACCTCGACGGGAACATCCTGGAGATCAACGACACCCTCACCCGGATGTTCGGCGGTCTGGAGCACCACGTCCGCAGCCACAAGGTGAACGAGTGGGTACATCCCGAGGACTCGCCGTACGTATGGAAGTACTACGAAGAACTGGTGCGTGGCGAGCGCGAGCACTACAACGTCGAGAAGCCCTACTACCGCAACGACGGCACCGTGCTGTGGACCAACCTCACCGTCTCGCTGCTGCGGGACCCGGAGGGGCGGCCGCAGTACCAGCTGGCCCTCCTGGAGGACACCACCGAGCGGCGGTTGCTCAATCTGCGGCTGCGCTACGAGGCCACCCACGACGCGCTCACCGGCCTGCCCAACCGGACGCTGTTCTTCGAACGCCTGGAGAAGGCTCTCGCGCCCAGGGAGGGCATGCGCTTCGGCCTCTGCTATCTGGACCTGGACGGCTTCAAGGCGATCAACGACAGCCTGGGCCATGCGGCGGGGGACCGGCTCCTGGTGGAGGTGGCCGACCGGTTGCAGAGCTGCGCGACCGCCCCCGGCGAAATGGTCGCGAGGCTCGGCGGTGACGAGTTCGTGGCCCTCACGACCGGGCCGCGTACGCAGGAAGAGGTCCACGAACTGGCGGGACGCATCCTCTCGGCGCTCGCCACCCCCATCCGTCTCGACGGCCGGGAGCTGACCGTACGCGGATCCATCGGCCTCGTCGAAGGCCCGTCGGGCGAACGCACCGCGGCCGAGGTGCTGCGCAGTGCCGACATCACGATGTACCGGGCCAAGGCGGCGGGCGGGAACCGCTTCGCTCTCGCCGACGCCGAGGCCGATGCCCGCGCCATCACCCGGCACGGACTGACCACGGCGTTGCCGACGGCACTGGACCGCAACGAGTTCTTCATCGAGTACCAGCCCCTGGTGCACCTCGGGGACGGCAGTGTGCACGGCGCCGAGGCGCTGGTGCGCTGGTGCCATCCGCAGCACGGTGTGCTCGGCCCGGACCGGTTCATCCCGCTCGCCGAGCACACCGGGCTGATCGTTCCGCTCGGCCGCTGGGTCCTGGAGGAGTCCGTCCGCCAGGCGAACTTCTGGCAGGAGCGCCACACCGATGGCGGCCCCCTGCGGATCAACGTCAACCTCTCGCCCACCCAGCTGCACCACCCGAGGCTGGTCGCCGAGACCGTCGACGTGCTGGAACGTTCCGGCCTGGAGCCCGGGGCCCTCTGCCTGGAGGTCACCGAGTCCGCGCTGATCGGCGCGGACGACGATCTGCTCAAACCGCTGCGCCAGCTGGCGGAGATGGGCGTCGACATCGCGCTGGACGACTTCGGCACCGGCTACTCGAATCTGGCGAACCTGCGGCGCCTGCCGGTGAGCGTGCTCAAGCTGGATCGTTCCTTCACCCAGGGCATGCAGCACCACCCGGCCGACCCGGTCGACCTGAAGATCGTCGAGGGCATCGTCTCACTCGCCCACAGCCTGGACCTCGCGGTCACGGTGGAGGGGGTCGAGACCGGCGCCCAGGCCGAGCAGCTGCGACAGCTCGGCTGCGACACCGCTCAGGGCTGGTACTACGCGCGTCCGGGAGCCCCGGACCGTATCCACTCGCTGCTGCTGGCGGACGCGGTCTGAGGGCCCCTCTCAGCCGCCGGCCGGGGCGGGCCCGCCGGCGGCCGAGGACACGGTGGGCGGACCCGCCCCCAGGAGCATGCGCTGCAGCTCGCGCGCCGCACGCGGCGGTTCGACATCGCTGCGGTGCGCCAGTGCGATGGTGCGCCGAAGACCCGGCGAGGCCAGCGGCGTCGTCCGCAGGCCCTGGCCGGCCCGCGCGGCGACCATGTGGGGGACGACGGCGATCCCGAGGCCCGCGCGTACGAATCCGAGTACGGCGTCCATCTCACCGCCCTCCACCGTGAACGACGGCTCGAAACCCTCCGCCCGGCAGGCGGCGACGGTCAGCTCCCGCAGGTCGTAACCGTGCCGGAACATCACCAGCGGCTCGTTCTCCAGATCGGCGACGTGCACGGAGCCCTTCCGTCCGGGGGCGGGCCGGGAGGCCGACGAGACCACCACGAGGTCCTCGTGCAGCAGCTCCACCGTGGTGAGCGCGGGTGAGGCGGCGGGCAGCGGCAGCACGAGCAGCGCGAGATCCAGCGCACCCCGGGCCAGCTGCCGTACGAGGTCGTGGGAACCGCCCTCCTCGATCAGCAGCTGGATCCCGGGGTGGGCGCCGTGGAAGGCACGCAGCACCTCGGGCAGCAGGCCCGTGCAGACACTCGGGGTGGCGCCGAGCCTGATCCGCCCCCGGCGCAGCTGCACCAGCTCCTGCACCTCGTGCCGTGCGGTGTCGGCGTCCGCCAGGATCCTGCGGGCGAGCGGCAACAGTGCCTCGCCCGCGTCGGTCAGCGCGATGTTGCCGCGTGCCCTGCTGAACAGCTCGGCACCCAGCTCGTTCTCCAGGGCCTTGATCTGCTGGGAGAGCGAGGGCTGGGACACGTGCACCTCCTCGGCGGCCCGGGTGAAGTGTCTGGCCTCGGCCACGGCTACGAAATAGGCGAGCTGCTGGAAGTGCATGCAGCCGACGATAGCGGGGTCCATAGGTGCCGCCTATGGAGATGAGTCATTTCATGTCTTGGACTGATGATGCCCTTCGCCTCTAGCGTCGTGTCCATGGCATTGGCAACGCGGGCGGACCGACGGCCGTCCATGACGCGTACGCTCTGGGACTCGTCCGTCGGCAAGAAGACGATCATGGCTGTGAGCGGACTGGTCATGCTCGGCTATCTGGTGGTCCACATGCTGGGCAACCTGAAGATCTTCTTCGGATCCGACGAGTTCAACCACTACGCGCACTGGCTCAGGACCCTCGGTGAGCCCTTCCTGCACCACGAGTGGGCCCTGTGGATCGTCCGTGTGGTGCTCGTCGCGGCCGTCGTCCTGCACGCCGCCTCCGCGTACCAGCTGAGCCGCCGCGATCTCAGGGCGCGCCCCACGGCGTACGTCCACAGGAAGGCGCGTTCGAGCTATGCCACCCGGACCATGCGCTACGGCGGCGTCATCCTCGCGCTGTTCATCGTCTGGCACATCCTGGACCTGACGACCGGCACCGTGCACACCGGAGGATTCCAGTCCGGGCGCCCCTACCAGAACGTGCTCGACACCTTCTCGACCTGGTACGGCAACGTCATCTACATCGCTGCCGTGCTCGCCCTCGGGCTGCACGTCCAGCACGGGTTCTGGAGTGCGGCACAGACCCTCGGCGTGGGCAGCGCGACCCGGAACCGCGTACTGAAGACCCTCGCCAATGTCCTCGCAGTGGTACTGACGGCCGGCTTCGTCTCCGTGCCCGTCGCCGTGATGACCGGAGTGGTGAGCTGACATGAGCGACTACACGAACTACCGCACCGGCGAGCCCGTCGTCGACACCAAGGCACCCACGGGCCCGGTGGCCGAGCGCTGGGACACCCGCCGCTTCCAGGCCAGACTCGTCAACCCCGCCAACCGCCGCAAACACACCGTCATCGTCGTCGGGACCGGCCTGGCGGGTGGCTCGGCCGGCGCGACACTCGCCGAACAGGGCTACCACGTCGTCCAGTTCTGCTTCCAGGACTCGCCCAGGCGGGCCCACTCCGTGGCCGCGCAGGGCGGGATCAACGCGGCCAAGAACTACCGCAACGACGGCGACTCGGTCCACCGCCTCTTCTACGACACCGTCAAGGGCGGCGACTTCCGCGCCCGTGAGTCCAACGTCCACCGCCTGGCCGAGATCTCGGTGGAGATCATCGACCAGTGCGTCGCCCAGGGCGTCCCCTTCGCCCGTGAGTACGGCGGTCTCCTCGACAACCGCTCCTTCGGCGGCGTCCAGGTCTCCCGTACGTTCTACGCCCGCGGCCAGACGGGGCAGCAGCTCCTCCTCGGCGCCTATCAGGCACTGTCCCGCCAGATCGCCGCGGGCAACGTGGAACTGCACCCCCGCACCGAGATGCTCGACCTGATCGTCGTCGACGGCAAGGCCCGCGGCATCGTCGCCCGCGACCTCGTCACCGGGAAGACCGATACCTACTTCGCCGACGCCGTGGTCCTGGCCAGCGGTGGCTACGGCAACGTCTTCTACCTGTCGACGAACGCCATGAACTCCAACGCCACCGCGATCTGGCGTGCCCACCGCCGGGGCGCCTACTTCGCGAATCCCTGTTTCACCCAGATCCATCCCACATGCATCCCGCGCACCGGCGACCACCAGTCGAAGCTGACGCTGATGAGTGAATCGCTGCGCAACGACGGACGCATCTGGGTCCCCAGGGCCAAGGGCGACGACCGCCCGGCGAACCAGATCCCCGAGGACGAGCGGGACTACTACCTGGAACGCATGTACCCGGCCTTCGGCAACCTCGTGCCCCGTGACATCGCATCCCGTGCCGCGAAGAACGTGTGCGACGAGGGCCGCGGCGTCGGCCCCGGCGGCCAGGGCGTCTACCTCGACTTCGCCGAGGCCATCGCGCGCATGGGGAGGAAGAAGGTCGAGGAGAAGTACGGCAACCTCTTCGACATGTACGCGCGGATCACCGCGGAGAACCCGTACGAGACGCCGATGCGCATCTACCCCGCCGTGCACTACACGATGGGCGGCCTCTGGGTCGACTACGACCTCCAGACCACGGTCCCCGGTCTTTTCGCCATCGGTGAGGCCAACTTCTCCGATCACGGAGCCAACCGTCTCGGCGCCTCCGCGCTGATGCAGGGACTGGCCGACGGCTATTTCGTCCTGCCGTCGACGATCAACGACTACCTGGCCCGCAACCCGCACACCGAGGAGATCGACGCCGGACACCCGGCGGTCACCGAAGCCGTCGCCGAGACCGAGGACAGGATCAACCTCCTCCTGTCTGTCGACGGGGACCGCACCCCGGACTCCTTCCATCGTGAGATCGGTGAACTCATGTGGGAGTTCTGCGGGATGGCCCGCTCCGAGGAAGGGCTCCGTGAGGCCCTGGACCGGATCCCGCGGATCCGCGAGGAGTTCTGGCGCCGCATCAAGGTGCCCGGCACGGGCGAACAGTTCAACCAGTCGCTGGAGAAGGCCAACCGCGTCGTCGACTACCTGGAGCTCGCCGAGCTCATGTGCCTCGACGCACTGCACCGTGCCGAATCCTGCGGCGGCCACTTCCGTGAGGAATCGCAGACCCCGGACGGCGAGGCCGCCCGCCGGGACGAGGAGTTCTCCTACGCCGCGGCCTGGGAGTTCAGCGCCACCGGCGAGGCCCCCGTCCTGCACAAGGAAGACCTCGTCTTCGAGTACGTCCACCCCACTCAGCGGAGCTACGCATGAAGCTCACCCTGCGCGTCTGGCGCCAGCAGAACGCCGAGGCGCCCGGCGCCATGGCCACGTACGAAGTCGACGGGATCTCGCAGGACATGTCGTTCCTGGAGATGCTCGACACCCTCAACGAGGAACTCATCCTCAAGGGTGACGAGCCCGTCGCCTTCGACCACGACTGCCGCGAAGGCATCTGCGGCGCGTGCAGCCTCGTCATCAACGGCGACGCCCACGGTCCCGAGCGGACCACCACCTGTCAGCTCCACATGCGGTCCTTCGGCGACGGGGACACCATCGACGTCGAGCCGTGGCGTGCCTCGGCCTTCCCGGTGATCAAGGACCTCGTCGTCGACCGCTCCTCCTTCGACCGGATCATCCAGGCCGGCGGATACATCTCCGCACCCACCGGCACCGCGCCCGACGCGCACGCCATCCCCGTGCCCAAGCCGGACGCCGACTCGGCCTTCGAGCACGCCGAGTGCATCGGCTGCGGCGCCTGCGTCGCCGCCTGCCCGAACGGCTCGGCGATGCTCTTCACCTCCGCCAAGGTCAACCACCTCAACGTCCTCCCCCAAGGGGCCCCCGAGCGGGAGACCAGGGTGCTCGACATGGTCGCCACCATGGACGACGAGGGCTTCGGCGGCTGCACACTCACCGGTGAGTGCGCCACCGCCTGCCCCAAGGGCATCCCGCTGCCCTCGATCACCGCGATGAACAAGGAGTGGCTGCGCGCCAACCGCAAGGTGCGCCGCTGATCCTGCCGAGCGCGGGGAGTCAGCCCGTCCGCAGTGCCTCCGTCAGGTACGCGGCCGTGCGGCTCCCCCCAGCGCTGGCGACCTCCCGGGGCGTTCCGGTGGCCACGATCCGGCCGCCCCGGTCCCCGCCACCGGGACCCAGGTCGATCACCCGGTCGGCGCCGGCCACCACCGCCATGTCGTGCTCCACGACCACCACCGTGTTCCCCGCGTCCACCAGACCGTGCAGCTGCCGCATCAGCACCTCGACATCGGCCGGGTGCAGGCCCGTCGTCGGCTCGTCCAGCAGATAGAGCGTGTGCCCCCGCCGGGCACGCTGCAGCTCCGTGGCCAGCTTGATCCGCTGCGCCTCACCACCGGACAGTTCCGTCGCCGGCTGTCCCAGACGCAGATAACCGAGCCCCACGTCCAGCAGGGCCCGCAGACTGCGCTCGGCCGCCGGAGTTCCGGCGAGGAAGCCGGCCGCCGCTTCCACCGTCAGGTCCAGCACCCCGGCGATCGTGAGACCGCGCAAGGTGACCTCGAGCGTCCGAGGGTTGTAACGCGCACCGTGACAGTCCGGGCAGGGCGCGTACGTACTGGGCAGGAAGAGGAGCTCGACCGAGACGAATCCCTCGCCCTGGCAGGTCTCGCACCGCCCGCCCGCGACATTGAACGAGAACCGGCCCGCCCGGTACTTCCGGGCCCGCGCCGTCTCCGTGTCCGCGAAGAGCTTCCGTACGACGTCGAACAATCCCGTGTAGGTGGCCAGGTTGGACCGGGGCGTACGGCCGATGGGCCGCTGGTCGACCTGCACGAGCCGGTCCACCGCGTCCAGGCCTTCCGCCGAAGCACAGCCCCGCGCCACCGGGGCGGCCATGTCCTGCGCCGTCTCCGCCGGCCGCCGGTCGGCGAGCACCCCCGCCAGCACCTGCCCGACCAGGGTCGACTTGCCCGACCCCGACACGCCGGTGACCGCGGTCAGCACGCCGAGCGGGAAAGCGGCGTCGACACCGCGCACATTGTGCAGGTCGACCCCGCGCAGCGTGACCCACCCCGAGGGGGTGCGAGGCTCGCGCACCGGCGCCGGGCCCTCACCGAAGAGGAACCGCCGGGTCGCGGATCCGCTCACCCCGGCGAGGCCGGCCGGAGGGCCGCTGTGCAGGACCCGGCCTCCGTGCCCGCCCGCCAGCGGCCCCACATCCACCAGCCAGTCGGCCTGCCGCACCACATCCATCTGGTGTTCCACCACGAACACCGAGTTCCCCGCCTCCTTGAGCCTGCGGAGCACACCGAGCAGTGACTCCGTGTCGGCGGGGTGGAGGCCTGCCGACGGCTCGTCCAGCACGTAGACGACGCCGAACAGCCCTGACCGCAGTTGCGTGGCGAGCCTCAGCCGCTGAAGTTCGCCCGAGGACAGGGTCGGGGCGGTGCGGTCGAGACTGAGGTAGCCGAGACCCAGCTCGGTCACGGAGCCGATCCTGGCCAGCAGGTCGGCCGTCAGCACCCGTGCCGTGCCGCTCCCGTCACCCGCCTCCAGCAGGATCTCGGTGAGGGCGGTGAGGGGGAGCGAGACCAAGTCGGCGATCGTCCGGCCGGCGAAGGTGACCGCCATGGCCTCCGGCCGCAGCCGGCTGCCGCCGCACACCGGACACGGCGCGCCGGTCAGGAAGCGCTCCGCCTTCGCCCGCAGCGTCCGGCTCCTGGAATCCGCGAACGTGTGCATCACATAACGGCGCGCGCTCATGTACGTCCCCTGGTAAGGACGTTGGATCCTGCCCGCTTCGCGCACCGGGTGGACCGTCACCACCGGCTGCTCGTCGGTGAACAGGATCCATTCACGGTCCGCCGGCTCGAGCTCCCGCCACGGCCGCTCGACGTCGTGACCGAGGGCGTCCAGCACGTCGCGCAGATTCTTGCCCTGCCAGGCTCCGGGCCAGGCCGCGATCGCCCCCTCCCGGATCGACAACGACGGATCAGGTACGAGCAGCTCCTCGGTGGTGCGGTGGATCCGCCCCAGGCCGTGGCACTCGGGGCAGGCCCCGGCCGCCGTGTTCGGCGAGAAGGAGTCGGAGTCGAGCCGCTCGGCACCCGGCGGATAGTCACCGGCGCGCGAGAAGAGCATGCGCAGGGAATTGGACAGCGTGGTGACCGTACCCACCGATGAGCGCGCCCCGGGAGCCGACCGGCGCTGCTCCAGCGACACGGCGGGCGGCAGCCCGGTGATCTCGTCCACGTCGGGGGCTCCGACCTGGTGGATCAGCCGACGGGCGTAGGGGGCGACGGACTCGAAATAGCGGCGCTGGGCCTCCGCGTAGATCGTCCCGAATGCCAGGGAGGACTTCCCCGATCCGGAGACGCCGGTGAAGACCGTGAGGGTATCGCGCGGAATGTCGACGTCCACATCGCGGAGATTGTGCTCGCGCGCGCCGCGCACCCGGACGTACGGATCATGGGGGGTGGACATCGGTGGTACGGCTCCGTGAGGGATCGGCGGGATGGGCGTGCTTCTGCCGGTGATCCTCCCGCACAGGTGAGGACCACCGGCAGCCCGGTCCGCGGGCCTACACCATCGGGTCCATGCCCCGGTCGTTCATGGAGCTCTCCTTCTCGCCCTGCTCCCGCAGGCGGCGGGCCTTGTCCTGGAGCCGCTGCCGCTGCTCCGGGTCGGTGGCGCGTTCCGCCGCCTCGTTCAGTTCCTGTGCCTTGGCACGCAGCTGCTGGGCACGGCCGCCGGACTCACCTGCAACGCTCATGATCACTCCTGGATCTGTGGGGGAGCAGACCTTCTCAGCGAAGCAGCGCCGGGGCCCGCCTGCATCTCGAACGGCCACGCTCCGCGACCCGCACCTGCCGGACGCCGTGCCCCGTCCGGCTCCCTCGCCCGGCAGGTGCGGGTGCCGCGGCGCGACATCACCGTCGGACAGCGAGGCGAGGCGTCATGCACGCAGGGTCCAGCTCCAGGCGTGGACGTCGGTACGAGCGCATCGAGGAGGGGGCCGGGAAGCGCGGCACGCCCACGAAGCGCGCCGAGGACATCGCGGCGCGCACCGTCAACAAGGAGCGGGCCCGCTCGGGAGTGTCCGGGACCACGAGCCGATCGTCCCTCCGGAACCCCGAACCGGCTTCCGGGCGCGGTGGGCGGCACTCCCGCAGCGGAGCGCAGGGACCGGCGAAGGGCCAGCCGTACGAGCAGGCCAGGAAGCCCGGCCCCGGGGGCCGGTCCTCGACGGACAAGGAACAGCTGCGCAAGGCACCCGGTCGCTGAGGACCGCGCGCCGGAGCGGAGGAACCCGTCCCCGTCGTGTCCTCCTGCGGCTTCTAGGGTGGGCACCGTGAGTGACGACACCCGGCCGCTGGCCGTTTTCGACCTGGACAACACGCTCGCCGACACCGGCCATCGGCAGCACTTCCTGGAGGGCTCGCGGCGCGACTGGGAGGGCTTCTTCTCGGCGGCGCCCCATGATCCCCCGCTGGAGGCAGGCGTGAGCCTGGTGCTGGCGCGTGCCGGGGAATGCGAGATCGTGTATCTGACCGGCAGGCCAGAGAAGTGCCGCAGGGACACCCTGGCCTGGCTGGAGCGGCAGGGGCTGCCGAAGGGCAGTGTCCACATGCGGCGCAACGCCGACCGGCGGCCGGCCCGCCGCACCAAACTGGAGATCCTGGAGCGGCTGGGCCGGGAACGCGAGGTACGTGTCCTCGTCGATGACGACGAGCTGGTGTGTGACGCGGCCGAGCGGGCCGGATTCACGGTCGTACGTGCCCGATGGGCCGTCACCCCGCCGACGCTGAAGGACGCGCAGGAGCGCGAGGGACGCACCTGAGGCAGGGCTCCGCAGCCGCGTCCCCGGCCGACGTGCCGGTCAGGCGTTCTCGTCGAGCCGGAAGCCGACCTTGAGTCCCACCTGGTAGTGGGCGATGCGGCCGTTCTCGATATGCCCGCGGACCTGGGTCATCTCGAACCAGTCGAGGTTGTGCAACGTTTCGGAGGCCCTCGCGACGCCGTTCTGGATCGCCGCGTCCAGCCCTTCCTCGGAGGTTCCCACGATCTCGGTGACCCTGTAGGTGTGATTGGACATCTAATGTCTCCTTTCGTGATTCCACGGTGCCTCACTCCTCGTCGGCGCGCGAGGTGTCCCGGTCGGTGACCTGTGGGCGCCAGGGACTTGACCTGTGGATTGGTCCATACCAAACTCCGGGCCATACACCCGTGCGAGCGTCGCCCGCAGTCCCCCCATCCGGGTCCTGTCCTGCCGTCGTGCCGTTTCGCAGAAGGTGACCCCGTGAAGATCCGCATACTGGCCGGAGCCGTCGCGCTCGTTTCCTCCTTCGTGCTGAGCGGCTGCGGGCACCTTCCCGGGACAGGCGGCGCCGACCGCACCACGGTGACGGTGTGGCTGATGAAAGGCAGTGCCTCCCAGGACTTCGTGGACCGCTTCAAGGAGTCGTACGAGACCGAGCACCCCTCTGTCGAACTGGAGTTCATCGTTCAGGAGTGGGGCGGCATCGGCCCCAAGGTCCTCGAGGCGATCGAGGGGGACGACGCACCGGACGTCATCGAGGTCGGCAACACCCAGGTCGCCCAGTACGCGAAGAGCGGTGAACTGCGCGATCTCACCCTGGAGTCGATGCGTGACCTGGGCGGGGAGGACTGGCTGCCGGGGCTCGCGGAACCGGGCAAGGTCAACGGCGGGCAGTACGGGATCCCCTGGTACGCGGCCAACCGCGTCGTGATCTACAACAAGGACCTCTTCGCACAGGCCGGCATCACCGAACTCCCCCGGACCCGTGCGGAGTGGGTGGACATCAGCGAGGGACTGGACACCGCCGACCGGCAGGGCATCTACCTCGCCGGGCAGAACTGGTACGTCCTCGCCGGCTTCGTCTGGGACGAGGGCGGAGAGCTGGCCGACGACAGCGGCGGCGGCTGGCAGGGCGCACTCGACTCCCCCGCAGCACTGCGGGGGATGGACTTCTACAAGACACTCCAGGCGCTCGGCGACGGACCCGTGGACGCCGACGAGCAGTCGCCGCCGGAGACCGATGTGTTCGCGGAGGGCGACGTCGCCCAGATCATCTCCGTGCCCGGCAGCGCCGCGCTCATCGAACAGCAGAACCCCGGACTCAAGGGAAGGCTGGGTTACTTCCCCATTCCCGGCAGGAGTGCGAAGAAGCCGGGCGCGGTCTTCACCGGAGGGTCCGACCTCATCGTGCCGGAAGACGCCGACCGGCGGGCGGAGGGCATCGAGGTCGTCAAGGCCCTCGCGGGGGAAAAGTGGCAGACGGAGCTCGCCCGGGCCATGAGCTACGTGCCCAACAAGCCGGCCCTCGCGCGTGCCGTCGAAGGCCAGGAGGGAGCCTCCGCGATGGCGGAGGGAGCAACCGAGGGCCGCGCCACCCCCAATTCGCCCCACTGGCCGGCCGTCGAGGCGGACAACCCCATCAAGCCGTACATGACGGCGGTGCTGAAGGGCGGCGATCCGGCGGAAGAGGCGAGGAAGGCGTCCGACCGCATCACCTCCGCGCTGATCACCGGCTGACCGGCACCGGAGGCCCGGGCCCGCGAACCACGGGATCCAGCCGTCGCCCACCCCCGTGCTCCACAGCGGTCATGCCGGCTCCAGCCGGTCACGGAAGAAGGAGGGGCCGGGCCCCGCGCTCCCGCGACAGCCCGGCGACCGCCCCGCCGATCCGCCCCCGGACACTGCCATGGCCGTGCTGCCCCTCGCCCCACCCGCTCCCGCAGGCGTACCCGCGCCGCGTCAGGTTCCTGCCCCGCCGTTCCCCTGGGCTACCGGGCCTCCCCGGCCACCGGCCAGGACGACGTACGTGCTGCCCGGCGCCCGGGGCACCGGCCCCCGGGTCACGGGCGGCGGTGTCCCGCAGGGCAGCACCCGGTACGGCCGGAGCGACGGCGGCCGGCTCCGGCCCGCCGCCTTCCAGGCCGCGGTCGACGTCGGCACCACCGTCCGCCCGGTCCGCATCGGCTGCCGGACGGCGGTAAGGAGCACAGCGGGGGCCGCGGCTTCCGCCGGGGACGATCCGTCTCGCCGCCTCGCTGTGGTGCGTGGTGCCCGCCGCCGGCCTCGCCGCAGAGACCCGGACCCTCCCGCCCGTCCCCGTGGATGCCGGACCCGGACGGCGGACACCGGTGCGTGCGGCTCAGGCCACCGTCGCCAGCGACAGCGCGAACCTGCCCGCCGCATCCGTCCACCACTGATCCAGCCGCAGCCCCGCCGCGGCCAGCTCGTCCCGGACCCTCTCCTCACGGAATTTCGCCGAGACCTCCGTACGCAGTTCCTCGCCCTGCTCGAACCGCACCACGAGATCCAGCTCCCGGACCTTGACCGTCAGCGCCCGCCGGGCACGCAACCGCATCTCGATCCACTCGTGGTCCGGGTCCCACAGGGCCACATGGCTGAAGTCGCCGGCCGGGAAGTCCGCTCCCAGCTCACGATTGACCACCGCCAGTACGTTCTTGTTGAAGTCGGCCGTCACCCCGGCGGCGTCGTCGTACGCCGCGACGAGAGCGGCCTCGTCCTTGACCAGGTCCGTCCCGAGCAACAGCCCGTCCCCGGGCACCAGCCTCGTGCGCACGGACCGCAGGAACTCCGCACGCTCCTCCGGGAGCAGGTTGCCCAGAGTGCCGCCGAGGAACGCCACGAGCCGCGGACCGGGGCTCTCGGGCAGTTCCAGGGCATGTGTGAAGTCGGCCACGAGCGCATGCACGGAGAGCCCCGGCCGCTCGGCCAGCAGCGCCTCCGCCGCGCCCGTGAGGGCACTCTCGCTGACATCGACCGGCACATACGTGTGCAGCGCCGGCAGCGCGTCCAGCAGATGCCTCGTCTTCTCCGAGGAGCCGGACCCCAGCTCGATCAGGGTCCGTGCCCCGGACGCCGCGGCGATGGCATCGGCACGGGCGATCAGGATCTCCCGTTCGGCACGCGTCGGGTAGTACTCGGCCAGCCGGGTGATCTCCTCGAAGAGTTCACTGCCGCGCGCGTCGTAGAACCACTTGGGCGGCAGCGCCTTCGGGCGCCGCGTCAGACCGCTCAGCACGTCGGCGCGCAGCGCCGCGTCCGTCGCGTCCGCAGGCAGGGTGCGGGTCAGCAGGAAGGGACTCACGCAGTGGGCTCCTTGAGCGGGGTCAGCAGGACATCGGTGCGCGTCGCCGCCAGCAGAGTACGGTCCGGGACCTCGCGCCAGGACGGATCGTCGTCGTACGGCTCCGAGGCCACCACCGTGCGGCGGCCCGGGGAATGGAGGAACCAGAGGGAATCGCCCCATGCGGTCGCCACGACGGTGGAACCGTCGGTGAGCAGCAGATTGAGGCGTGAACCGGGTGCGGCGGTGCCGACATCGAGAACCGTGTCCGCGGCCGCCTGCGCCATCTCGTCACCCTGCGCCGTCCGGTGCAGCACCAGCGCCCATATCAGCGCCGAATCGCTCCGCGCAGCCAGGGTGAGCAGCCGCTCGGGCGGCAGAGCACCGGCCAGAGGCGCCAGGGAGCCGGGCCAGCCCCGCACCGCACCGTTGTGGCTGAACAGCAGAGGCCCTTCGGTGAAGGGAGCAGCGGCCGCCTCCCCGTCCGCCCCGGCGAACGTCGCGTCACGGACCGCGGCGAGCAGTGCCGTGCTGCGCACCACCCGGGCCAGATCGGCGAAGGTCTCGTCGCCCCAGACGGGACCGGCACCGCGGTAGCGGCCCGGCACGGGGTCCCCGTCCGCGTACCAGCCGACTCCGAACCCGTCGGCGTTGACGGTGCCGTACCGCTGACGCCGGGGTTCCCAGGACTGGCGCACGAGCCCGTGATGAGGGGTGGTGAGTATCTCGCCGAGCGCCACAGGGGAACCGACGTAAGCGATGTGGCGGCACATCAGGCGTCCCTCGCCGTGCGGAACCCGGAGAAGATCTGACGGCGGACGGGAAGGTCCCAGTTGCGGAACGTGCCGCGGCAGGCTACCTGGTCCACGGCGAACGAACCGCCGCGCAGTACTTTGTGCCCCGGCCCGAAGAACACTTCCGAATACTCCCGGTACGGGAACGCGACGAAGCCCGGATAGGGCAGGAAGTCGCTCGAGGTCCATTCCCACACATCGCCGATCAGCTGGCCCGCGCCCGCCGGCGAGCGGCCGGCCGGGTACGCGCCGGCTGCTGCGGGCCGCAGGTGCCGCTGCCCCAGATTGGCCCGTTCGGGTGTCGGGTCGCCGTCGCCCCAGGGATAGCGCAGCGAACGCCCGGAGACGGGATCGTGGCGGGCGGCCTTCTCCCATTCCGGCTCGGTCGGCAGGCGCCGGCCCGCCCAGCGGGCGTATGCGTCCGCCTCGTACCAGCTGACGTGGAGGACAGGCTCGTCCGGCTGCACGGGCTCGGTCACCCCGAAGCGCCGCCGCAGCCACTGCCCGGCGTCCCGGTGCCAGAACAGGGGGGCGGCCAGGTCGTGTCCGCGGACCATCGCCCAGCCCTCGGGCGCCCACCAGCGTTCGTCGGTGTAGCCGCCGTCCTCGATGAACCGCTGGTAGGCCCCGCAGGTGACCGGGGCGGTGTCGATGTGGAACGCCGCCACCTCGCGCCGGTGCGCGGGGCGCTCGTTGTCCAGGGCCCAGGGTTCGGTGGAGGTCCCCATGGTGAAGGGGCCCTCGGGGACCAGGACCTCGGAGGGCAGCCCGGCTGCGCCGGACGGTCCCGGGGGTTCCGGAGCCGTGAGCACCGCCGGACCCGACCGGAGCTGGTGGGTGATCAGCATCGTTTCGTCGTGCTGTTGTTCGTGCTGAGCGACCATGCCGAAGGCGAATCCCGCCCGCTCCAGCGGACGGCCCCCGCCGTGCAGCGGCGCGCCACCGAGGATGTCCAGGGCCCGGCCGCGTACCTCGGCGGCGTACGTCCGTGCCTCCGCGGGCGCCAACAGGGGCAGCGAGGGCCGGCTGGCCCGGGAGTGCTCGAAGGCGTCGTACAGTCCGTCGATCTCGGGGCGCATCGCCTCGCGGCCGCCCACGGCCCGCAGCAGCCACAGCTCCTCCTGGTTGCCGATGTGCGCCAGGTCCCAGACCAACGGCGACATCAGGGGGGAGTGCTGTGCGGTGAGGTCGTGATCGTCGACGCTGTCGGTGAGCAGGGCGGTGCGCTCGCGGGCACCGAGGAGTGCGGCCAGGGTGCGTTCGCGCAGCGTCTCCGCGTCCGGTTCCCGGCCGGTGCGCGGAGCAGGAGTGCCAGTCATCGGACCAAGCCCTTTCCGTACGGTCCCTGTGCGGGGTCGGGGAGATCGTCGGCCGGACACCGGCCCCGGGCCACATAACGTTCGTGGAAGGCGGCGACCGTACCGATGACGTGGTCACTCGCCCCGAGCCCGGGCAGCGCCTCCAGCGCGGCCCTGAAGCACACGGCTGCCGCCGCCGCGAGCTCCGGATCGCTCAGCCCCTCGCGGGCCGCAGCCGTCCAGAGCGGGTTGCGGGGGGCTGCGGGAGACCCCGCGGTCTCGGCCAGAGGCTTCACGGTGCGGTACACGGTTTCCGCCGCCTCCGGATCGTCGAACAGAGCGGTGGTGACGGCCAGCGGCACCAGCCAGCCGTCGGTGCCGCTCTGGGCATCGATCATGCGCAGCTCCAGATGCCCGCGCGGGCGCACCGGGGGAAAGAGCGTGGTGAGGTGATAGTCGAGATCGGCCCGCACCGGCGGCCTCGGCCCGCCGCCGCGGATCCAGTCCCGGAACGTCAGACCGTCCGGCACGTCCCAGGGACCGTCATCGGTCCGGACGCACATCACGGGTGTGGCGAGCACGTGGGAGGCCCAGGCGTCCCGGGGCGCGAGAAGGCTCTGCGGCGCGAGCGTCCTGTGCGGATCGAGATCGGCCCACAGCGCCTGCCGGGTCGAACGCCAGCCCGTGCGCCGCCCCCGCCGGAACGGCGAATTGGCGAACGCGGCGACCAGCACCGCGCCCAACAGGTGCCCGAGCTGCCAGCGCCGCCCGTAACCCAGTGGCCCCGGCTCCTCCTCCCCGGCGTCCAGGCAGACCTGGACGGAGGCGGAGGTGCACATCATGGCGCGGCCGGCGGAACCCGAGCGGTCGAGCGCGATTTCCATGGCGTCGTAACGCGGCTCCCGCAGCAGACGGCGAGGCGAATGCCACGGGTCCACACCGATGCCGGCCAGGACCAGCCCGGCACGGCCGAGGGTGTCACGTACGGAGGCCAGATCGGCGGCCGTGGCGTCGATGCACGCCATCAGGGAGCCCGCGGGGCGGGAGCTCAGCTCCAGCTGACCACCCGGTTCGAAAGTCAGGGCAGCGTCCAGCGAGGTCGCGCGCACGGCGTCCGCCGAGGCGCGCAGACGGTCGTGGGAGACGACGGCCTCGGGATGTTCACGGTCGTGAATGAGCCATTCCAGCTCCACCCCGACCGTCCGGGGCGGTCCCGTCTTGAAACATATGCCGTGGAGGAGACCCTCCGCCTCTTCCTCACCGAGGGGCGCGCCGTCGACGGGCGGGCCGTGCCGGCCAAGAGTGTCCGGGGGCATGCTGGGCCTCCTCTTCGGGTGCTTCCTTCCCACCCAAACCCTTACCGGCAGTTCGCACAAGGGTGCCCCTCAGTGGCGGAGAACCGGTTGCGTCCATGCCGCCGTGGCATCCAGCATGCCCCGTATGCACCACACGGGGACGCGCCCATGCGCGCACCACTGCGCGGCATCGCGCGAAAGACCGAGTCCATCGTGCCGGCCGGACGGTGCCGCACCCCGAGGAGCGCGAGGTGACGATCGAGCGTGCTCTGGCCGACGCGTTCCCGGGCACTCGGCTGTACGTGCCCATGACCGTCCTGGACACCGATCGCAGCCCGGTCGTCGAGGTGGCGGACGAGACGAGCCTGCAGGCGGCGCGGCGGATGAGGGGTGAGGCGGCCGCCGAGGTCGCCGTGCCGAACCACGCCTCCGCCCGCAACCCCGGCGGCGGCTGTCTGAACGGTGCGCAGGCCCAGGAGGAGCCCCTGTGCCGCGGTTCCGCACTCCACGCCACGCTGCTGCGGGCCCCCGGGTCCTGCGCACATCACCGTGCCGAGCGCGGTGCTTCCACACCGGCCGGGTCATCCACCCACCTGGCGTGCCGGTCTTCCGCGACGGCCGGGGCAGACTGCTGGAGTCCCCGTGTGCCGCCGGATCCCTCACCTCACCCGCACCCGACGCCGAAGTCCTCCGCCGCCGGGCCCCGGCCTGGTCCCTCGCACACCCGCCGCCCCGGCGGACCGCGCCGAGCGGGTGCTCGAGGCCGCCCGTGGCTACCGGCGGCTGGTACCGGGCGCGTGGGCTACGGCGTCTTCATGAACGACCCGGCCGAGGTGACCGACGCGTTCCGCGTCCTGCTCACCGGCGGCGGGCGGTTCGCGGGTCACTTCGAGCAGATCGTCTCCGGCGTCCCGGACCGTGATCCCGATTCCGCGGTCCCGGCGGCCTTCGCCCGGGCGTTCGGCGGTCAGCTCCAGCCGTAGCGCTCCCGCAGCCGCCCCACGACCAGGTCGTACCTGCCCGGGTCCAGCGCACAGGCCTCGCGCCGCATCCCGTCCTCATGCACCCGCAGTACCCGGTCCAGATCCACCCAGGACGGCCGTCCCGAGCTGTCCCACGGACCCGCGCCGAGCGCGATCCACTCGTGGTCCCCTTCGTGCTGCTTGCTGGACAGCTGTACGGCGAGAAGGGTGCCCTCCTCCTCCCGGGCTACGACGAGAACCGGCCGGTCCTTGCCGCGCCCGTCCCTCTCCTCGAACGGAACCCAGGTCCAGACGATCTCACCGGGATCCGGGGCGCCGTCGCGGTCGGGAGCGTACGAGGTCCGTACGGGTCCCACATCGTGGGGTTCGGCCTGCGCGGTGGCGGCCGGTCCGCTGCGACCGGGGAAGTCGGTCGTGCTGTCGCTGCTGTGGTTGGTGTGCTGGAACGTCATCGCAACACCGTAGGACCTGTACGGTCCGATTCGTGGAGCGGGGCGGCGAAACGGGCCGCAGACCCGGCCTCATGGCCGCACCGTTCCCCTCCGGTGCGCACGAGTGAGCAACCGGACTCGTTGCTGTCTTCGGGCGCCTCCCTGACGGCGGCCAAGGCGTTGCGACATGCGCGGCAGGCCGCGGATGTCTAGCGTCGTCGGCATGAGCCATCCGCAGAGCTACGAGATCCTGCTGTTCCCGGAACCGGAGGAATCCGCCGCCGGGACACCCGCGCCCGGCACCGCCATCCGCTCCGCGGTCGTGGCAGCCACCGGGGACACCGGGACATCGGGCTACCCGCGTTACACCGGGGACGGCATGGAAGCGGACATCGACCCGGCCTCACACACCGTGGAGGCCCTCCTGGTGGACGGTTCGGAGCTGACCTACGGCCTCACCGTCAGGATCGCCGAGCACATCGGCGGGACGGAGGCAGCAGAGGGGTACCACGGCGGCGAAGCGCCGCGACCCGGGCCACCCCGGAACAGCTGAACCGGCGCCGTCACACGACGACGGCCCGGCCGAGAGCGGCCGGGCCGACCTCACGTCTGCCGCAGGTCCTCAGGGGCTACTGCTGCTCCTGTTGTGCCTGCTGCGCCCGCTGCTGCTCCTCGACGGACTTGCGCACCTCGTCCATGTCGAGGTTGCGCGCCTGACCGATGACATCCTCCAGGGCGGACTCGGGGAGCGCGCCGGGCTGCGAGAAGACGGCCACATTCTCTCGGACGATCATCAGCGTGGGGATGGACCGGATCTCGAAGGCAGCTGCCAGTTCCTGCTGCGCCTCCGTGTCGACCTTGGCGAAGACCAGGTCGGGGTGGCGCTCGGACGCCGAATCGTAGACAGGGGCGAACTGCCGGCACGGACCGCACCAGGAAGCCCAGAAGTCGATCAGCAGGAATTCGTTGTCGCTCACGACCTGATCGAAGTTTTCCTTGGTGAGCTCTACAGTGCTCATACTCTGTACCTCTTCCTGGGGCTGCTCGGACCTGTCCGGCACAACCGCGACGCCACGTGCGGTATTCCGCCTGCCCATGTGGCCGCGACGCACACCCGCGAGGACACTGTTCCCATGAATGATGTTGCTGGTGTGCAGAACAGGGAATACGACGTCGTCGTCATCGGGGCCGGTCCGGTGGGTGAGAACGTGGCGGACCGCGCCAGGGCCGCCGGACTGAGCACCGCGGTGATCGAGTCCGAGCTCATCGGCGGTGAGTGCTCGTACTGGGCGTGCATGCCCAGCAAGGCACTGCTGCGTCCGGTTCTCGCCCGCGCCGACGCACGCCGTGTCCCTGGTCTGAGCGGAGCGGTGCAGGGGCCGCTCGACGCGGACGCCGTCCTGGCCTACCGCGACGAGGAGACCTCCCACTGGAAGGACGACGGCCAGGTCGCCTGGCTGGAGTCCGTCGGCGCGGACATCTACCGCGGCACCGGCCGGCTGACCGGGGTCCGGCAGGTGTCCGTCACGGCCGCCGACGGGTCGGAACAGCACCTCACCGCGCGGCACGCCGTCGCCGTCTGCACCGGGAGCCGGGCTGTCGTCCCCGCACTGCCCGGCATCGCGGACGTCCGGCCGTGGACCAGCCGCGAGGCGACCAGCGCCAAAGAGGTGCCGGGCCGTCTCGTCGTCGTGGGCGGGGGAGTGGTCGGCGTGGAGATGGCCACCGTGTGGCAGGGACTGGGCGCCGAGGTGACGATGCTGATCCGGGGCAAGCGGCTGCTCCCCAGGATGGAGCCCTTCGCGGGTGAGCTGGTCGCCGAGGCCCTGGCCGGCGCCGGTGTGCGGATCCTGACGGGAGTGTCGGCCAGGGACGTGCGCAGGGCGGGCCGCGACGGCCCGGTCACCGTCGAACTGGACAACGGGGAACGGCTGGAGACCGACGAGATCCTCTTCGCCACCGGCCGTGCCCCCCGCACCGATGACCTCGGCCTCGACACGGTGGGGCTCACACCCGGATCCTGGCTCGCCGTCGACGACAGCTGCCTGGTGGAAGGCAGCGACTGGCTGTACGCGGTCGGCGATGTGAACCACCGTGCCCTGCTGACCCACCAGGGCAAGTACCAGGCCCGCATCGCCGGAGCCGCGATCGCGGCCCGAGCGCAGGAAAACCCCGTGCTGGAGACGGGCCGCTGGGGTGCGCACGCGGCCACCGCCGATCACGCCGCCGTCCCCCAGGTCGTGTTCACGGACCCGGAGGCCGCCTCGGTCGGCCTCACGCTCGCCGAGGCGGAAGCGGCGGGTCACCGGGTCCGCGCCGTCGACCACGACCTGGCCTCGGTCGCCGGCTCCGGCTTGTACGCACAGGGGTACAAGGGCCGGGCCAGGATGATCGTCGACCTGGACCGCGAGATCCTGCTCGGCGTCACCTTCGTCGGACCGGGCATCGGCGAACTGCTGCATTCGGCGACGATCGCCGTGACCGGCGAAGTACCGATCGATCGCCTGTGGCACGCGGTCCCCGCCTACCCGACGATCAGCGAGGTGTGGCTGCGGCTGCTGGAGTCGTTTAGGGGGTAGGAGCCGCCGTCGAGGCTAGACACCGGGGGGCGGGTGGGGCGCATGGCCGAACCTGTGGCCGATTGTCGGCAGGTGCGCCTCGCTCGGGCAGGCCCGTTGAATCCCCTGGTTGTGCGTTGCGGCCGAGGAAGATACGAACCAGGACGGCCGTCGGCTCATGGCGGGACAGCCCTTAGTCGTCAACTGGCGTGCGGCTAGGTGTGCCGTCTCATGACATTGGTTCTTCGCCTGTCAGGCTTGGCGGGCATAGGACGTGAAGCGATCGGCGAGCGCGATGACGAGGGCGCGGAGTTCATCGGGGTGCTCGATGGCGAACGGCCGGTCGAGTGAGGCGAGTACCGGAGGCAACCAGTCGAGCCGCTCCGCCCGTAGCTCGACGCGCAGCCAGTGCTCGGCCGCCGGGTCCTGGCCGGCCGCGGGCTCGTGCTCCTCCAGACTCGCGACGCCGGCGGGGAGGTGGGCGCGGATCTGCTCAACTGTCCCGTGGATCCGCAAGATGACCTGATGCCTGTACTCGGCCGTGGCGAATCCTGACAACACGCGTTGTGCCGGACCGGGACCCACGGGCGCTTCGAATGAGCCGGGCAGGGCCCTCGCGGCTGCGATGCGATCGAGCCGGAAGGTTCGGTCCTCGCCGACCTGGGCGTCCTTGCCCGTCACGTACCACCGGCCCGCATGGGCGACGATCCCGTACGCGTGCAGTGTGCGTTCGCTGCGCCGTCCGTCGCGGTCGGTGTAGCGGATCGAGACCGGTCGGCGGTGGCGCACCGCATCGGCGATGGTGAGCAGGAGCCCGGCGTCCGGGTGGTCCAGCTCGCCGGGCTGATCCGTGAAGGCGAGAGCTTCCAGGAGTGTGTCGAGCCGGCGGGCGATGTGCTTGGGCAGCACCCGCCGGATCTTCGCTGACGCCGTCTCGTTTGCCGTGCGCTCCGTCGTCGTCAGCTCTGCCCGGCGGCCGGCGACCAGGCCGAGCAGCACGGCCAGCGCCTCGTCGTCGCTGAGCATGAGCGGAGGCAAGCGGTACCCGGGAGCCAGCCGGTACCCGCCGTAGCGGCCGCGCACCGACTCCACGGGCACGTCCAGCTCGATCAGTTGGTCCACATACCGCCGCACAGTGCGCCCTTCGACGCCGAGACGGTCGGCGAGCTCGGCCACAGTCCGGGTGCCGCCCGACTGCAGTAGCTCCAGGAGTCTCAGCACGCGGCCGGTGGGTCGTGACATATTCGCAGCCTAACGCGCATACAGGACCGATTCTGTCCACTATTTCTCCTAGCCTGAGACTGCACGCCTCCAGCACAACCAAGGAGATACCCATGGACTTCGTCTCGATCCGCATCATCACCAGCGACGTCGCACGCCTCGTCGAGTTCTACGAGCGAGCTACAGGGATGCAGGCGATACGGGCCACCGAGGACTTCGCCGAACTCAAGACCGCGGGCGCAACCCTCGCGATCGCCGGCACCCGCACCGTCCCGCTGTTCGCCCCGGGCTCTGCCCGCCCGGCGGACAACCACAGCGTGATCATCGAGTTCCTCGTCGACGACGTGGACCGCGTTCACCAGAACCTGACCGGCTTCGTCACCGACTTCGTCAACGAGCCCACCACGATGCCCTGGGGCAACCGGTCGCTGTTGTTCCGCGACCCCGACGGCAACCTCGTCAACTTCTTCACCCCCGTCACCCCGGAGGCCATCGAAAAGTTCGCACGCTGACGCCACGCACAGCTGCTCACGCGGGAGCCCCGAAAACTCAGGGGCTCCCGGTGAACGCGGCCGCCGAGTCCAGGAGCGCCACCAGCAGGGGACATCGGAACGCACCGCTGACCCCTGAAGGACGTCTGCGCTTGTGCCTGCGGGTCGATGCCGGACGTCCGATCGCACACGTCGCTGCGGAAGCAGGAATCTCCCGCCGCTGCCTGGCCAAGTGGTACGCCCGCTGGCTCGCCCACGGCGGGGACGGCCTGACGGATCGCTCCTCCCGGCCCATCGCCAGCCCCAACCGCACGAGCGAGGACATCGCCGATCTGGTAGAGGCGCTGCGGCGCCAGACCAAGTACGGGTCCGCCCGGCTCGCCGCCGAACTGCAGAAGCTGTACGGCATCACCGTGGCACCGGCCACCGTGCACCGAGTCCTCGTCCGGCGAGGGCTCAGCCGCCTGCGCGACCTCGATCCGCCCACCGGCGAGCAACTGCGCGAAGTCGTCCGCTACGAGCACGACCGGGCTGGCGACCTGGTCCACGTCGACGTCAAGAAGCCCGGTGGCATCCCCACCGGTGGTGGCTGGCGAATGCACGACCGCGGCACCGAAGCCGCACGGGCCGCCAAGCGCACCGGTCCCGGTACCGGAAAGGTCGGCTACACGTACCTGCACACGGCGATCGACGACCACTCCCGGCACGCCTGCACCGAGGCTCTGGACGACGAGAAGGCCGTGACCGCAGCCGCGTTCCGGCATCGTTCCGTCGCGTTCTTCGCCGCCCATGACATCACGCCGATCCGCCGCGTCCTCACCGACAACGGCTCCTGCTGCTGCTCTCGCACCTGGGCCGCTGCCCTGGTCGTGACGGGAACGAAGCACAAGCGCACCAGGCCGTACACGTCACGGACAAACGGGAAGGTGGAGAGGTTCAACGGGACGCTGGCCCGCGAGTGGGCCTACGTGCGCGCCTACACCTCCGGGCAGGAACGCAGGGCCGCGCTCGCGAACTTCCTCAACTACTACAACCACGAGCGCCCGCACTCCGCGCTCGGAGGCCGGCCACCCATCAGCCGGACCTCCGGCAGCGACTACCGCATCGTGTTCGACCAGCCGCCGAAGCCACTCGACACGATCCCGCAGCAGCTCACCTTCGAGGAGGCCGTGGAACCAACGTCCTGAGACACCACAGCTAGTCCGCATGTCCCGCGCAACGCGGCGTCAGCGCTTCATGAGGGAGATCAAGGAGGAGCGGCGAATACGACACACTTTCGTCTGCTTCGCTCTCTTTTTCCGCGTTCGGTCAGGGCAACCAGCGATCCCCACTGACCCGCATCGAGGGGGTTATCGCAGGGCTCAGCCACCTTCGGCGTCGCAGGGCTGCGCCGAAGCGTCTTGCCCGGCACTCGCGGTCAACGCAGCGGGAGGCGTCGCGAGACCGGGAGTGTCCGGCAGGTCGTCCGCGAAGGCATGAACACTGAAAGGGCTCCCCCATCCCGCAGAACAACGTAGGGAGCCTTTTCCCTCTTGACCAGGTGGTGAGTTCGAGGGCGAGGACGGCACGGACGACGGCTGTGATCCGGGTGGTGCTGCAGCGGAGCTTCCGCAGGAGCCGCCAGGACTTGAGGATGGCCGTGGCGCGTTCGCCGAGGGTGCGGGTCTTGGCGTGGTCGCGGTTGTGACGTCGGCGCCAGCCGCGCTGGTGCTTGCCCCGGGCCGGGACACGGAGCGCAGGGCCAGCGCCCTGATGCGCCTTGTCGGCCCAGCACCTGACGTCGTCTGCGGCGAGGGCGGCGGGAATGCCGTGGATCCGCGCCGCGGTCAGGTCGCGTGGCTCCCGGCAGTGCGTCCGAGGCCCGGGTCAGGCGTCCGGCGGGACCGGCGAGGACCTGCGCGTTCATCCCGTGGTGCTTCTTCCTCCCCGAGTGGTACGGCCGGTCGCCGGCGATGCGGCCGATCGTCAGCACGGTGCCGTCGGGGACCACGTACGCCTTCTTCCGGACGGTCGTCATGTGCGCGTCCGGCGGTGCGGACCCCGCCGGACGGTACTGCGTCCGTGCTCCTGCCGCGTTCCGGCCGGACCGGTCGGGCCCGGCCGGAACGGCGAATCAGATGTCGACGACCCGGTAGGCGATGGTGTAGACGCCACCGGAGCCTTCCAGCACCCGGTACTGCGTCTCCGCGCCGGCCTCGTTGCCCGTGACGGTCACCGAGCCGAGCCGGTCGTCGCTGCTGGTGCTGTCGTAGTCCCACAACGAGAGCGTGCGGGACTCGGTCTTGCCGAGGACCAGCAGCGCGTTGCCGTTGCTCTCGTCCAGGGCGCGGCGGTAGCCGGTGCCCATGGTCTGGTATGACGCGTTGGCGGGCCAGAGCTTCACGGCCTTGCCACCGTTCGCCGCGATGTTGAGATAGGCCTCGTCGTGGTCGCCCTCGCTCTCGTCGCCGCAGTACAGGTCGACGAGCTGGATCTGCACGTAGTCGACCGGATCGGCCTGCGCGGCGCCGGCGGCACCCACCAGCGAGGTGAGGCCCAGTGCGCCCGTCAGGGCGAAGGCGGTCAGTCGTCGGACGGTCATCTTGTCCCCCGTGGTCTCAGGTTTTCGCCGGTCCCCCGACCGGCTCGAAGAACAGACTGCCGGACAGCTGTCCGCCGTTCTACGCGCGTTCCACTGAGCGGAACCGGTGCGTGGAGAAGAGCCGGTCACGTCAAGAACGCCATATCTGACGGCGCGTCAGTAGTGTAGGACGGGAGGCAGACGGGGCGAGGCACCGGCCCGGACGAGGGCCGCGGTGACGGCCGCGGCCGCCCGCGCCGCCTCCTGGGCCGCCCGCTGCAGCCCCTGCGCGGACAACGTCATGACGGCGATCGCGGCGACGGTCCGGTCGTCGCGTCCCCGCACCGGCAGCGCCGCGCAGCACACCCCGTCCATCACCTCCGCGCACTCCAGCACCGCCCCCGGCAGCCTGCCGCCGGAGCCGGCCCGGCCCCGATCGCTCAGCACCTGGCCGGCCGCCGTGTCCAGCAGGAAGCTCATCCCGTTCCGCACCGGCACCAGCGGCTCCACCTCACCCGGCACGGACGCCACGGTGAGCGCCCGGCCGTCGTGCAGGACGGTCAGCAGGGCGCTCGCCCCGGTGGCCGCCCGCAGTCGGTGCAGCGGGTGACGGGCCGCCACCCGTAAGCCCGGGTGCGGCTCCCACGCCTGCCCGAGACGGTAGAGCTGCGAGCCGACGCGGTAGCGGCTGCCCCGCCGCTCCACCGCGCCCACCAGCAGCAACTGCTCCAGCAGCCGGTGCGCGCTCCCCTTGGGCAGGGCGCAGGCCGCGGCGATCTCGGTGAGCCCTGCCTCCCCGCCGCACCTGCGCAACGCCTCCAGGAGCGCGAACGCCCCCTCGATCACGCCTCTCCCGCGGTCCGTCCCCCGCTGCTGTTCCCCGCCCGCGTGTCGCGACATCTCTCCCCCAGCCGGTCACCGGGCCGTGCCCCTTCGCACGGCCGCCGAGAGAGAATGCCCGACCTTCACAGCAGGGGCACACCCCGCCACGCGCGAACGTGACCCACAGCACAGCGGCCGCCGCTACCCGTGGGACGAGAGGAGCACGAGAGGGCTCGGGGCCCGGTGGGACCAGTCGGCGGCGCGGTTTCGGGGCCCGGTCCGGATCCTGGCCCGGACCGGGACGGACAGCCCGTTCCGGTTCGGTTGACGCAACGCGCCCGGCCTCGTGGCGCCTAGCTTCTACGGCGGCTGCTGGAGTCCTTTCGGGGTCAGGGACCGCCGCCGAGTGCACAGCGAGGACGTTTCCCGGAGAGTGGAAGCAGCCGTGACAGCCTCCAGGAGCCCCTGCGGCTACGGCCCGGGATCAACAGCACCCGCGCCCCGTGCGGCGGTTCCCTTCAGCGCCGCACCCGCGTGGTCGCGACAGTGAGGTCCGCCAGCCGGGTCAGGCTCAGGGCGGTGGACTCATCGGCCGGCGTCATCACGGTCATCCGGTGTCCCGTCTCCGAGACACTGGTGGAGACGAAGTTCAGCCGGAGATGCCCGACGAGGGGGCTCTCGAGGCGTTTCGTCTCGTACTGCTGGGGCAGTACGTCGTGACGAGCCCACAGCCGGGCGAACTCCTTCGATCGGTCCCGGAGTTCGTCAACGATCCCGGCAGCGGCAGGGGCGCCGATGTCGGCGCCCACCTCGGCGCGCAGTCTCGCGACCATCCGGGCGGCAACCAGGTCGCCGTCGACGTAGCGGCTGCGCCAGTCAGGGTCGGTGAAGAACTGCACCGCGCAGTTGCGTTCCCCCGGCGGGATGAGGTCCATGTCGGTGAACAGGAACCGGTAGGCACGGTTGTATGCCACCACATCGAACAGCGGGGTCTGCAGGCACGCAGGGAACGGGTCGAGCTTGTCCAGGACGGGCTGAAACGCCGCGATGAGCCCCGGGTCACATCCGGAGGGCTCGGCTTTCGGCGTACTCGACCCGGCGAGCCGGTGCAGGTGCCGCCTCTCGGTGTCGTCCAGTCGCAGGGCCCGGGCGACTGCCTGCAGGACATGTGCGCTGACGTTGATGGGACGGCCCTGTTCGAGCCAGGTGTACCAGGTGACGCCCACCCCCGCGAGGACGGCGACCTCTTCGCGCCGTAGGCCGGGTGTCCGCCGTCGCCCTGTGGACGGGAGACCTACCTGCTGCGGCGTCACCCGTTCGCGCCGGCTGCGGAGGAACTCACCGACCTCGCGCCGGATCGCGGCGGGCCCGGTCTCTGTCATGTGTTCATCCTCCCGTACGGAGAACCCCGGTATCCGGGTGGTGGCAGTACCCCCATGAACAGGCTCCTGGTTCCAGGATAAGCGGCGCTTCATGATCGACGGCATGACCACGTCTTCCGCACCGCATGGCACTCCCCTCTCCCGTACCGGCGAACCCGGCAGGGAGGGCGACCGCGCCGCGCCGCCGCCCGCACCAGGTCTGTCCGAACCTCCGGCTCCGGGACTGGGGACGGCCCGGCTCCTGACGACACTGTCGGCACTGCTGTTGTCGGTGGTCAGTTTCGCGGCGGCGGGTATCGCCGTGCCCGACATCGGTGCTTCTCTGGGGGCCACGGCTGCCGAGCAGTCGCTGGTGGTGTCGGTGTATGCGTTGGGGTTCGCCATTCCGATGGTCCTCGGGGGCAGGCTCGGGGATCTGTACGGGCGACGCCGGCTCTTCCTGCTCGGCATGGCCGGGTTCACCCTGTTCTCCCTGGTCGCGGCCCTGGCCCCGGGTGTCACCGTGTTGATCGCCGCGCGGGCCCTCACCGGAGTCTCTGCTTCGGCCATGGTTCCCCAGGTGCTGGCGACGATCACGGCGTCCACCCAGGGACCCGAACGTGCCCGGGCCGTCGCGCTGTTCGGTGCGACAGCGGGCGGGGCCACGGCGATCGGCCAGGTCCTCGGCGGCGTGCTGCTGTCCGTCCCCCTGCCCGGTGCTCCCTGGCGAATGATCTTCGCGATGAGCGTGTTCATGGGCGTGATCGCGTTCGGTGCCGCGCTGCGCTGGCTGCCCGATACCAGTGCGCCCGGCCACCGCTCGCTCGACCTGATCGGGACGACACTGCTCGGACTCGCCCTGCTGGCACTCATGATCCCGATCTCCCAGGGTGGCGCGCTCGGCCGGCCGGTCTGGTGCCGGGCGCTGCTGGGGGCAACGCCCGTACTGTTCGCGGCGTTCTGGCGGTGGCAGTTGCGGCTGCACCGTGGTGACCGCGTTCCGCTCGTTCCGCCGCCCCTGTTCCGGCTCAGCTCCTACCGGATCGGGCTGGTGATGGCGTTGATGCTCCAGTCCGCGTTCGGCGGGTTCACGTTCCTCTACGCGATCTCCACGCAGACCGGGCTCGGATGGTCTCCCATGCGCGCGGCCCTCGTGCTGTTGCCGTTCTCCCTGTGCTTCCTCACCGTGTCGATCTGGTCGGGGAAGCTCGCGCCCCGTTTCGGCTTCCGCAGGCTCCTCGTCATCGGCGGACTCGTCCAAGCCACGCTCCTGAGCATCACAGCCGTCTCCGCGTTCCTCCAGGGAGCCGGTCTGGACCCGTGGACGTTCGCGGTCCTCCTGGTCGGAGTCGGTGCCGGTCAGGCCTTCATGTTCGGACCGCTCGTCGGAGCGATGATCGCCGAGGTCCCTCCAGCGTCTGCGGGAGCAGCGTCCGGCGTGCTCCAAACCGCACAACAAGCCGCAATGGGCCTCGGCGTCGCCGTTGCCGGAGGCCTGCTCGCCGCGGCCCTGGCCGGTTCCACAGCCCCGACGGGTCAGGACTACACGAGCGCGCTGGCGATCTGCATGCTCGTCCAGGCGGCATGCGCCATCGTGTTCGCCCTGTGCGCGCTCGTCCTGCCCCGGCGCTGACAGCGCCGGACCGCCCGGGGATCCTGTACACGCCCTCCTCGCGCCGTCGTAACCGACCGCGTGAGGAGGGCGGCACCGTCGTGTCGGTCCGCACCGACTGCGCGTCGGTGGTCCCCGCCGTGGTCCCGGCCGCGCGGCTCTCGCGTTCACGGACCTTCCCGCGCAGCCGGTCGTGGAACTCGGCGACCAGCCCGTGCCCGCGACAGCGGCGGACGAAGGCGTGGACCCGGCTCCGGGCGGGGGGCTCCGCGGGCATCGTCCGTCACGGAATCCCGCCTGCGGCCAGGGAGCGGATCGCGTCCGGCAGCTGCCGGTGACAGCGCCCCTCAGGACGGATACCGGCGTCTCGGGAGAAGGCGTTCGAACGAGCGATGAGGCCGCTCTCCCGATGACCGGCGTATCCGTCGTCGCGGACCTCGCCGAGCCGTCCGGGCCGGCGGCCTTCGGTTCGTCCGTGAGTGCCCGCGGAACCCGCGAGACCGCCGACCGGCCCCAGCGCTCCCCGCAGTCCGGGACCGTGCGCGTGATGTGCGCCACCGGAACGAAGCCGATCGTCCGGCCACGACCGTGCAGCGATCACGAGCCGGCGCGGGCTCGCGGTCTCCTCCGGACATCGGCCCCGTGCCGTACGCCGGTCTGGAGACCGCCGAACCGCCGGACGGCACAGGAGTGAGGCGTTCTCAGGCTGCGGGAGGAAGCAGGCCGAGTGCGTGGTCGGACCCTGACCGGTAGCGGCCGGCCCCAGCGGTGACCTGCCGCCGCCGCGCGGCTTCGTGGGCAACGCCGGCACGCAGCGCACGAACGCGCTGACCGAGGTTGTCCGCACCGTGCCCGGTCGCCGCCCTCGGCGGCGCCGCATCGTGACCGCCGTCGCCGGATCCGGTGCCGACAGCTGCCTTGGACTGCGCGCATACCCACGGTTCACCTCGACCACGCCGGCCACCACCACCTGAGAACGCATCAGCCCTGCACCGGAGGGGGCTACGGCGTGTCCTTCACGGCGGCCGCTGGAGACGTACGGGGGTGGTCAACCGCCATCGAGCGCACACAGCGGGAGACGCTCCGCCGGGACCACCCGGCGTCACGCCGCCGGCGCGCGCGCTCCAACTCAGCGGCATCCGACATCCAAGAGCCGTGCTGGTCGAGTGCGGCGCAACCCCCGTGGACGAAGGCGCTCAACAGGTTCCGGTACCCGCCGATCCCGTCGACCAGGCTGTACTCGACCCGGTACTCCGGATCCGACCCTCCCTCACGTTCGTGCACCGTCGTGATCCGGGCGACGGAGTCCGCGTAGAAGTGGAGCTGAATCCCTTCACCCATCTCCTCGTCCTCGACGGTGAACACTTCGTTGTCCGCGGCGGAGCGCTCGCCGACGAACTCCCAGAACTCCGCCGTGGCAGTGCGGGGGCCGTCGGCGCTCCACTTCCTCTCGACACCCTTGTCGTCGGTGAACGACAGAACCGTCTTCCTCGCACTCCCGCCGGAGCCGACGCGGTCGCCGGCAGCCTCCTGGTCATCCTCGACGGGCGTGTTCCTGGAGCGCTCCGCGGCCTCCGAGCACATCAGGAAGCTCACGGTACGCACCGCGTCATCGACGAGCTCAGGGTGTGCGCGACGGACGGCCGCGTCGACCGTCACCGCCATCCGATCCCAGTCGCGCTTGTCCGTGGCACGCTTTCCCCGTCGCGGATCGCGGCCGATCCGCATTCCGGCGCACGCCTGCTCCGCAGTGGCGATCACACGCATGACCCCGGGCAGCAGCGCGGGGTCGACGGCATCGGGTATCCGCCTCGGAACCGTCGCGCCGTGCAGGTACTGGCCCGTGTACATCAGAACCGCGGCGTCGAGCGGACCGAGCACTACTCCGCGCTCGGCGCGGCGGCGGCCCGCGTGGTACTCCTGAGCCCGTTTCGCGTCGGACGTCTCTGTCGCCGCGCGCATCGCCGCGCAGACCTGACCGCGCTCGAGCAGATCGATGTCAGCCCCATGGGCGATGAGCCGGCCCCTGTCCCACCGGATGTGCCGGAAGAGCGCGTCGACGTCCGCGGGTGCGGAGAGGAGGACCGGGTCCAGGAGCGCGGCGGCAGCGTTCTCGTCGAGCCGGCCCCGGGTTCCGGCGGCGTCGCACAGCGGAAGGACCGCACTCCACAGCAGCAGGTGTCTGGCCAGGTCCTCCCGGATCACCGCGAGATGGGCCTCCCCGATCGAGAAGGTGAACGTGCGAGGCGCGTGGTTGGCGTCGGCCCCGGCACCGAGCATCAGCTTCAGCTCACCGTCCTCGCGGATCACGTTCGGGATCCAGCCGCTCCTGCGCGTGAAAACGATGTCTCTCATGTGCTCAGTCTTCCCCATCGGGCGAAGCCGCGGGCCGGCCCGTGACGAGGTGGGCGGCTGAGTCCTCTGCCGTGCAGTTGCCACGGGATCCCTCACACGTCACCCACGCCCTGGTGACGGCATTTCCGCCCCGTCCTGCCGGTGATGTCCGGAGTGCCCTGGCGGTCATGCCGGTGAGGCCGGCGCCATTCCGTCGCGTATCCCGTCCGTTCCGGAAACGCCGCAGGGCCCGGGACCGTGGCTCACACTCCGGCAGCTCGTCGGCGAGCCCACGGGCCGACTCCGGGCAGGACCGTGCCGAGAGGAGGCCCGGACCGCCGGCGGTGTGCCGGTGACCCACCTGCTGCCGATCACGGCCATCCGGCGCCGGTTCGCTTCGGCGCGGTCGCACCCAGGTCACCGCTCGCAGGAGAGCCGGCATCGGTACACCGGTATGTCCTCCACGGCGGTTGCAGGAGACATACAGGGGTGGGGAAGCGCCGCTGAGCACACGAGGCGGAGACACAGATGCGTGGTGTGGCTCGAAGCATGATCGAGCGTCCTTCAGCGGCTGATCCACGACGCGGGCGGGACGGTCGCTGAAGGTCCGGGAGGCCACGGCGCGCTCAGCCGACGTAGACCCGAGGGACGCGGTCCCGCCAGGGGACGGCCTGCTCCAGTTGTGCGGCCACCTGGAGCAGCAGGTCCTCACGGCCGTGCGCGGCGGCCAGCTGCACACCGATGGGCAGGCCGTCACGGCTCTGGCCGAGCGGCAGGCTGATCGCCGGGTTGCCCGACACGTTGAACGTGGCGGTGAAGGGCCCGTACGTGAACAGGCGGTGCAGCCACGAGCGCGCCGAGTGCCCGTCGTGGTCGTAGTCGAGGGTCCCGTGCGGTGCGGGCAGACGACCGAGCGTGGGCGTCAGGAGCAGGTCGTACTCCTGGAAGAAGCGGCCGAGCGACCGCGTCACCTCGTTCTGCGCCTGCGTCGCGGTCATCACGTCGAGCAGGGTGAACCTTTCGGTCTCGGTGAGCACGCGCCGCGACACCGCCTCCAGCTGCGCGGGGTCGGGCCTGCGGGGCGCGCCGCGCAGCACGGCACCGCCCGTGGTGACGACCGTCAGCATCGCGGCCTCGATGACGGCCTGGCCGTGGACGTCCGGTCCGTCGCCGGCCACGGCGTGGCCGATCCACTCCAGGACCTGGCCCGCGGTGACCGTCGCGTCGGCGACCTGGGGGTCCACGGTGCCACCCGTCCACGGCTCGGTCGTCAGGGCGATCCGCAGCCGTCCGGGGTCGGTGCGGATCGCCTCGGCGTACGGCCGTGCGGGCGGCGGCGCCTGGTACTTGTCGCCGACGGCGGGCGCACAGACGGCGTCCAGGAGGTGGGCGGTGTCCCGCACGGTACGCGTGACCGCGAACTCCACCAACTGCCCGAAAGCGACTTCACCGCTGATCGGTCCGCACGGCGTACGCCCCAGGCCCGGCTTGAGGCCGACGAGGCCGCACGACGAGGCCGGGACACGAATGGACCCGCCCGCGTCGTTCGCGTGCGCCAACGGCACCGCGCCCGACGCGACCAGGGCGGCCGCCCCGCCGCTGGACCCGCCCACACCGCGCTCGGGGTTCCAGGGGTTGCGCGTCGCGCCGTAGCGCACCGACTCGGTGGCGAAGTTCAGGCCGAACTCCGGTGCGGTGCTCTGCCCGAGCGCCACCAGGCCCGCGGCGCGGAACCGGGCCATCAGGTCATGGTCGGCAAGCGCGTACGCCCCTTTGACGGCACGGCTGCCGATGGTGAACGCCACGCCCTGCGCGAAGGGCCCGCTGTCCTTGATGACGAACGGCACCCCGCCGAAGGGGCCTTCGGGCTCGTGGGCGAGGGACGGGTCGAAGGGCGGCTGCGTCAGTGCGTTGAGCTCGTCGTCGGCCTGCTCCAGAGCGCGCCGCGCGCAGTCCTCGACCTCGGCCGCGGTCACCTGGCGCGTCCGGATCAGCTCACGCAGTCCCACCGCGTCGAAGGACGCGTACTCGTCGAGCTCCAGCGCTCCCAGCTCCTTGTTCTCTGTGTTCCGTCCGGTGCGGTCGGGTACGCGGAAAGACGGAAAAGGTCAGCGGCCCGGGGCTGTGACGCCGAGGTGGTCGGTGATCTCCCGCACGATCGACTCGGTGTGAGCGCTGAGGAAGAAGTGGCCACCGGGGAAGACGCGCAACCGGAACGGCGCCACGGTGTGCTGCGCCCAGGCCCTGGCCTCGGCGACCTCGACCAAGGGGTCGCTGTCGCCGGCCAGCGTGAGGACCGGGCAGTTCAGGGGCGGCCCCGGCCGGTGGCGGTATGACTCGACGGCACGGTAGTCGCCGCGCATGGCGGGCAGCACCATGGTCAGGACCGCCTCGTCGTCGAGCAGCTCCGAGTCGGTGCCGCTGAGGCGCTTCAGCTCCTCGACGAGGGCCTGGTCGTCGCGCAGGTGCACGTGCTCCTCGCGCTGCCGCGACGGTGCCCGCTGCCCGGACGCGAAGAGGCCGCGCAGGATGACACCGCGTGCCTCCAGACGCCGGGCCACCTCGAAGGCGACCGTGGCGCCCATGCTGTGTCCGAAGAACGTCAGCGGCCGGTCGGCCCAGCGCGCGAGCTCATCGGTGAGCTCGTCCGCGAGGATCGACATGTCCGTGATGCACGGTTCCTGGAGGCGATCCTGCCGGCCGGGGTACTGCACGGCCAGCACGTCCGCCGCCGGGGAGAGCGCGGCCGAGAACGGGAAGTAGTACGACGCCGAGCCTCCCGCGTGCGGGAAGCAGACGACGCGGTCGCCCGCCTCCGGCGCCGGATGGAACCGCCGGATCCAGGCGCTGCCGGTCGCTGCCATCACGGTGCCTCTTCTCCGCTCGTGCCGGTGGTACGGGCCGGCCGGTGTGCCCGGTCCCGCCGGTGGTGCTCGCGCGAGTGGTGCGCGGGCGATGGCTACCCTAAGCTCCCCGCGCCCCCGGCGTGACATCGGAGGGGGCCTGGAGCGCTGAAGTATGTTTCGAGCCACCGCGACGACCGGCTCGTGAGTCCATTTCCGCAGCTCGCACCCACCGGATCATCGGTCCGCCAGGAATCCCGGACAAGTGGAACAGGCGGTGCCGGACGAGGCCTGGATAGTCGCGCTTGACGTTTGACCCTTTCGTGACGCAGAGTTGCGGGACAGCCGTCAGTGAGTAGGTGAGCAGGGCGGCTGCTCGACGGGGGGAAACGCCGGGCACGGGGGACGGGGCGTACATACACATGGTTCAGCAGCGCACTGACGTCATTCGGCATGCCCGCCTCTCCGATATGCCGCGACTTCTCGAACTCGAGGAGTTGTGCTGGCCCGAGCGGCTGCGCGTCTCCGAGGAAGTCATCCGGCGGCGTCTTTTCTCCTATCCCGTCGGTCAGTTCGTCGTCGAGTCCGACAACGCGGTGCACGCGGTCATCTACTCCCAGCGCATCGGGAGTCCGGACGACGTCTTCTCCGCGACCTTCGACACCGCCGACCGTCTGCACCGGCCCGAGGGCCCGGTCGCCCAGGTCCTCTCGCTGAACGTCGACCCCTCGAAGCAGAGCTCCCGCTTCGGTGACATGCTGCTGGAACACCTGCTGACGTGGGCCGAAGGGGAGCCGTCCGTGCAGACCGCGGTCGGGGTGACCCGGTGCCGGGACTTCGGCCGGCACCCGGAAGCGGAGCCGGCCGTGTACATCCGCGCGACGAACGCCCAGGGCCGCTGCCTGGACACCGTCCTGCGCATGCACCAGCTGCACGGGGCCGAGATCCGCGCGCTCGTCCCGGGATATCGACCCGGTGACCTGGTCAACGAGGGAAACGGCGTACTCGTCGTCTACGACCTCTCGGTCCGTCAGGAACGAGTGCGAATTCTCCAGGGCGGGGGAGGGGCGACAGTGGCGGCCTCGATTCCGTCCGGCGAGCAACTCGCCGAGGAAATACAGGAGTTCTTCGACGCGATACTCGGTGGTGACTACGAGGGAATCGAGAACCCTCTGGAAAGTCCACTCTTCGAGCTGGGATTCGACTCGGCGGGACTTCTGGATCTTCAGGAAAAGATCGAGACCCGATACGGAATTGCACTCGCCCCGCTCTTCTTCTTCGAGCACAACACCGGCGCTCTGATCGTTTCCTGGCTGCAGGACCTCAGGACCGAGGAAACAAGCCACACGGCGGACGTCCCGCCGCCGGCCGTGACCGTCCGGCCCACGCGCCCCGACGACTCCCGGGACGTGGCGGTCATCGGCACCGCCTGCCGGCTGCCCGGCGGCATCGAGGACCGCGCCGGACTGTGGGAACTGCTCACCTCCGGCGGCAGCGCGATCGGCACCCTGCCCGAGGGGCGCTGGCAGTGGCCCGACGGCACCGGGCCCGACACCCACCCCGGCATCGACCGGGGAGGTTTCGTCACCGACGCCGGGGCCTTCGAGGCGGGCCTGTTCCGACTCACCCCGTACGAGGCCCGGCACATGGACCCGCAGCAGCGCTGGATCCTCGAGCTGTCCTGGGCCTGTCTGGAGGACGCCGGATACGCGCCGAGCGGTGTCGCGGGCACCCGGACAGGCGTCTTCGTCGGCGCCAGCGGCTCGGACTACCAGCGCGTCATGGACACCCGCGGCCTTCCCGTGCGCGCCCACAGCGGCCTGGCGACCTCCATGGCCGTCATCGCCAACCGCGTCTCGTACTTCTTCGACCTGCGCGGCCCGAGCGTGCAGCTCGACACGGCCTGCTCCAGTTCCCTCGTGGCCGTGCACACGGCCCTGCGCGCGCTGCGCGCGGGGGAGTGCGACACCGCCCTGGTCGGCGGCGTCAACGTGCTGTGCCACCCGGCCGACAGCATCGCCTACCACCGGGCGGGCATGCTGTCGCCCGACGGACGGTGCAAGACCTTCGACGCCTCGGCCGACGGCTACGTGCGCTCCGAGGGCGGCGTCGTCCTGCTCCTGAAGCCGCTCGCCGCCGCCCTCGCCGACGGTGACCCGGTGCACGCCGTCATCAAGGGCAGCGCCACCAACCACGGTGGCCGGGCGGGCGGCCTGACCGTGCCCAGCGCCGCCCTCCAGGCGAGCCTCGTCGAGGCCGCCCTCGCCGACGCGGGCGTCAGCGCGCGCGACATCGGCTACGTGGAGGCGCACGGCACAGGCACCGCCCTCGGCGACCCCATCGAAGTCCAGGGACTCACCAAGGCGTTCGCCGGAAGTGACGTGCCCTGCGCGCTCGGCTCGGTGAAGACGAACCTGGGTCACCTGGAGGCCGCCGCGGGCATCACCGGGCTGCTGAAGACGGTCCTCGCCCTCCAGCACCGGCAGCTGCCCGCCTCACTGCACTACGAGCGCCCCAACCCGCACATCGACCTGGACGCCTCGCCGTTCTCCGTCGTGACCCGGCTCTCCGACTGGGACCTCGACGGACGCGCCGCCCGTGTCGCCGGGATCAGCAGCTTCGGCTCGGGCGGCAGCAACGCCCACGTCGTCGTCGAGGAGTTCCCGCAGGCCGGGACCGCGCCGGACAAGGACGGGCGGGGCGCCGATGAGCCCTGCATGGTCGTCCTGTCCGCCCGCAGCACGTCCCAACTGCTGCGCCAGGCGCAGCGCCTGCTCGACCACCTGCGCCAGGAGCGGCCGGCCGCCGCCGTCCTGAGGGACATCGCGTACACCACGCAGGTGGGCCGCGTGGAACTGTCCGAGCGGCTCGGCCTCCCGGTGACGAGCATCGCCTCCCTCACCGCGCTCCTCGAGGACTTCGTGGCGGGCGACGGCGCGTCGTCCGCCGTGCTGCGCGGCCGCGCCGAGCGGGACGTCGCGGACGTGGCCCCGGGCGCGGCGGCCGATGACGTGCTGGCCGCGTGGGTGCGCGGTGCCCGCGTCGACTGGGAGGCGTGCTACGAGGGCGGCGCCCGGCCGCGCCGCGTGCCGCTGCCCACGCACGCCTTCGACCGCGACCACCACTGGATCGCCGACGAGCCCGCCGACGACCGGTCGCGAGGCGGCGCGGACCGGAGCCGGCCCGCCGTGCCGGCCACGCCCCGGCACCCCCTGCTCCAGCGCGAGACGCGTGCAACAGCGGACGCGGACGCCCTTGCCTCCTTCGAGTCCACCCTCGCAGCGGAGGACTTCTTCCTGCGCGACCACCGGGTGGCGGGCGAGCCGGTGCTGCCGGCCGTCGCCTCCCTGGAGATGGCACGTGAGGCCGTGAGCCGCACGCTGCCCGCCGACGACGTCGAGGACACGGCCCCGGCCGGCGCAGTCGAGGTGCTGCGCCTGGAGAACGTGGTGTGGTCGCGGCCCGTCGTCGTACGGGACGGGACGCGCACGGTCCGCACGGTGGTCACGGAGGGCGTGAACAGCCCGGCCGCCGGGGAGGGACCGGGCTCAGCGGACGGACCGGTCACCATGGGCAGCCCGGTCGCCTTCGAGATCCGCGCCGCCGGCGTCGTCCATGCGCGTGGAGTCGCCTCGCGCACGCGGACGGCCCCGCCCGAGCCCCTCGATCTGGACGCGCTGCGGTCCCGCACGGGCGCGGCGGTGCTCGACGCCGACGACTTCTACGCCACGCTGCGGACCACAGGACTCGACTACGGCCCCGCGCACCGGGCGGTGCGTGAGATCCGCCTGGGAGACGGCGAGCTCCTCGCCACGCTCGCCCTGCCCGGCGAGGTCGCGGCCACCCTCGACGACTACGTCCTGCACCCCAGCGTGCTCGACGGCGCGCTCCAGGCGGCCTTCGCGCCGGACGTCCGGGCGGCGGAACCGGGCGGTCTCGCGCTGCCCTTCGCCCTCGACCGCGTCGACGTCCACGGGGCGACGCCGCGTTCCGCGTACGCCTGGATCCGTGCCGTTCCGACCGCCTCGCGTCAGGTGCGGCGGTGGGACCTCGACCTCTGCGACGCCCGAGGAAGGATCTTCGCGCGGCTGCGCGGCTACTCCATGCGCAAGACCACGGAGGCCACCACGGAAGCGGCCACCCACGACGTGACGCTCTTCCGCCCGGTGTGGCGCGAGACCGGCGCCCCGGCGGCCGCCACGGCCCCCACGCACACGGCGCGGCTCGTGCTCGCCTGCGGCTTCGACGACCGGCTCGACGAACTGCGCGGCCTGGCACCGGAAGTGACGTTTCTGGAGCCGCCCGAGCAGGCCGCCGCCCGGACGGCGACCGCCGCCCCGGTGCCGGACGCCGTCGCCGAGCACGCCGTCGAGATGCTCCGCGCGATACGGGGGCTGCTCGTCGGCAGGCCGACGGGATCCGTCCTCCTGCAGGTCCTGACCCACGCGGAGGGCGAGCAGGCACTCCACCAGGCGCTGTCCGGGCTGCTGCGCACGGCTCACCTGGAGCACCCCGCCCTCGTCGGCCAGGTCGTCGCGGTGCCCGCCGACGTGCCGGCGGCGTACCTCGCCGAGATCCTGGAGGCGGAGAGCCGCCGCCCGGGCGACCAGCGGGTCAGCCACGGCGACGGCGCCCGCAAGGTCCTCGGCTGGGAACCGCTGGGCGAGACGGCCCTGTCCGAGGCCGCGCCCGTGCCGTGGCGGGCGGGCGGCGTGTACCTCATCACCGGCGGCGCGGGCGGCCTCGGCCGGATCTTCGCCAGGGACATCGCCCGCCGTGCTCCCGGAGCCGTGCTGTGCCTGACCGGCAGGTCCCCGCTCGGCCCGGCGATCGAGGCGGAACTCGCGGTACTGCGTGCCGAGGGCGCGCGCCCCGAGTACCACGTCCTCGACGTCACGGACGAACGCGCCACCGAGCGCCTCGTCCGCGAGCTGACGCGACGTCACAAGGCTCTGCACGGCGTGCTGCACGCTGCCGGGGTCCTGCACGATGCCTTCCTCCGGAGCAAGTCCGTCGCGGAATTCCGCCGCGTCCTCGCTCCCAAGCTGGCCGGCTGTCATGCCGTCGACGAGGCCACCAAAGCCCTCGACCTGGACTTCTTCGCACTGTTCTCGTCCGTCATGGGCGTGACCGGCAACGCGGGCCAGGGCGACTACGCCGTGGCCAACGCCTTCCTCGACGCGTTCGCACACCACCGAGGCACCCGTGTCACCGCGGGCGAGCGCAGCGGACGGACCCTGTCGGTCGCCTGGCCGCTGTGGCACAGCGGCGGCATGGGCGCGGACGAGGACACGCGCAGGGCCCTGCGGCTGCGCGGCGGCTTCCTGCCCCTGGCCACGGACGCCGGGATCGAGGCGTTCCACCGCGCCCTGGACAGCGCCGAGCCCCACGTCGTCGTCTGGGCCGGAGACCGCGCGGCGGGCGTACGGGCGCTCCAGGACGCGGCGCCCGCCCCGGAGACCGCCCGGCCCGCACCCCCGCGGGGCACGAGCGCGGGCGAGCCCGACGACCGCGCCCTGCGCGCCCGCACGCTGGAGTTCCTCAAGGCGGAGCTGTGCCGTCTCACCCAGTTGCCGCCGGGTGAGATCGACGACGCCGAGCCCCTGGGCTCGTACGGCATGGACTCGATCCTGGCGACCGAGCTGACGTCGGGCCTGGAGAGGACCTTCGGTTCGCTGCCGAAGACGCTGCTGTTCGAGTACCACTCGCTCGCCGACCTCGGCGGTTACTTCCTCGGCGGCCATCGGGCCGTCCTGGAGGAGATGTTCGCGGACGGCCCCGGACAGGCGCGGGTGCGGCCCGCGGCCGTGGAGCACGCGACGCCCGGGGCAGCGCGCGCGACGGCCGCCCGGAAGACCCCAGGGCCGCAGCGCCACGACGTCCCCGTGGCGGAGGACTCCGCCCTGGACATCGCGGTCATCGGCCTGTCCGGCCGCTATCCCGAAGCGCGGGACGTACGCGAGTTCTGGGACAACCTGCGCGCCGGACGCGACTGCGTCGTCGAGATACCCGAGGACCGCTGGGACTGGCGGGAGTACTACGAACGGGACCGCACCGTGCCCGGCCGCCACTACAGCAAGTGGGGCGGCTTCATCGGTGAGGTGGACCGCTTCGACCCGCTGTTCTTCAACATCGCGCCCCACGAGGCGGACTACCTGGACCCGCAGGAGCGGCTGTTCCTGGAGCACGCCTGGACGGCGATGGAGGACGCCGGGTACACCCGGGAACAGCTCGGGGGCGCCACCGGCGAGGGCCCCGCAGGACGGGTCGGCGTGTACGCGGGAGTGATGTGGGGGCAGTATCAACTGCTGTTCCCCGACGAGGGCGCGGGCCGCGGCAACCCTCATGCCCTCGGCAGCAGCTACGCGAGCGTCGCGAACCGCGTCTCCTTCGTGCTGAACCTGCACGGCCCCAGCATGACCGTGGACACCATGTGCTCCAGCTCGCTCACCGCCGTGGAGCTGGCCTGCCGCGACCTGCGCGGCGGCCGCACCGGTCTGGCCTTCGCGGGCGGCGTCAACGTGACCGTGCACCCGAACAAGTACCTGGGCCTGAGCACCGGCCAGTTCATCTCCAGCCAGGGCCACTGCGAGAGCTTCGGTGTCGGCGGCGACGGTTACATACCCGGCGAGGGCGTCGGCGTCGTCCTGCTCAAACCCCTGCGCGACGCCGAGCGCGACGGCGACCACGTCTACGGCGTCATCAAGGGCAGCGGCGTGTCCCACGGAGGACGCACCAACGGCTACACCGTGCCCAACCCGCGCGCCCAGCAGGCCGCGATCCAGGACGCGTTGAACGAGTCCGGGGTCGACCCGAGGACGATCAGCTACGTCGAGGCGCACGGCACCGGCACGAAGCTCGGCGACCCCATCGAGATCACCGGTCTCAGCCAGGCCTTCACCGCCGCGTCGCCGGACGGCGCGACAGCCACGGCCCAGTGCTACCTCGGCTCGGCGAAGTCCAACATCGGCCACTGCGAGAGCGCCGCCGGCATCGCAGGGCTCACCAAGGTCCTGCTCCAGCTCCAGCACGGCCAGATCACCCCGTCGCTGCACTCCGCGACGCTCAACCCGCACATCGACTTCTCCCGTACACCGTTCGTCGTCAACCAGGAGCTGCGCGACTGGGAGCGCCCCGTCGTCGACGGGCGTCCGCAGCCACGGATCGCCGGAGTCTCCTCGTTCGGCGCCGGGGGTGCGAACGCGCACCTGATCGTGGCCGAGCACACCGACCGCCGCCCGGCCCCGGCCGGACACGGCCCGCAGCTGTTCCCGCTCTCGGCGAAGGACGACGAACGGCTGCGCGCCTACGCCGAGCGGCTGCTGGACTTCGCGCGGGACACGGCGAAGACCGCCGACGTCACCCCCGCGGACCTCGCGTACACCCTCCAGACCGGGCGCGAGGCCATGGACGAGCGCCTCGGCGTCGTCGCCGGCTCCTTCACCGCGCTCGCCGACAAGCTGGAGCGCCACCTGGCCGGTGACACCGCCGTCGACGGCGTCCGCCGAGGCAACGCCAAGCGGGACCGGAAGGCGCTGGCCATCGTCCCCGCCGAGGAACTCTCCGAGACCGTCGCCTCATTGGCGCGGCGCGGCAAGCTGACCGAGCTCCTGGAACTGTGGGTGCGCGGCGCCGCGCCCGGCTGGCAGGACCTGCATACCGACGCGGTCGCCGCGCCGCGCAGGATCAGCGCGCCCACGTATCCGTTCGCGCGCGAGCGGCACTGGGTACCGGAGGCCACGCGGACGGCCGCGGCTGCCGCACCCGGCCCTTCCGCGGCTTCCGCCGCCTCCTCCGGCGTGGTGCCCGATGCTTCTGGCCCCGTGTCCGGTACGGCGCTCTTCCTCACCAAGCAGTGGCGCCCCGCCCCGTCCGCGCCCGAGCGGTCCGGGTCGTCCGGCGTCCTCGTCCTGCACGACCACGGCACGCGGCACCTCGCCGAGCGGATCGCCGGACTCGTCGGTGACGCCACGCTGTTGGACGCGGCGGACCCCGGCGCGGACGGGTTCGTCGGCCGGCGTGCCGCCGCGTGCTCCGCCCTCATCGACCTGACCGGGATCGGTGACGACACCGCCCCGGCCGGGGACATCGACCGGATCGCGGAGGACAGCGCCTCCGGCCGCGCGCTCGCGCTGCTGCGGGGCGTGCTCGACGCGAAGGCGTCGCGGGACATCCGGCTGCTGTTCGTGACCCAGGGCCTGGAGACCCCCGAGACCCCGGCGCCCGGGGCCTCCCGGACCGCCCGGCCCGGTGCGTCCCGCCGTGTGCCCCTGGCGGGGGCTGCGCGGGCAGCGCTCTACCGGCTGCTCCAGAGCGAGTACCGGGGCCTCGCGTCCCGCCACGTGGACCTGGACCCCGGCGTGCGGGACGCGGCCGCGCTCGCGGCCGTCGTCCACCGGGAGCTCCTCGACGACGGGCGCGCGCCGGAGGTCTGCCACCGCGACGGCATCCGGCTCGCCCCCGTCCTCGCCGAGTCCCCGGCGCCCACCGGGCCCCCGCGCACCCCGCCTGCCTTCGCCGCCGACGAGGTCCTGCTGGTCACCGGCGGCACTCGGGGCATCGGGCTGCTGTGCGCCCGGCACTTCGTCGCCCGGCACGGTGTACGACGGCTCGTCCTGACGGGCCGCGAGGCCCTGCCGCCCCGCCACCTGTGGACGGACCCGGACGTCTGCCCGCCCGCCGTGCGGGCGAAGACCGATGCCGTCGCCGCCCTGGAGGCACAGGGCGTCGAGGTGCGGGTACTCGCGCTGCCGCTGGACGACGCGGCCGCCGTGGCCGCGGCCGTCGCGCAGGTCGAGTCGACGCTCGGGCCGGTCGCAGGCGTGCTGCACGCCGCGGGTCTCGTCGACGCGGACAACCCGGCATTCGTCCGCAAGCCCGTGGCCGGCATCGCCCGGGTCGTCTCACCCAAGATCGACGGCACCGTGCACCTGCTCAGGGCGCTCGACCCGAGCGCCCTGCGCTTCGCCGTGCTCTTCTCGTCGGTCTCCGCGGCCCTGCCGGCCCTGGGCGCCGGACAGAGCGACTACGCCATGGGTAACTCCTTCATGGACTACTTCGCCCAGGCGCGCGCCCACGAACTGCCCGTCACCAGCGTCCAGTGGCCGAGCTGGCGCGAAACCGGCTTCGGCGAGGTAACGAACAAGGCGTACACCGACACGGGCCTGCTCAGCATCAGCAACGCCGAGGGCCTCGCCCTCCTCGACGAGATCCTCGCCGTGCCGCGCGGTCCCGTGGTCATGCCGGTCCGGGTCGACGCCGACCGCTTCGACGCGGCCGCCCTCCTGGACGCACGCCCGGCGGCCCCGGCCGCCTCGGCGCCCCAGGGCCGTACCGTCGAGGTCCGGCGGGACGCCTCCGGGGCCGATTCCCCGCGTGCCCGGCTCACCGCTTTCCTCAGTGACACCTTCAGCGGTGAACTCGGACTCAAGTCGGGCCAGTTGGACGAGGAGACCTCCTACGCCGACTACGGCGCCGACTCCATCCTGCTCGCGCAGGTCCTCCAGCGGATCCGCCGGCGCCTCGACGTGCCGCTCGGCCCGTCGGTCCTCCTGGAGTACCCGACCCTGAGCGAACTCGTGGCCTGGCTCCTCGACACCCATCCCGCCGAGATCGCCGCACAGTTCGGTGACGAGCCAGGGCAGGACCGCGAGCCGGGCGGAGCTCCGGCGCGGCCCGGCCCGGTCCCGTCCGTCGCCGTCCCCGGCCCGGTCCCGTCCGTCGCCGTCCCCGCGCCGCCCGTCCGTACCGAGCCGCGCGCCGCGGACGGGGAGGCGGGGCGTGGAGGCGGCCGCAGGGTCGCCGTGGTCGGGATGGCCTGCCGGCTGCCCGGTGCGCCCGGCCTCGACGCGTACTGGGAGCTGCTGTCCCAGGGCCGCCGTGCCGTGCGCGAGGTGCCCACGGAGCGCTGGGGACGGCCGACCGGCTTCCGCGCCGGGCTCGTCGACGACGCGTACGGCTTCGACGCCGGTCACTTCATGCTGCACGCGGAGGACGTCCGCGCCATGGACCCGCAGGCACTCGTCCTGCTGGAGGAGAGCCTCAAGGCCGTGCATCACGCCGGCTACCGGGCGGCCGATCTGGAGGGCTCGCGCACCGGCGTGTACGTGGGCGCCCGCAGCGGGTGGCGACCCGACGGCACGTCGGCCGACGGCGCCCGCAACCCCATCATGACGGTGGGGCAGAACTACCTGGCGGCCAACGTCTCGCAGTTCTTCGACTGGCACGGTCCCGCCATGGTCATGGACACCGCCTGCTCGTCCGCGCTGACGGCGATGAAGGTCGCCGCCGACGCGCTGGCCGCCGGCTCCGTCGACCTGGCCCTGGTCGCGGGCGTCAGCCTGCTCGCCGGCCCCGAGGCGCACGAGCTGTTCCGGCGTCGCGGACTGCTGCGCGAGGACGGGGAGTTCCACATCTTCGACCGCCGCGCGGGCGGCGTCGTCCTCGGCGAGGGCGCGGGCGTGGTCCTGCTCAAGCCGCTGGCCGCCGCCGAGCGCGACGGTGACACCGTGTACGCCGTCGTCGAGGGCCTCGCCGTCAACAACGACGGCCGCACGGCAGGGCCCGCCACGCCCAGCCACACCGCCCAGAAGCAGGTGATGCGGGAGGCGCTGCGCGCGGCCGGATGCGTCCCGCAGCAGGTGGGCCACCTGGACGTCAACGGCTCGGGGTCCGAGCTCACGGACCTCCTGGAGCTGAAGGCCGTCCAGGAGGTGTACGGAACGGACCGGACCGTGCCGCTGCACATCGGGTCGATGAAGCCCAACATCGGGCACCCGCTCTGCGCCGAGGGCATCGCCGCGTTCATCAAGGTGGCGCTGATGGTGCACCACCAGCGGACGGTGCCGTTCCTTTCGGGCGAACAGCCCATGGAGCACTTCACGATCGACCCCGCCGTGCTCCGCCTGCCCCGGCACACCGAGCCCGTGGACCTGGCGTACGCGGCGGTGAGCAGCTTCGCCGACGGTGGCACGAACGGGCACGTCATCCTGGGCCGGCCCGGGACACCGCGCCCCGGCCGAAAGCTCCGGGAACCCGTGGCGCTCCCGGAGCTCGACCGCCGCGACGTCCGTACCGGCGCACCTGTCGGCAGCGGCACGCCCGAGACCGCGACGGAGGCACGGGTGTGGACGCGGCACGTCGACGCCCGCGACGCCGTCGTGGACGGACACCGCGTCTACGGACGGCGGCTGCTGCCCGGCCTCGCCTGGATCGACCTCCTGTACGGTTGCTGCGCCGACCTGGCACCGGACGCGTCCCCCGCCCGGCTCGCGCTGCGCGACCTGTCGATCTACCGGCCGCTGGCCGTGGACGAGGGTGCCGCCGTGGAACTCCGCGTCGAGGCCCGTGCCACGACCGCGGACACCTGGCGGATCACCGTCACCGACGCGGCGCAGAGCGAGGCTCCGGCGCCGTACGTGACGGCCGACCTGCGCCTGACGGACAGCACCACCGCCTTCGACGAGACGGTTCCCGCCGGTGTCCTTGCCGCGCTGCGCGCCTCCGGTGAGGGCGCGCGCGACCTCACAGAGATCTACCGGAGCTTCCGCTCGCAGGAACTCGTCCACTCGGGCGTGATGAAGGCCGTCGGCTCGGTGCGCACCATGCCCGACGACATCTGGGTGAGCGTGGCGGTCGACGAGTCCGTCGTCCAGGACGGAACGAGGGTACGTTCGTTCCACCCGGCGCTCATCGACGGCAGCGCGGTGGCGGCCAGCGCCGTCGCCCTGGGCGGCGAGCAGCGGCTCTTCCTGCCCCTGCACTACGCCTCGTTCAGGGCCGCGGCGCCCCTGGGCCGCGCCTGCCACACGCGCGTGCGGCGCGGCGGAATCAGGCGCGGGGGCGAACTGCTCACCTTCGGGATGGAGTTCTACGACGACCACGGCCGCAAGCTGGGCGAGCTGACCGGGCTCACCACGAAGGCGGTGCGTGACGCCGGGCACATCGATCCCGCGCGGAGCGCGACGCCGGAGCCCGCGCCCGGAGCCGTGCCCGCGCCGGTGGACAGGAACACCTCCGCGGCCGCACCGGCAGCGGCCGACGCGATGCGGACGCTCGTACGGTCGGTCGTCGCCGGCCGGCTCGGCGTACCCGCGGACCGGATCGACACGGGCGCGAGCTACTACGAGCTGGGCCTGGACTCCGCGACGTTGCTGCGGACAGCGGCGGAGCTGGGGGAGCGCCTCGGAACCGAGCTCGCGCCGACGCTGCTGTTCGAGCACGCTACGGTGACGGCACTGGCCAGGCACTTGGCGCACCACCACGAGCCGGTCGAGACAGGTGGGGCGGCCGGGGCAAGTGGAGCGGCCGAGCCGGCGGAGGTTCCCGTCGTCCCCGCCGAGGTCCGCGGCGTACCCGAGCGCGCGGATGCGCCGCGCCCCGCCCCGTTCCCGGCCACCCCGGCCGCCGGGCAGGACATCGCGGTCGTCGGCATAGGCGGCCGGTACCCGAAGGCACGTGGCATCGCCGAGTTCTGGGAGAACCTCAAGACCGGGCGTGACTGCGTCGGCGAGGTCCCCGAAGGCCGCTGGGCGCCCGACGCCTTCGGCGGCGGGACGACCCCCTCGGGGCGGCCGGTGTCCCGCCTGGGCGGCTTCCTCGACGACCCCGACTGCTTCGACGCGGAGTTCTTCCGGATATCCGACGCGGAGGCGGCGCAGCTCGACCCGCAGGAGCGGCTGTTCCTCGAAGTGTGCTGGGAGGCCGTCGAGGACGCCGGATACACGCCTGCGGGCCTCTCGAGGACCGAGGACGGCGGCCGGCGCGGGGCCGTCGGCGTCTTCGCCGGCGTCATGCACAAGGACTACGTCCTGGTGCAGCACGACGCGGCGGCCGGCGGCCCGGAAGGGCCGGCCACGCCCCTGGCGCTGAACGCCGCGGCCATCGCCAACCGTGTCTCGCACTTCTGCGACTTCCACGGCCCGTCCCTCGCGGTCGACGCCGTGTGCGCCTCGTCGCTGAGCGCCGTGCACCTGGCGGTGGAGAGCCTGCGGCGCGGCGAGTGCGACGCGGCCCTCGCAGGGGGGGTCAACCTCTCGCTGCATCCCGCCAAGTACCGCACGTACGGCAGCCTCGGCCTGCTGGCGGGCGAGACGCCCGCCCGCTCCTTCGGCGCCGGCGGTGACGGCTACGTGGCGGCGGAGGGCGTCGGCGCGGTGCTCCTGAAACCACTCGACCGCGCGCTGGCCGACGGCGACGCCGTGTACGCCGTCATCAAGGGCACCGCGGTCAACCACTCCGGGCGCACCCCCGGGATCCGGGTGCCGTCCGTCGCCGCGCAGACGGAGCTCATCGAGACCTGCCTGGAGCGCGCCGGGGTCGACCCCGGGACGATCGGTTACCTCGAAGCCCACGGCACGGGCACCGAGATCGGCGACCTCATCGAAGTACAGGGGCTGCGCCGGGCGTTCGAGAAGCACACCGACGCCAAGGGCTTCTGCGCCCTGGGCTCGGTCAAGTCGGCCATCGGCCACGCCGAGGCCGCCGCCGGGATCAGCGGACTCACCAAGGCCGTCCTCCAGCTCCACCACCGGACCCTGACGCCGCTGGTCGGTGGCACCGGGACCAACCCGTACCTCGACCTGGCCGACTCGCCGTTCCGGCTCCAGACGGAGCTCGCGGAGTGGACGGTGGACACGGGCGGCCCCGGCACGCCGCGCCGCGCCGGAGTGAGCGCGTTCGGCGCCACGGGCACCAACGCCCACGTCGTCGTCGAGGAGGCGCCGCCGGTGCTCGGCCACGCCCTGCGCGGTGACGCGGCGGGTCCCGTGCTCGTACCCCTGTCGGCGACCGACGGAGACCGGCTGCGCGCCTACGCGGAGAAGCTTCTGTACTTCCTGGACACCGAGGAGGGCGCCACGCTCGCCCCCGCAGCCCTGGCCCGCACCCTGCAGACCGGGCGCGTGGCCCTGGCCGAGCGGGCGGTGATCCTCGCGCACGACCTGGACGAGGTCCGTGAGGGCCTGAAGGCCGTGGCCCGAGGCACCGACGCCGACGGCGCCGGGGTCCAGGTGTGGCGCGGCCGCGCGGCGGACACGTCCGGGGAGGCCCGGCTCCTCGACGAGGACGACGTACGCGCGGAACTCGTCGACCGGTGGGCGGCACAGGGCAAGTGGGCCAAGGTCGTGGAGCTGTGGCTCGACGGCTACGCGGTCGCCTGGCCCGCCCCGCACGGCACGGCGGTCCCGCGGCGCGTGCACCTGCCCACGTACCCGTTCGCCAGGCGGCGCCACTGGGTCACGACGGCGGTACCCGCAACGACCGCGCCGGCCACGGCGCCCGCACCCACCGCCTCCGCACCCACCGCCTCCGTACGGGCCGCCGACGCGCCGGCCACGGAGGAACCGTCCCTCGTGACCGGCACCGCCCACTGGCACTTCGTGCCGGACGGCGCGAAGCCGCCGGCGTCCGCCCACCGGACCGGTCCTCCTGCAGAGGAGAAGGTCCGCGGCTATCTGCGTCAGCTCGTCGCGGCCCGCGTGGGACGGCCCGTGCGGGACGTCGGCCCGCACGCGGGGCTGATCGAGCTCGGCCTGACGTCGCTCGGCGCCGTCGGCCTCAGCAAGGACTTGGCGGCGACGGTCGCGCCGGGCTTCGTGCCCAGCGCCCTGTTCGAGTACGGCACCGTCGCCGAGCTCGCCGGGTACCTGGTGGCCGGGTGGCCCGCCGGCCCGGCACGCCTGGTCGCCACGCGCCCGCAGACTGCGGAGCCGGACCGCCCGGCCACCCGGCCGGAAGAACGGCCCGCCGTGCCCGACGTCCTGGACCTTCTCGAAGGTCTGCGCGCCGGCGCCCTGCACCTCGACGACGCCATCGCGCTCCTCGACGAAGAGAGTCACCAGAAGTGAAGCACGAGCTCAGCGCCCTCATCGCGGACTACAAGGCGGGCAAGGTCGACGCCCGTGAGGTCGGCGGCCTCCTGCGCGACCTGCGCGACCGGACGGGGGAGCGGCAGCCCCAGGACGTGCCGGGGTCCTACCCGCTCTCCGAGGGCCAGCGCGGACTGTGGGCGCTTCAGCGGGCGTACCCGGACATGGCCGCGTACAACGTGCCGCTGTGCTTCCGCGTCAGCGGCCTGGACGCGGCTGCGTTCCGGGACGCCTGCGGGGCGCTGCTCGTGCGCCACCCCGCGCTGAGCACGGTGATCCGCCAGGACGCGGGCGAGCCGACGCAGTCCGTCGACCCCGCCCGCGCGCTCGACTTCGCGCGGGTCGACCTGACGGGCACGCTCGACGAGGGCGAGGCGCTGGCCGCCGTCGAGCACGCGAGCAAGCGGGCCTTCTCCCTCGGCGGGGCGGCGGGACAGGAAGGTGACGCCCTCTTCCGCGTCCGCGTCTTCGACCGCCCGGCGGGTGAGTCGCTCGTCCTGATCGTCGTCCATCACATCGTCTTCGACGGCACGTCGGCGAACCTCGTGATGAGCGCGCTGTTCGAGGAGTACGAGGCGCGGGTGAACGGCTCCCCGCCCGAGGGCCGCGACCTCCCCGCCGCCGCGGGTTTCCACGACTTCGTCCGCGAGGAGCGCCGCACCCTGGCCGGGCGCGGCGCCGAGTGCCTGCCGTACTGGCGGAACCGGCTCGCCGCGCCCCTTCCCGTCCTCGACCTGCCCGCGGACCGGCCCCGCACGGCCCTCGCCGACCGCTTCGCGGGGAAGACCCTCGTGACCGAGATACCCGCCGAACTGGCCGCACGCGTCGCCGAGTTCGCCGCCACGCGGCGCACCTTCGTGTCCACGGCCATGCTCACCGCCTACGCGGCGACCCTGGCGACGTACTCCGACGCCGGTGAACTCGTCGTCGGCATGCCGGTGAACGAGCGCGACGGCGACGTCCTCGCCCGGACCGTGGGCCTGATGATCAACATGGTGCCGGTCCGTGTCGCGCTCCCGCCCGAGGAGCCCTTCGAGCGGCTCGTCACCCGCGCGCAGCGGGACGTCGCCGACGACCTGCTGCACGGCTACCCCTTCCCGGCGCTCGTGCGGGAGCTTGCGCACGACACCCCGGCCGGACGTTCCCCGGTGTTCCAGACGGCGTTCGTCTTCCAGGACGTCCTCGACGGCATCGCCGACGCCGACCGGCCGTACCGGCTCGTCGAGGAGCTGCACCAGGAAGGTGAGTACGAACTCTCCGTGGAGGTGTGGCGCAGCGGCGGGGGTCACGCGCTGTACTGGAAGTACCAGCCGGAGCTGTACGGCCACGTCTTCGTGGAGGAGCTGGCGGCCCGCTTCCTGGACGTCCTGGCGGCGGTGTGCGAGGAACCGCGCACGACCGTGGCCGCACTGCGGAGGCGGGGCGGCGAGCGGTGCGTGCAGGACCTCGTCGAGGAGACGGTGCGCCGCACCCCGGACGCGGTCGCCGTGGCCGGTCAGGAGGAGATCCTGACGTACGAGGCGCTCGGCGCCCGCAGTGACGCGCTGGCCTCCTGCCTGGTGGCGCGGGGCATACGGCGCGGTGACCTGGTGGCCGTACTGCTCGACCGCTCGCCCGGCCTGGTCGTGACCCTGCTCGGCATCCTCAAGGCGGGCGCGGCCTACGTCCCCCTCGACCCGGAGCTGCCCGCCGCCCGGCTCACGGACATCGTGACGGACAGCGGTACCCCGATGATCGTCACCCAGGCCCGGCACGAGGCCCGCGCCCGCGGTCTGGCGGACGGCAACGGCACTGCCGCGCCCGCGCTCCTCGTGCTCGACGAGGAGCGGGAAACCCTCGCGGCCGCCCTCGGCACAGGACCGGTCGCCGTTCCCGTGACCGCCGACGACCTGGCGTACGTCATCTACACGTCGGGCAGCACCGGCCGCCCCAAGGGCGTGATGATCCCGCACCGGGGCTTCACCAACCTGCTCGGCTCGCTGCGCCGCGAGCCCGGCATGGACGCGACGGACACCCTCTTCGCCGTCACCACCGTCAGTTTCGACATGGCACAGGTCGAGCTGCTCCTGCCGCTGGTGTGCGGGGCCCGCGTGCACGTCTGCGACAGTCCGACGATCAAGGACGTGGAGCGGCTCAAGGAGCGGCTCGCCCGGGTGCGGCCCACAGTGATGCAGGCGACCCCGGCGACGTGGAGCATGCTGTTCCACTCGGGCTGGCGCAACCCCGAGGGCGTACGGGTCTTCTGCGGCGGTGAGGCGCTGCCCCGCACGCTCAAGGAGTTCTTCCGCGACACCGGCACCGAGGCCTGGAACCTGTACGGGCCGACGGAGACGACCGTGTACTCCACCGGCGGTCTCGTCCGCCACGACCGGCCGACCACCATCGGCAGGCCGGTCGCCCGCACCCAGGTCCACATCCTCGACGAGCACCTGCGGCCGGTGCCCCAGGGGGAGACCGGTGAGCTGTGCATCGCGGGGAGAGGCCTCGCGAAGGGCTACGTCAACCGGCCCGACCTCACGGCGGAGAAGTTCGTCGACCACGACCTGGTGCCCGGCGGCAAGCTCTACCGCACCGGGGACCTGGCCCGCTGGACCGAGGATGGCGAGATCGACTACCTGGGTCGGAAGGACTTCCAGGTGAAGATCCGCGGCTACCGCATCGAACTGGGCGACGTCGAGTACCACTTGGGCCGGCACCGGGACGTCGCCGAATGCGTCGTCGTCGCACGCGGCGAGGACGGCGCCAAGCAACTCGTCGCCTACTACGTGCCGCGCGGCGCGGGTGCTCACGCCGGCGCCTTCAAGGAGCACCTGCGCGCGCTGCTGCCCGCTTACATGGTTCCGGACTTCTACGTGCCGCTCGACGCCGTCCCGCTGACGGGCAGCGGCAAGGTCGACCGCACCGCCCTGATGCGGCGCGAGGTGCCGGCCCCGCCCGCGCGCGCCGAGCGGACCGCACGGCCGTCCCGTGACGTCGAGCGCGACGTCCTCGCCTGCTGGCAGGAGGTCCTGGAGGTCCGGGACCTCACCCCGTCCGTCTCCTTCTTCGAAGCCGGCGGCAACTCGCTGTCGGCCGTGGTGCTCGCGGACCTCATCAGCCGCCGGCTCGGGGTGCCGTTCGCGGCCGCCGATCTGTTCAAGTACGCCACCGCTGCCGATGCCGCCGCGTACGTGCGGGAGCAGACGCCGGCCCACGAGGGCGGCACGGAACCCGCGGTCGGCACGGACCGTGCGGACGGTGCCGGGGCGCCGGAGCGCGTGTCCCTGCCCGAGGACGCCGTCGCCGTCGTCGGCATCTCCTGCCACTTCCCCGACGCCCGCGACCACTGGGAGTTCTGGGAGAACCTCAAGCGCGGCCACGCCTCCGCCGGACGCTGGAGCGAGGCTGACCTGCGTGCGGCGGGCGTGCCCGAACGCGTGCTGCGCGACCCGGACTTCGTGCCACTGCGCTCGGGGCTCGACGGCAAGGAGGAGTTCGACGGCGCGTTCTTCCGGCTCTCGCCCCAGCACGTCGAGCTGATGGACCCGCAGTTCCGTCAAGTCCTGCTGCACGCCTGGAAGGCCGTCGAGGACGCGGGCCGCGACCACCGGGAGATCCCGGACACCGGCGTGTACGTCTCCACCGGCAACCACCACTACGGCGCCCCGGACGACACCGGCGAGACGCCCGCCGCGGTCATCGAGGACCCCCGGCAGTACCTGTCGTGGGTGATGAGCCAGAGCGGCACCGTCGCCTCCATGGTCTCCTACCAGCTCGGTTTCGGCGGTCCGAGCATGTCCGTGCACTCCAACTGCTCCTCCTCGCTGAGCGCGCTCGCCCTCGCGGCCCGCGCCGTGCAGACCGGTGAGACGGACTTCGCCCTGGTGGCGGCGGCCTCGGCCAACAGCGTCGACGGGCTCGGCTACATCCACAAGGCGGGCCTCAACCTCTCCGGCGACGGCCGCGTCAAGGCGTTCGACGCGGACGCCGACGGCATGGCGGGCGGCGAAGGCGTCGTGGCCCTGCTCATACGCCGTGCGGCCGACGCCGTCGCCGACGGCGACCACGTCTACGGGCTGCTGCGCGGCATCGCCGTCAACAACGACGGCGGCGACGCCACCGGCTTCTACAGCCCCAGTGTCAACGGCCAGTCCCGGCTGATCCGGCAGGTCCTGGACCGCACCGGCGTCGACCCGCGCACCATCGGTTACGTCGAGGCCCACGGCACCGGCACGAAGCTCGGCGACCCCGTGGAGGTGGCCGCGCTCACCGAGGCGTACCGCGCGTTCACGGACGACACCGGCTACTGCGGCATCGGCTCGGTGAAGACGAACCTCGGCCACCTCGACACCGCGGCCGGACTCGCCGGATGCGTCAAGGTGCTCCTGAGCCTCTACCACGGGCAGCTCCCGCCGACGCTCCACTACCGCGAGCCCAATCCCCAGCTGCGGCTGGAGAAATCGCCGTTCCAGGTTGTCGACCGGCTGCGCGAGTGGCCTAGGGGAGCCGGTCCGCGCCGCGCCGCCCAGAGCTCCATCGGCCTGGGCGGAACGAACGCCCACGCCGTCTTCGAGGAGTACGTCCCCGACGCCGCCCCGGCACGCCCCGTCGGCGCGGACGCGCCGCAGCTGGTGCCGCTGTCCGCCCGCACGCGCGACGACCTGGTGCGCGCGGCCGCCGAGCTGCGCCGGCACCTGACCGGGCCCCGCGCCGCCGCGCTGAGCCTCGACGACGTCGCGCACACACTGCGCACCGGCCGGGTCGCCATGGCCTGCCGCGTGGCGTTCGTCGTGCGCGACCTGGAACGGCTGGCCGCCGAACTCGACGCGTTCGTGCGGGCCCCGGACGGCGGCGACACCGCGCACCGCTTCACCGGACCCGCCGCCGGACGCACCGGCGACGGCGCCTCGCGCGACCACACCGCACGGCTCGCCCGCAGGCTCGCCGAAGGCAAGCTGAAGAAGGCGGCGAAGGCCTGGGTGCGCGGCGCCGAAGCCGACTGGAGCCCGCTCACCGGACAGCGGCCCGCCCGCCGTGTGAGCCTTCCCGGTTACGCCTTCGCGCCGGTGCCCCACCCGTACCAGGCCCGTGTGCCGCACGCCCGCGCCACCGCCGGGCCCCGCCCGGACGCGGCCCCCGGCACATCGCTCGCGCACCCCCTGCTGCACGAGAACGTGTCGCGGCTCGACGGACAGCGCTACCGCTCGGCCTTCTCCGGCGACGAGTTCGTCCTGCGCGACCACGTCGTCGACGGCAAGAAGCTGCTTCCCGCCGTCGCGAGCCTGGAGATGGCCTGCACGGCCGTGCGGCGGGCCCTGCCGGAGGCGGCCGGGCAGCGCACCGTGGTGAAGAACGTGACGTGGGCGCGCCCTGTCGTCGTGGGCGACGGCGGCAGGCAGGTGGAGTTCACGCTCACCCGTGACGCCACGGTCCCCGCCGGACCACTGGGCTTCGCCCTCCTGACGGACGGCGACCAGGTGTGCGTCCAGGGCCGCGCCACCACCGAGGCGGCCGCGCCGCCGCCCCGCGTCGGCCTCGGCGACCTGCGCGACCGGCTGCGCCTGCGGCCCCTCGCGGGCGAGGACGTCTACGCGCACATCGCCCGCGCGGGCGTTGCCTACGGTCCCGGCTTCCGCCTCGTGCACATCCTGCACCGGGGCGAGCGCGACGGGCGCCGCGAGGTGCTCGCCGAACTGCGGCTGCCCGCGCACCTGCGCGCCACGGCGGGCGCGTACGCACTCCACCCGAGCTTCCTCGACGCCGCCGTGCACGCCTCGCTCGGCCTGGACCCGGCCTTCGACTCCGCCATGGCCCCCACGGGCACGGGTGGGACGACGCGGGTGCCCTTCGCGCTCGACCGGCTCGACGTGTACGCGCCGTTCGGCGAGACGATGTACGCCTGGGTGCGTCCGACGGCGAACCGTTCCGCCGGGGCGGAACGCGTGCTCGACATCGACCTCCTCGACCCGGCCGGCCGGGTCTGCGCCACACTGCGCGGCCTCGCCTACCGCGCCCTGGCCACGCCCGACGGCCGGGAGCCCGCCCGCCCCGGGACAGGCCGTGCCTCCCGGCTGCGCACGCTGCTGCCGGTGTGGGAACCCCGGCATCCCGCCGAAGCCCCCGGCACGGGGAGCCCGCGGGGCGCGGTGCTCGTCCTCGACGCCGACCGCAGGCTGTGTGCCGAACTGGCGGCGCTCCACCCCGGCCACCAGCGCGTCGACCTGCCCGACGGCGCGTCCGTCGAGGCGGTCACCGCACTGATCCGCACCGCCTGCGCCGCCACCGACGGCCGGATCGCCCGGATCGTCTGGGTCGCCCCCGCCGAGAACCCCGACGGCATGGTCCAGGGCCAGGAGCGCGGCGCCGTCGAGGTCTTCCGCGTCGTCAAGGCCCTGCTCGCCCTCGGACACGGCACGCGCGACCTCGCCTGGTCCCTCTACACGTTCGGCACCCAGCTCGTCCGCGACCCGGACCCGGTCGCGCCCACGCACGCGAGCGTCCACGGCCTGGCGGGCAGCCTCGCCCGGGAGCACACGCGCTGGACGATCGACCTCGTCGACCTGCCGCACCAGGATTCCGGCGACCACGCCGGCGACCGCCTGGGCGAGGAGCGGCGGCTCACCGGGGTGCGCCCCGGCACCACGGTGGCCCTGCGCGGCGGCCGCTGGTTCTCCCAGGAACTGCTGCCCACCACCGCCCCGGAAGCGGCCGAGGTCCCCTACCGGCACGGCGGCGTCTACGTCGTCATCGGCGGTGCGGGCGGCATCGGCGAACTGTGGAGCCGGTACATGGTGGACCGGTACCGCGCGACGATCGTGTGGATCGGGCGGCGCCCCCTGACCGACGGGGTCGAGCGGAGCCTCGCCGACCTCGCCACGCGGGCCCGTGCCGCGGGTGCGGCGGCCCCCTCGTACGTCCGGGCCGACGCCCGCGACCACGAGAGCCTGCGGGCCGCGCACACGCGGATCAAGCGGGACCACCCGCGCGTCGACGGCGTCGTGCACTCCGCGATCGTCCTCGCCGACAAGACCCTCGCGCACATGGACGAGGACCGCTTCCGCGCCGCCCTCTCCTCGAAGGCCGACGTCGGTGTCCGCGTCGCCGACGTCTTCGGGGCCGAACCGCTGGACTTCCTGCTCTTCTTCTCCTCGGTGGAGAGCTTCGTGCGGGCCCCCGGGCAGGCCAACTACGCTGCGGGCTGCACCTTCAAGGACGCCCTCGCACACGCCCTGAACCGGCGCGGCACCACCGTGGCCAAGACGGTCAACTGGGGGTACTGGGGCGTCGCCGGCGTCGTCAGCGACTCCTTCTACCGCGAGCGGATGGCCGCCGTCGGAGTCGACTCGCTCGACCCCGACGAGGCGTTCACCGCCCTGGAGTCCTTCCTCGCGGGCGAGCACGGCCAGATCGCGCTGATGCGCACCTTCGGCGACGAGGCGCTGCGCGACCTCGCCCTGGACGAGCGGCAGGGCCACCACCGGCCGGGGCTGCCCTCCGTGCGGGACGCGGTCGTGTCCGCCCACCGCCCGCCGCACGGCGAAGTGGAGCGGCTGCGCCGCTTCCTGCCGCACCCACGCATGTGCGAACTCACCCTGGACCTGCTGTACGTGACGCTCCGCGACCTCGGTGCCGAACGCCCGGACCAGGACGGGCACCGCGTCCTGCCCCGGTACGCGCGCTGGCTGGAGGAGAGCCACCGGCTGTTCGCCGAGGCCGGACCCGCCCTCGCCGCACGGGACCTGGACGGCGCCGCACTGTGGCGCCGGTGGCGGGCCGAGCGCGACGGCTGGCAGGCGGGCGCCAGCCAGCGGGCGCAGGCGGACCTGGTCGAGTCCTGCCTCGAAGCCCTGCCGGACGTCCTCACCGGCGCGCGCCAGGGCACCGAGATCCTCTTTCCCGGCTCCTCACTGTCCCGCGTCGAGGGCGTCTACCGGGGCGACCCGGTCGTCGACTACTTCAACGACCGGCTCAGCGTGCTCCTCGCCGACGCCGTACGAGCCTGGGGCGCGGCCGAACCGGGACGGCGGCTGCGTGTCCTGGAGGTCGGTGCCGGGACCGGCGCGACCAGCGTCAAGGTCCTGGAGGCCCTCGAACCGTTCGGCGACCGCATCGCCGAGTACCACTACACCGACCTGTCCAAGGCGTTCCTGTTCCGCGCCGAGGAGCTCCTGAAGCCCCGCTACCCGCACGTGACCACCGGCATCTTCAACGCCGAACACGCGCCCGGACCGCAGGGCGTCGACCTCGGCGGCTTCGACGTCGTCGTGGCCACGAACGTCCTGCACGCCACCGCCGACATCTCCCGCACCCTGCGCAACGTCAAGGCGGCCCTGCGGGAAGGCGGCCTGCTCCTCCTCAACGAGATGAGCCGCAACACACTCCTCGCGCACGTCACCTTCGGTCTCACCGACGGCTGGTGGCTGTACCGGGACGCGGCCCTGCGCATCCCCGGCAGCCCGGTGCTCTCCGCCGAGAGCTGGCGCGAGGTCCTCGAGGACGAAGGGTTCCGCACCGGTGCCCAGCCGGACACGGAGGCCCACGCCCTGGGGCAGATGCTGCTCGTCGCCGAGAGCGACGGACGGTTCCGGACGACGGACGGCCCCCAGGCCCCCGTCCCCGCCCCGGTCGCGCCCCGGCCCGCCGCCACCGTGACCGCTCCCGTCCCCGGCACCCGGCGTGAGCCCGTCGCGGCGGTGCCTCCGGTGTACGACGAGGGTGAGCTGCGCGCACGGACCGCCGAGTACTTCGAGCGGCTGCTGCGCGACGCCCTGCACCTGGCGGACGGAGACCTCGACCCGGCCAAGGACCTGCACGACTACGGCCTCGACTCCATCCTCGTGTCCGGCATGAACAGCACCGTGGCCCGGGACTTCGAGGACGTCAGCAGCACACTGTTCTTCGAACTGCGCACGCTGGACGAGCTGGTCGACCACTTCGTGGAGCGACGGCGCCCGGAGCTGGGGACGCTCTTCGGCCTCGAAGGACGGGGCACCGGCGGCCCGCAGGCCGACACGGCGCGAGCCTGTGGCACCTCCTTCACCGACAAGGCCGTCGCGTACGTCACCGGCCTCGTCGCCGAGACGCTGAAGCTCGACCCCGAACGGTTCGACGCGGACGCCGACCTGTTCGGCCTCGGTCTCGACTCCATCCTCGTGGTCCAGCTGAACGACAGGCTCGGCCGCGACTTCGAGGACCTCAGCAGCACGCTGTTCTTCGACCACTCGACGGTCCGCGAGGCGGCCGCGTACGTCACGAAGACGCACGCGGCGCGGCTGGCCGAGGTCCTGGGCACGGCGACCCCCGCGGCGCTGCCGCTGGAGGACACCCACCCGGCACCGCTGACCGCCGAGGTCAGGACCGCTCCCGCTCCCGAACCCCGGCGCGGACCCGGGCGGCAGCCCGCCGACATCGCCGTCGTGGGCCTCGCCGGGCGCTACCCGGGTGCCGAAAGCCCCACCCGCCTGTGGGAGAACCTGACCCGGGGCGAGAGCGCGACCGCGCCCTACCCGGCCGACCGATGGTGGTGCGACTGGCAGGGCCGGGAGCGTCCCTGGGGCGGCTTCCTCGGCGACGTGGCCTCCTTCGACGCCGAGTACTTCGGCATCGACGAGCGCGAGGCCGCAGCCATGGACCCGCAGGAGCGGCTGTTCATCGAATCGGCGCACGGCGCCGTGCAGGACGCGGGCTACACGACCGCCGCTCTCGCCGGGCACGGCCGCGTGGGCGTGTTCGTGGGCGTCATGAACGCCACGTACGACGGGCGCACGGCCTACTCGTCCATCGCCAACCGCACCTCGTACCTCTTCGACTTCCAGGGGCCGAGCGTGGCCGTCGACACGGCCTGCTCCGGGTCGCTCACGGCCCTGCACCTGGCCGTGCAGAGCCTGTTGTCCGGTGACAGCGACTGCGCGGTGGCGGGTGGCGTCAACCTGCTCCTGGGTACGGACCACTTCGACGTGCTCCGGGAGCACGGCCTGCTGTCGTCGGGCGAGCGGTGCCGCCCCTTCTCCGAGCACGCGGACGGTTTCCTCGCGGCGGAGGGCGTCGGTGCCGTGGTGCTGCGGCCGCTGCGCGACGCGGTGGCCGCGGGCGACCACGTCTACGGCGTGATCAAGGGCAGTGCCGTCAACTCCGGCGGCCGCACCAGCCGGTACAGCATGCCGAGCCTGGACGCGCAGCGCGATGTCGTCACCCGCGCCCTGGCCCGGGCCGGGATCACACCGGACACGGTCAGCTATGTGGAGGCCCACGGCACGGCGACCCCCCTCGGTGACTCCCTGGAGATCTCCGCGCTCAGCCGCGCCTTCACCGGTGACCGCCCGGGGCAGTACTGCGCGGTCGGCTCGCTCAAGTCCAACCTCGGCCACTGCGAGAGCGCCTCGGGCATCGCGGGCCTCACGAAGGTCCTGATGCAGCTGCGCCACGGCGCGCTCGCACCCTCGATCAACGCCGAAGACCTCAACACCGGCATCGTCTTCAAGCAGTCACCGTTCCACGTCCAGCGGGAGCTCACCCCCTGGAACCCGGTCGACGCCGACGGGCACCCCCTGCCGCGGCGCGCGGGCATCTCCTGCTTCGGCGCCGGCGGATCGAACGCACACCTGATCATCGAGGGATACGAGAACATGTCCGACGGCGGGACACGCACCGACGAGGCGGCGGCCGGCGAGGCCTGCCTGGTCCCCCTGTCGGCGCACACGCCCGAGCGGCTGCGCACGGCCGCCGGGCGGCTGGCCACGCACCTGGGTGATGCGGAGCGCGAGAGACGCCCGATGCCGCTGTGTGACATCGCGTACACCCTGCAGACCGGCCGCGACGAACTGCCCGTTCGCCTCGCGCTCGTCGTCCGTTCCACCGACGAACTCGCCTCCGCACTCGCCGACTTCAGTGAGCACGGCGTCACGGACCCCGACCGGTACGCCGACCTCACCGGCACCGGTGCGAGGCCTTCGGTGGCGGGTGGCGCGCCCGGTGACCCGCACGCGGCGGCCCGGAACTGGCTGGCCGGAGCGAGCGTCGCCTGGAGCGAGCTGTACGCCGGGCGCCCGCCGCGCCGCGTCAGCCTGCCGACGTACCCGTTCGCGCGGCGCGACCACTGGTACGAGCCCGCTGCGAACGACGGGCAGGGGCCTGCCGCGAACCACCGCGGGTACGAGTCCGCCGGGATCGAGCAGCCCCGGGCCGAGGAGAGCGCGGGCGGCAGCCCGGAAGAGGCACGTCCGGAACCGCACCCCGCCTCGCGTACCGCACCGCTCTCCGCGCGCGGCACCGCCGACGTCCGCGCCTGGCTGCGCGCCGCACTCGCCGAGGAGCTGGGCGGGGCCCCCCACGAGGTGTCCACCGACCGGGAGTTCGCCGCGCTCGGCGTGTCGTCGATGGGTCTGGTACGCCTTTCCCGGCGGGTGCGTGGCGAGCTCCACCCGGACTTCGCGTCGGCCGCGCTCTTCGAGCACCGGACCGTCGACGCCCTGGCCGCCCATCTCGGTGACGCACGCCCACAGGGGGACCAAGTCCCGGACGAGGAGCATGAATTCGTGCCGCACCCGTTGTCCGAAGGGCAGCGGGGTCTGTGGAGCCTCCAGAAGTCCGCACCCGGCGCAAGCGTGTACAACGTGCCGCTCTGCTTCCAGGTGTCCGGCCTCGACCTGCATGCCCTGCGCACCGCCTTCGACAGCGTCCTCACCCGTCACCTGCTGCTCGCGGCCGTCGTACGACGCGACGGCGACCGGCTGGTGTTCGCCCGGCCCGAAGCCGCGCGGCCTGCGGTCACCGAGCACGAGTTGACCACGACGGACCCGGACGAGGTGCGCGCCCATGTGCGCGCGCACGCCAGGGAACCGTTCGACCTGGAGAACGGCCCGCTGTGCCGGCTGAGCGTCTTCCACGGTGCCCATGGCACGGCCGCCTCCTGGGTGCTCCTGAACACCCACCACCTCGTCCTCGACGGCGCCTCCGCCGTCGTCCTCGTCAAGGACCTGCTGGCCGCCTACCGGAGTGCCGCCGAGGGCGCCACGCCGCTCCCGGCCGCCGAGTCCGCCCCGTATGCGGAGTTCGTCGCGGACGAGGCCGCCCTGCTCGCCGGGGACGAGGGCACGGCCCGGCTCGCGTTCTGGCGCGGGCAACTGGCCGCGCTGCCGCCCGCCCCGGCCTTCCCCACGGACCGCCCGCGCTCCGCTCCCGACCAGGGACGGCACGGCGCGACCGAGGTCCTGCGGCTCCCGGCGGACCTCGGCGACCGCGTCGTGCGGTTCGCCCGCGAGCGGGGTGTCTACCCGTCCGCGGTGTTCCTCGCCGCGCACCAGGTCCTGCTGCGGCAGTACACCCAGCAGGACGACATCGTCGTCGGCATGCCGGTCAGCACCCGGCCCGGCGGCCGCTTCGACGGCACGGTCGGCCATTTCGTCACCATGGTGCCGGTCAGGAGCCGGATGTCGGGCAGCGGCACGTTCACCGAGCTGTGCACGGACGTCCAGGGCACCCTGCTCGACGCCCTCGCGCACGCCTGCCCGTTCGGCCCGCTGGTCCGCGAGCTCGGCCTGGGCACGGCCGACGGCTCCGCGCCGGTGTTCCGCCACGCCTTCATGTACCAGGACTGGCACGAGGACGTCACGGCCGGATCCCCCGGTGTCCGCTACGTCGAGGGAATCCACCAGGAGGGCGAGTACGAACTCGTCATCGAGGTCATCGAGCCGCACGCCGCCGAGGACGCGTACACCGTCAAGGCGAAGTACGACCCGGCCCTGTTCGACGCCGTGACGGTGGACCGGCTGCTGCGCCAGTACGCCCACCTCCTGGAATCGGCCCCGGGCATGGACCCGCTGCGGCTCGACGACTGCTCGGCGGCCTCGCCGCAGGAGCTCCACACCCTCGCGGTGGAGTGGAACGACACCGCCGTCACCCAGCCGGAGCGGTGCGTCCACGAACTGTTCGCCGAGCAGGCGGCCCGCACCCCGGACGCGGTCGCGCTCGTCGCGGGCACGGAATCAGTGACGTACGCACGCCTGGACGAGCGCACCCGGGAGCTCGCCGCACGGCTGCGCGGGATCGGCGTGGGACCGGGCCGTCTCGTCGCCGTCCACCTGGAGCGCTCCGTCGACCTCGTCGTCGCCCTGCTCGCCACCCTGCGCGCCGGGGGCGCCTACATCCCCCTCGACCCGGACCACCCGCGCGACCGGATCGCCCACATCCTCGACGACGCCGCGCCCACCGTCCTCCTCAGCCACACCGCGCTGCGCGGACGGTCGGCGGACCTGGACCGGCCCGGTCAGCGGATGCTCCTGCTCGACGACCCCGGTGCCGGCCCCGCAGCCCAGGAGCCGGGCCACGACGTGACTCCCGGCGCCGGGGACCCCGCGTACGTCATCTACACCTCCGGCAGCACGGGCCTGCCGAAGGGCGTCGTGGTACCCCACCGCGCGCTCACCAACTTCCTGTGCGCGATGGCGAAGCGACCGGGCCTCGGCGCGGCCGACCGGGTCCTCGCGGTGACGACGCACAGCTTCGACATCGCCGCCCTGGAGCTCTACCTGCCGCTGGTCACCGGTGCCGAGTGCCACCTCAGCGACCCGGCGACCGCACGCTCCGGCGACCGGCTCGCCGAGCTGATCGCGCGCGTGCGGCCCACCGTGATGCAGGCGACCCCCGCGACGTGGACGATGCTGCTGCACGCGGGCTGGACCAACGCCGAAGGCCTGCGCGTGTTGTGCGGCGGTGAGGCGCTCTCCGCGTCCCTCGCCGAGCGCCTCACCGCGCTCGGCGGCGAGGTGTGGAACCTGTTCGGGCCCACCGAGACCACCGTGTGGTCCACGGTGGCCCGCGTCGAGGCGGGCCGCCGCGTCACCATCGGGCGCCCCATCGACAACACCCGGATCCACATCCTCGACAAGGGCGGCGACACGGCTCCGGTCGGAGTGCCCGGCGAGCTGTGCATCGCGGGCGACGGACTCGCGCTCGGCTACCTGAACAAACCTGAACTCACCGCCGAGCGGTTCCCCGCCGACCCGTTCACACCCGGTGGCAGGCTGTACCGCACCGGTGACCTGGCACGGCGCCTCGCGGACGGCGCGGTCGAGTACCTGGGGCGGATCGACTCCCAGGTGAAGGTGCGCGGCTTCCGCGTCGAGCCGGGCGAGATCGAGCACGCCCTCACCCGCCACCCGGCCGTACGCGAGTGCGCCGTCGTCACCAGGCCCGAGCCCGCGACCGGCGCCACCCAGCTCGTCGCCTACTGGACCGGCGCGGACGCCACCGCGCGCGAGCTGACCGGGCACCTGCGCCGCACCCTGCCCGCGTACATGGTGCCCGCCTTCGTCCTGCCGGTCGAAGACCTGCCGCAGACCCCGAACGGCAAGGTGGACCGGCTCGCCCTGGCGCGACGGCCGATCACGCTGCCGGACGCGCCCGCCGGGGAACGGAGCGCGGCCCGGCCGGGTGCCGTCGGCACCGTCCAGGACAGCGACGTACTCGCCGTGTGGCGGGACGTGCTCGGCGTCGCCGGGCTCCGTCCCACGGACGCCTTCCTGGACGCGGGCGGCAACTCCGTCCTCGCGGTGGTGCTCGCCGACCGCGTCGCCGAGCGCTTCGGCGTGCCCTTCACGTCGGCGGACGTCTTCGGCTGTGTCGACGCGGCCGGCACGGCCGCCCGGCTGCGCGTGGTCCTCGGCGCCGGGCACCGGCCGGGCGGCACGCCCCGCGCCGCGGTCCCGGCCGACGACACGCCCCGCGCCGCGGAGCCGGCCCCGGGCGCCCCGGATCTGCCCACCGGGCTCGAAGGCGCGGTCGCCGTCATCGGCGTCTCCGTCGGCCTTCCCGGCGCTGACGACCACCGCGCGTTCTGGCGCAACCTCGTCGCGGGCACGGAGAGCGTGGAGCTGTGCCCGCCGGACGAGCTGCGCCGCCTCGGTGTCGACGAGCACCTGATCCAGGACCCGGCACACGTGCCGGTCCGCGCGAGCATGCGCGGCAAGGGATTGTTCGACCACGCCTTCTTCCAGGTCTCGGCACGCGACGCCGAACTCATGGACCCGCAGGCACGGCAGCTGCTCCAGCACTCCTGGAAGGCCGTCGAGGACGCCGCGTACCTGCCCGAGGACATCGCCGACGCGGCGGTGTACATGTCCACCGCCAACTCCCTCTACCAGGCGCCCGTCACGGGTCCCGGCACCCGCCGCGACTCGGAGGCGCTGGTCGGCTTCCTGCAGGCCCAGCCCGGCACCGTGCCGACCACCGTGTCACACCGGCTCGGCCTGCGCGGACCGAGCCTGTTCGTGCACAGCAACTGCTCGTCGGCGCTCGCCGGCCTCGCCCTGGCCTGCCAGGGCATCCAGTCGGGCCAGACCACGCACGCCCTGGTCGGCGGGTGCGCGATGTACGGCGAGGAGACCGTCGGCTACCTCTACGAGGAGGGCATGACACTGTCGCCCGACGGGCACTGCAAGCCGTTCGCGGCGGACGCACGCGGCATGGTCGGCGGTGAGGGAGCCGTCGTCGTCCTCCTCAAGGACGCCCGCGCGGCGGTGCGCGACGGCGACCACGTCCACGCACTGGTGCGCGGCGTCGGCATGAACAACGACGGTTCCCGCAAGGCGGGTTACTACGCGCCCAGCCTCACCGGCCAGAGCGAGCTGATCACCTCCGTGCTCGACCGCGCCGGGGTGCGCGCCGAGTCCGTCCGGTACCTGGAGGCCCACGGCACCGGCACCGTCATCGGCGACCCCGTCGAGGTGAATGCGGTGTCCGAGGCGTTCCGGCGGCACACACGTGCCACCGGCTTCTGCGGCATCGGATCGGTGAAGGCCAACCTGGGCCACCTCGACGCGGCGGCGGGCCTCGCGGGCCTCGTCAAGACCGCCCTCGTCCTGAGCCACCGCACGGTGCCGCCGACCATCAACCACGAGGCGCCCAACCCGCAGATCGACTTCGCGAACTCCCCGTTCCACGTGGTGGACCGGCTCACCCCGCTGCCGCCGTCGGACGAGCCGCTGCGCGCCGCCGTCAGCTCCTTCGGCATCGGCGGGACGAACGTCCACGCCGTCCTCGAAGAGGCCCCGCCGCGCGAGGGCCCCGGCGCGGACCTGCCCGGCCCCCACCTCGTACCCCTGTCCGCGCGGACTCCCGGCGCCCTGCGGCACTACGCACGTGACCTGGCCCGGTACCTCACCGACGAGGGGGAGACGGCGGGCCTCGCCGATGTCGCCTTCACCTTCCAGGTGGGCCGCACAGCCATGGCGTGCCGGGCGGCGTTCGTGGCCGGGACGGTGGCTGAACTCGTCGCCGCCCTCGAGGACTTCGCGGAGCGCACACAGGTGCCCGCGCAGCTGCCCGGCGCCCTCGGCGTCCTGGACGACGAGGACCGGCGAGCCCTGCTGGACCAGTGGATCGCCGAGCGCAGGCTCGACAAGGCGGCCCGCCTCTGGGAGGCGGGCGAGCCCGTCGACTGGCGGCGGCTGTACGCGGACGGGCCGCGCCCGCGCCGGCTGAGCCTGCCCGCCTACCCGTTCGAAGGACAGCACTTCTGGCTGCGCGCCGAGCACCCGGCCCCGGCGGAGGACACCGCCGTCGCCCCCCACCTGTTCGAGGAGCGGTGGGTGGCGCGCGACGCCGAGGCGGTCGCGGACGCCGGCGCCCGGCGCGTGGTCGTGGTCCTCCTGTCCGACCGCGCGGCCCAGGACGCCTACCGGGCCGCGGCGCTGCGGCACGCACCGGGCACCCTCCTGGTGTTCATCGCCGAGGCCGGCACCCCGGAGCCGGCCTCGGCCGAACTGCCGGGTCACCGCGTCGACCCCGCCGACGAGCGTGCCCTGGCGCGGGTGCTCGCCGCCGTCGCCGAAGCCCACGGTCCCGTCGACGCCCTCCACCACCTGTGGCCCACGGAGCGCGCGGGCGGCAGGCCGCCACTGCGCGAACTGGCCGATGTCGGCGTGCTTGTGCGGGCCCTCGCCGCCACCGGCGGAGCCGTCCCCGACGTCCTCGTCGCGGGCCACTTCGACGACGCCGTGGAGGAGGCCGCCCTCGACGCCCTGATCGGCTACGAGCGCTCCCTGGCCGGACCGCTGCCCGGCACCGCGCTGCGCGTCGTGCTGCACGAGGGCGCCGCGCCCGCGAGCCGCTGGGCGGAACTGCTCCTGACCGAGCAGCACCAGGAGCAGAAGACCGCTGCCCTGTACCGGGGCGGACAGCGGCACGTCTGCGAGGTGCGGAGCCTGCCCGACGCCACCGCGCACGGGCAGGGCGCCCTGCGCGAGGGCGGCACGTACTTGATCACCGGTGCCTTCGGCGGTCTCGGCCGTCGCGTCGCGGAGTACCTGGCCCGCGTCTACCGCGCGAACCTCGTCCTGCTCGGCCGCTCGCCCCTGAGCCCCGCCGGCGAGGCCTGGGCCGCGGGGCTCGGCGAGCACGGCGGCGCGGTCGTCTGCCGCCGTGCCGACGTCACCGACGAGGAGGCCCTCGTCGAGGCGCTCGGCACACTGCCGTCCGGACTGCACGCCATCGACGGTGTCGTGCACGCCGCGGGCACGGCACAGCGGCTCGCCGTGACGGACTCCACCCGCGACGCGGCGCAGCGCGTCCTCGCCGCGAAGGTGCACGGAACCCTCGCCGTCGAACGGGCCCTCGCCCGCACCCGGGCCGGGCGCTCCACGGAGTTCATCTGTCTCTTCTCGTCCAGCTCCGCCACCCTCGGCGACTTCGGCAGCTGCGACTACGCGGTCGCCAACCGCTTCCAGTCGGCGTACGCGCGCGCCCTCGCCGAGCGCGGCGAGCGACGGCTGCTCGCCGTCGCCTGGCCGCTGTGGGAGGACGGCGGCATGGGTGCCGCCGCCCAGCGCGAGGCCGACCACGACCATGTCACCGCGTACTTGGCGGCCAGCGGCCAGCGGCCCCTCGCCACCGGCACCGCGCTCGCCCTCCTCGAACGGCTCCTCGCGGAGCGGTCCGGCACGGCCGCGCCCCTGGTGCTGCACGCGCCCGCCGAGCAGGCCCGGGCCCTGGCCGAACGGGCCGTCGCGCCCGCGGCCCGCCGACGGCCGCTGACGGCCGTCGCACCGGACCCGGGTCCCGCACCGGCCCCCGCGCGCGAGCCGGCCGTGGCGCACGACCGGCGTCGCGCCGCCCTGGCCGACGTGGTGCGTGAGGTCGCCGCACACGTCCTGAAGTCCCCCGTGGACCAGCTCGACGACGACAGCGGCTTCCAGGACCTGGGCCTGGACTCCATCCGTCTCACCCAGCTCGCCCACCGGCTCGCCGAACGCCTCGGCACGCCGCTCCAGCCGACCGTCCTGTACGACCACCCGTCCGTACGGCGCCTGACCGACCACCTGACCGGCCGGCTGGGGGACCAGCTGCCCGAGTCCGTCGTGGCCCCGGCAGTTTTGGTGGCCCCGCAGCCCGCGCCCGAAGTCACCGGCACTGCCTCCGCCCCCGCCCCCGCCGCCGTCGCCGTCATCGGCATGAGCGGCATCTTCCCCGGCTGCCGCGACGTGGACGCCTTCTGGGCCGCGCTCGCCGAGGGCAAGGACCTGGTGCGCGAGCTGCCGCCCGCCCGCTTCGGCGCGGCGCCGGCACGGGACGAGGGGGCTCCGGAGCCCTACCGGTGGATGGGCAGCATCGACTGGGCGGACGAATTCGACGCCGCCTTCTTCGAGATCGCACCCAAGGAGGCGCGGGCGCTCGACCCGCGCCAGCGGCACCTCCTCCAGGAATGCTGGAAGGCGCTGGAGGACGCCGCTCTCGGCGCGCAGGAGCTGGAGGGCCTCAAGGTCGGCGTGTTCGTCGGCGTCGAGCAGGGCGACTACCGGCTCCTCGACCGATCGGGCGGCAACCTCACCTCGAACCACGACGGCGTCCTCGCCGCGCGCCTGTCGTACTTCCTCGACCTGAAGGGGCCCGTCCTCGCGGTCAACACCTCCTGCTCGTCGGGGCTGGCGGCACTGCACCAGGCGCGCGCGAGCCTGCTCCAGGGGGAGTGCGACATCGCCGTCGTCGCGGCGGCGAACTTCGTCCTGACCCCGCAGGCCCTCGCCGCCATGAGCGACGCGGGCATGCTGTCGGCCACAGGCAGGTGCGCCACGTTCGGCCAGGACGCCGACGGCATGGTCCCCGGCGAGGCGGTCACGGCCCTGGTGCTGCGCCCGCTGGCGGACGCGGAGAGCGCGGGCGACCCCGTGCACAGTGTGATCACGGCCAGCGGCCTCAACTACGACGGCCGGACGAACGGCATCACCGCGCCCTCGGGCGACGCCCAGCGCGAGCTCCTGGAGTCCGTGTACGAGCGGGGCGGTATCGACCCGGCGGACATCGGCTACATCGTCACCCACGGCACCGGCACGAAGCTCGGCGACCCCGTCGAGGTGGGCGCGCTCCGCGCGGCCTTCGCCCGGCACACGGACGAGCGCGGGTTCTGCGCCCTCACCTCGACCAAGCCCAATGTCGGCCACACCTTCGCGGCCTCCGGCCTGGTCGGCCTGGTCTGTCTGTCCGAGGCGCTGCGCCACCGCGCCATCCCGCCGAGCCTGCACTGCGAGCGTGACAACGAGTACATCGACTGGAGCACGAGCCCCTTCTACGTCAACAAGACGACGAAGGAGTGGCCCGCACCCCGGCACGGCCACCGCACCGGCGCGGTCAGCGCGTTCGGCATGAGCGGCACCAACGCCCACGTGGTCGTGCGGGAGTACACGGGCCGGCCGGCCACCGCCACCCCGGCTCAGCCCGCCCACCTCCTCCCCGTCTCAGCCAAGACGGACACGGCTCTGGAGGGGATTGTCGACGCCCTGCTCGACCGGATCGCGAGCGGCGCCCTGACGGACGCCGACCTGCCCCGGCTCAGCGCCACGCTCCTCACCGGACGTCACCACTTCCGGCACCGGTGTGTCCTGGTGGTGAGCTCCCTCGACGAGGCCGCCGCTCTCTGGCGCACCTGGCGCCGCGCGCGGGCCGCCGCGGCCGACGCGTGCTTCGAAGGCGTCGTGCCGCGCGGCTTCACCGCGCGGGCGCAGGACGTCGACCGGCTCCGGAGCGCGGCCGGCAGGGCCCGGGACGCCGCGCTCGATCCGGCCGCGCGGCGGGCGGCCCTCGTCGAGGTCGCGCAGGGCTACGTCGCGGGCCACACCGTCCCGGCCACCGTGGCCCGGCCCGACGGCCGCCGTGTCACGCGCCTGCGGCTGCCCGCGTACCCGTTCGCGCGGAACCGCTACTGGGTGCGTGCCGAGCAGCAGGCCCCGGCTCCGGCCCCCGCCGTCGTGACCGCGGCGGAACAGGGTCCGGCCCCCGCCGTCCCGGCGGGGCCGCGCAAACCCGTCGTCCTGCGGGACCTGGCGGACGTACCGCACCGGATCGGTACCCCGGACACACCCGCCGCCGTGAGGCCGCAGGTGTCCCTGGTGCCCCTGCCCCCTGCGCCCGCCCGCCCGGACGTGGAGCCCGCCACCGCGGCTGTGCGCCCGGTCACCCGCGACCACGACGTCCTGGAGGACCTCAAGGCGGCGGCCGACCTCGACTTCGGCGGGATGGTCGCCACCCTGAACCGCACCGGTGTGATGGTCGAGCGGCTGATCCCGTACTCCGAGGAATTCGCGCAGTACGCGGGGGACAGCGACGGCGAGGCCCTGGACCTGGGCTGCGCGTACGGCGTGGCGAGCATCGCCGCGCTCGAACGCGGGGCACGGGTCGTGGCGCTCGACATGGAGCAGAAGCACCTGGACATCCTCGGACAGCGCGTCAACGACGAGGCCAGGCAGCGTCTGTCGCTGCGCCAGGGCATGCTGCCCGACGTCGACTTCGAGGCCGGACGTTTCACGGCCGTGCACGCCGGCCGCGTGATGCACTTCCTCGCCCCGGACGACTTCCGGCTCACGTTGCGCAAGATGTACGACTGGCTGGTGCCGGGCGGCAAGGTCTTCCTCAGCTCGGACTCGCCGTACTTCGGCTACTGGGCGTCCAAGGCCGCCGACTACGAGGCGCGAAGGAACGCCGGTGACCCGTGGCCCGGCTACATCGACGACGTCGCCGCGCACTTCGACGCCGCCCATGTCGCCGGTGGTCCGCCGCTGATCAACACCATCGACCCCGAGGTGTTCCGCAGGGAGTGCGAGGCCGCCGGTTTCGTCGTGGAGCGGGCCGGGTTCTTCGGCACCGTGGGCGTGGACCGGGAGTCGTACGGCGCGCCCGCCCCCGACATGGAGCACGCCGGAGTCATCGCCCGCAAGCCGGACGGCACGGCCCCGGCGGCCACCGCGACGGCCGTCTCCGCCGACGGCAACCGCATCCGCTACCGGGTGCGCGGCCACGGGCCGACGGCCCTCGTCCTCATCCACGGCCTCGGCTGCGACGCGTCGTACTGGGACCGGCAACTGGAGCACTTCGCGGACCGCTACACCGTGGTCGCTCCCGACCTCGCCGGGCACGGCGGATCGGGGAGGTCACGGCAGAGGTGGACCGTCGAGGCGTTCGCCGAGGACGTCGTGGCCGTCGTCGGCCAGGAGGGCCTCGACGACGTGATCCTCGTCGGCCACTCCCTCGGCGGACCCGTGATGCTGGCCGCCGAACGGCTCCTGGGCGGCCGGGTCCGCGGCCTGGTCGGCGTGGACACGCTGCACGACTTCGAGCCCAAGGCGCTGTCGGCCGAGCAGCTCGACCGGTTCGTGCGCACGTTCAGCGAGCAGCCGATGGAGGCGCGGGAGCTGTTCCTCGACGGGGCGCCCGACGACCTCGTCGCCCTGGTAGCGCGTACCCGCGAGGAGACCGGAGCGGCCGTGGTGTCCGCCGCCTTCCGCGAGATGCTCACTTATCTGCAGGACGTGCCCAAGCACTTCGACGTACCGGTCGTACTGATCAACTCGACGTCCTGGATGCCGACGAACCTGACCGCCGCGCGCCGCTACGGCGTCGAGGTGGAACTGGTCGACGGCGTCGGGCACTTCGCGATGCTCGAAGCGCCTCTCACCTTCAACGCGGCGCTGCGGCGCCGTCTGGAGCAGATCGCCCCGGCCGGTGCCGCAGGTCAGGACGGCAGCGGGCCCGGAGCCGCGGCGGAAGGGGCCGATTCCTGATGCAGGCGTCACGTACTAAAATCCACCCGAGAAGCGACCTGCACCGGTACCTGCGCGACACGCTGGCCGTCGTCCTTGGAACCGAAGTGGCTCCGAGCCGTGACGACGCGTCCCTCGTGGAGCTGGGTCTCGATTCGCTCAGCTGCGTCCAGTGGCTGCACGAGGTCAACCGAACCCTCGGGCTTTCCCTCACCGTGACCCAGGTCTGCGGTCACCCCACGTTCCGTACGTTGTCCGCCCTGATCGAGGGCGCCATGGGAGAACAGATGAGTGCCACACCCCCTGGGTCCTCGGCGGCCCGCGGCATGTCCGCGCCGCGGCGCCCGGACATCGCCGTGTACCTCCGCGAGAGCCTCGCGTCGGAACTGGAGCTCGTCGCGTCGGACATCGACGACGAGGCGCCCTTCGCGGAGCTGGGCCTCGACTCGATCTCCGGCGTCACCTGGACCCGGAAGCTGAACACGCACTTCCAGCTGTCGCTCTCCGCGACCCAGGTCTACAGCCATCCCACGGTCGACGAACTCGCGGGTCACCTCGCCGGGCTGCTCGCTGACGGGGAAGAGACGGTCCCGGCCCCCGCCGAGGCCACGCCCGGGACCGGGCCCGAGCCCGGTGCGCCCGCCTCCGTGCCCCCGGCATCCGCGCACGCCGCGGAGTCCGCACTCGCCGCCTGGCTGCGGGCCAGCCTCGCCGGGGAGCTGGAACTCACCGCGTCCGAACTGGACGACGAGGCGCCCTTCGTGGAGCTGGGCCTCGACTCGATCTCCGGCGTCACCTGGACCCGGTCCCTCAACACACGGTTGCGGCTCTCACTGTCCGCCACCACGGTCTACGGGCATCCGACGATCAGCGACCTGGCACGGTATCTGACGCAGGAGCACGGTGCCGTGGCCCCGGGCGCGGGGGCGGACGCACAGCCCGAGGCCGCCGCGGCGCCGTGGCCCGGGTCCGCCGCCGAGCCGGAGCCGACCGTGGCCGCGGAGCCCGGGCCCACCGCCGGCGCCGGGCCCGAGCCGCAGCCCGTCACCCAGGCGTCCCCGGAGCCCGCCCCCGCGGCCGGGCCCGAGCGCGCCCCCGGCCTTGTGGACATCGCCGTCATCGGCATGTCCGGCGCGTTCCCCCGCGCGGAGAACACCGAGGCGTTCTGGCGGAACATCCTCGAAGGCCGCGACTGCATATCCGAGGTGCCGCCCTCACGCTGGCCCGTGGAGAAGTTCTACGACGAGCGGTCCGGAGTGCCCGGAAAGTCCTCCAGCAAGTGGATGGGCGTCCTGGAGCACGCGGACCGCTTCGACCCGCTCTTCTTCTCCGTCTCACCCGGCGAGGCCGCCGCCATGGACCCGCAGCAGCGCGTCCTGCTCCAGGAGAGCTGGCGCTGCGTCGAAGAGGCGGGCTACAACCCCGACGACCTCTCCGGCACCCGGTGCGGCGTCTTCGTCGGCTGCTCCGTGAACGGCTACGGCGCCACCGCCGACGCGGCCGGGCTGAGCGCACACCAGAACCTCGGCACCAACAGCGCCATCCTCGCCAGCCGCATCTCCTACACGCTGAACCTCAAGGGCCCCTGCCTCTCCATCGACACCTCGTGCTCGTCGTCGCTCGTGGCCATCGCCCAGGCCTGCGACAGCCTCTGCCTCGGTGACAGCGACACCGCGCTCGCGGGCGGCGTCTGGGTCATTCCGGGCCCCGGCGTGCACGTGGCGATGAGCCAGCTGCGGGCCCTGTCGCCCGACGGCCGCTGCTACGCCTTCGACGAGCGTGCCAACGGCTTCGTACCGGCCGAGGGCGTGGGCGTCCTGCTCCTGAAACGGCTCGCGGACGCACAGGCGGACGGCGACCGGATCCACGCCGTCATCAAGGGCTGGGGCGTGAACCAGGACGGCAGGTCCAACGGCATCACCGCCCCCAGCGCGGACGCGCAGGCCCGGCTCCAGAAGCACGTGTACGACAAGTTCGGCATCGACCCCGGTGACATCGAGCTCGTCGAGGCGCACGGCACCGGCACCGCCCTCGGCGACCCCGTCGAGATCGACGGGCTCGTCGGGAGTTTCACCGCGCGCACCGACCGCCGCGGCCACTGTGCCGTCGGCTCGGTGAAGAGCAACATCGGCCACACCGCGTGTGCCGCGGGAGTGGCCGGCGTCCTCAAGGCCGCCCTCGCCCTGGAGCACGCGACGCTGCCGCCGACCGCCCAGCACGAGCGCCTCAACCAGCACATCGACCTGGTCGGCACGCCCTTCTACATCAACACCCGGGCGCGCGAGTGGCGGCGTGCGGACCGGCCGCGCCTGGCCGCCGTCAGCTCCTTCGGTTACAGCGGCACGAACGCCCACGTCGTCCTGGCCGAGGCCCCCGGCACCGAGGCGGCCCCGGTGGCCGGACACGCCGACGGCTCCCGCCTGATCGCGCTGTCCGCCCGGACGGCCGGACAGCTCCAGGACCGGGCACGGCAGCTCGCCGCCCACCTCGACGCGCACCCCGGTCTGAGCCTGCGCGACGTCAGCCACACCCTGGGACGGGGCCGCAAGCACTTCCGCCATCGCCTCGCGTTCGTCGTGGACACCACGGCGGAGGCCGTATCGCGGCTGCGCGCCTGGCTGGAGAACGGCAGTGAGCCGTCCGCGTGCACCGGTGACCACAAGCCCCGGCGCGCGGCGCGGCCGGATGTGCGAGCGGCCCGGGAACTGACGGACCCGGACCGGCTGCGGACGCTCGCCGAGGAGTACGCCCAGGGCGCGGCCGTCGCGTTCGAGCTGCTCTTCGCGCCGGACCGGAGCCCGGCCCGGCTCTCCCTGCCCACGTACCCGTTCGCCCAGGACTCCTACTGGCTGTCCGGCGAAGCACCCGCGGAGGGCGCCGACGTGCCGGGAGCCGCGGGCGACCTGCTGGCCCTGGAGCCGTGCTGGAGGCCCCTGCCCGCCCCGGCCGCCGCCTCCGGCGCCGAGGCGGCCGACCGGGTCGTGTGGCTCGTCGGTCCCGGCGCCGGTCCGGCGGCGGGCGCCCTGCGCACCCGGCTGCCCCGCACCGTGGTGCTGCACACGACCGACGTGGCCGCGGACCGTCCGCTGGACGCCGCGTACGCCCATCTGACCTCGGACGTACTGGGCGAGCTGCGCACCCGGATCGCCGCCGGAGACGTGCCGGACGGCGGTCTCGCACAGATCGTCGTCCTGGGGCACGGTGCCCCGGCCGCCCGGGTGCTGACCGCAGTGGCCGGGCTGCTGCGCACGGCCGCGCTCGAGCACCCGTGGCTGCGGACCCAGCTCCTGGAACACCTCGACCCCTTCGACACCGCCGACGACCGGTCCGCGGACGTGCTCGCCGAAGCCGTCGAGGCGGGCGCCCGTGCCCACACCGAGCAGCACATCCGGCAGCAGGGCGGCCTGCGGTACGCCAGGCGGCTCACGGAGGCCGAGGCGCGGCCCGCGCACGGGGGCGCCGCGTCGCCGTGGCGCGACGGCGGCGTGTACCTGATCACCGGAGGCACCGGCGGGCTCGGCCTCCACGTCGCCGGTGAGCTGTCCCGCACCCTGCACACCGGCACGGTCGTCCTCGTGGGACGCTCCGCCGCCGAGGCCGCGCGGCCCCGCCTGGCCGCCCTCGCCCCGTCGGGCGTCACCGTGGAGTACCGGCAGGCGGACGTCACCGACCGGGGGGCCGTCGACGCGCTCGTCGCGGATGTCGTCTCCCACCACGGCGCGCTGCACGGCGTCCTCCACTGCGCCGGAGTGCTCCGCGACGGCTACCTCGCCACCAAGCTCGACGGCGACCTGGCCGCAGTCCTGGCACCCAAGACCACCGGCCTGGTGAACCTCGACGAGGCCACCGCGGACCTGCCCCTCGACCACCTGGTCGTCTTCTCCTCCACGGCGGCCGTGCTCGGCAGCGCGGGCCAGGGCGACTACGCGGCGGCCAACGCGTTCCTCGACACCTACGTCGAGTACCGGGCCGAGCTCGCCGCACGCGGCCTCAGGTCCGGCCGTGCCGTGTCCGTCGGCTGGCCGTTGTGGGCCGACGGCGGCATGCGCCTCGACGACGTGGCCCTGGAACGGCTGCGCGGGATCGGCGTGACGCCCCTGCCCACCGGAGACGGACTGCGGGCCCTGACCGCCGCCGTCGCGGGCGGCGCCCGGCACACGCTCCTGCTCTGCGGCGACCGCGAACGGCTGCTCGGCCGCCTGGCCGCACAGATCACCGCGGAGCAGCAGCCGGTACGGCTGTCCGCCCCGGCCGCTGAGGCACCCGCCGCCGCAGCGCGCCCGAGCCGCCAGGAGTGGCAGCGCACGCTGGCCGCCGCGGTGTCCGAGCAGCTCAAGGTGCCTGCCGAGGAGATCGACGGGGACGGTGAGTTCGGCGAGTACGGCTTCGACTCCATCAGCCTGACCGAGCTCGCGCAGCGGCTGAACGACACCCACGGGCTGAGCCTGGCGCCCACCGTCTTCTTCGAGCACACCACCGTGGGCGCGCTCGCCGCCCACATCGCCGAGCACGCGCCCGCGGCGTCCGCGGGCCCCACGGCGCGACCCGCCCCCGTGCCGGTCGCGGAGCCGGCACGGGCTGTGCGGCCCGCACCGGTCGCCGCACCGGGTCTGGACGAGATGCGGCAGGCCGTGATCGACGAGGTGTCCGGGCAGCTGAAGGTGCCTGCCGAGGAGATCGACGGGGACGGTGAGTTCGGCGAGTACGGCTTCGACTCCATCAGCCTGACCGAGCTCGCGAGCCGTCTCGGCGAGCGGTTCGGCCTGCTCCTGGCACCGACGGTGTTCTTCGAGCACCGGACGGTGGACAGCGTGGCGGCACACCTCGCGAAGACGGCACCGGAGCTGACGGCCCCCGTCGCGGAGGCCCCCTCCGAGGGCGAACCGTCCGAGGCGGGCCCCTCCGACGAGCCCGTGGCCGGCCGGTCCTGCGCCGGCGCACCCGGTGCCGCCGAGCCCATCGCCGTCATCGGCATGAGCGGCAGCTTCCCGCAGGCGCCCGACCTGTCCGCCTTCTGGGACAACCTGTACGCGGGCAAGGACTGCATCACGGAGATCCCCGGGGACCGCTGGGACTGGCGTGCCCTGGAGGAGGACCCGGAGACCCCGCGCGGCAAGAAGCCCGTGCGCTGGGGCGGGTTCCTCGACGGTGTCGACCGGTTCGACCCCTTGTTCTTCGGCATCTCGCCCCGCGAGGCGCGCACCATGGACCCGCAGCAGCGGCTGCTGCTCACCCATGCCTGGCAGGCACTCGAAGACGCCGGCCAGGCGCCCTCCGGCCTGGCCGGAAGCGACACCGCCGTCCTGATCGGCACCGCGCCGAGCGGTTACGGCAGCCTCGTCAAGGGCGAGCGGGCGGGCGAGGACGGGTACGCCGCGACCGGCGTCTCCGGCTCCGTGGGTCCCAACCGCGTCAGCTACCTGCTCGACCTGCACGGGCCCAGCGAGCCGGTGGAGACGGCCTGTTCGAGCTCCCTCGTCGCGCTGCACCGTGGTGTCGAGCTGCTGCGCTCCGGCCGCAGCGGCCTCGCGGTCGTCGGCGGCGTCAACACCATTGTCAGCCCCGACCTGCACATCGGCTACAGCCGCGCGGGCATGCTGTGCGAGGACGGCCGCTGCAAGACGTTCTCCGCGCGGGCCGACGGATACGTGCGCGGTGAGGGCGTCGGCGTCCTGGTCCTGAAGCCGCTGCGACACGCCAGGCGCGACGGCGACCGGATCCTCGGCGTCATCCGTGGCAGCGCCGTCAATCACGGAGGCCGCGCCCACTCCCTCACCGCGCCCAACCCGCGCGCTCAGGCCGACCTCCTCAAGAGCGCCTACCGCGACGCGGGTGTCGACCCGCGCACCGTCACCTACATCGAGGCGCACGGCACCGGCACCGAACTCGGCGACCCCGTCGAGCTGAACGGCCTCAAGAGCGCCTTCGGCGAGCTGTACGCGGAGACGGAGGGCGCGCCGGGCCACCTCGACGCCCCGGCCCGCTGCGGCCTCGGCTCGGTCAAGAGCAACATCGGGCACCTGGAGCTGGCCGCAGGCGTGGCCGGAGTCATCAAGGTGCTGCTCCAGATGCGCCACGCCACCCTGGTCGAGAGCCTGCACTGCGCGGACCTCAACCCGTATCTGGACTTCGCGGACAGCCCGTTCGAAGTCGTCCGCGAGCGGCAGCCGTGGCAGCGGCCGCGCGACGCCGAGGGCCGGGCGCTGCCGCGCCGGGCGGGCGTCAGCTCCTTCGGCTTCGGCGGCGTCAACGCGCACGTCGTCATCGAGGAGCACATCGAGGAGCGCGCCGGCCACGGCCCGGCCGGGGACGGACAGGAGCGGCACCACCGCACCGAGGGACACGGGGGACACGCGGCCATGGGATCGCACGCCGACGCGCACAGGGGCACCGGGCCCACGGCCGGGGCATCCGCACCGTCCGTGGCGCTGATCCCGCTGTCCGCGCGCACGGAGGAGCAGCTCGTCGCGCGTGCCCACGCGCTGCGAGACCACCTGAGGGACGGGTACGAGGGACGCCTCGCCGACCTCGCGTTCACGCTCCAGGTGGGCCGCGACGCGATGGAGGAGCGACTCGCGACCCGGGTCACCTCGCTCACCGACCTGGAGCACCGGCTGACCACGTTCGTGGCGGACCCGCAGGCCCACGAGGGCTGGCACCGCGGCAGGGCGCCCCGCGGGACGAGCACCACGCCCGGGACCGGACCGGCCCGCGACCGCCACCTCGCGGCGGGGGAGTACGACGAAGCCCTCACCCGGTGGGTGGCCGGCCACCCCCTCGACTGGCAGAACCTGTACGGGCCGGGGAGCCGGCCCGTGCGGACCGGCCTGCCGACGTACCCGTTCGCCGAGGAGAGCTACTGGGCGGGACGCGGCACCGCGCCCACCGGCGAGCGGCCGGACAGCACGCCCCGCGCGCACCCGATGCTGCACCGGCCCGTGCCCTGCGCCCCCGGCACGGGCGGCACCGTGACGGCGTACCGCACCGTTTTCGACGGCACAGAGCCTTTCCTGCGGGACCATCAGGTGCGCGGCCTGCGCGTCCTGCCGGGCGCCGCGCACCTGGAGATGGCCCGTGCGGCCGTCGCCCGCACCACAGGGGCGGCGGATCGCGTCCGGCTGAGCGACGTGGTGTGGCTGCGGCCCGCCACCTGCGCCACGGGCGACCGCCTCGAGGTGCTCCTCGACCTGGAGCCGGCGGGCACGGACACGTACGCGTACACGCTTCACACCGTCGGCCCCGACGGCGAGCGGACGCTGTCCAGCCAGGGTCGCGCGCACCTGGCCGACGCGCCCGCCCGGCGTCCCGCGCTCCCGCTCGCGGACCTGCGCGCCGCCTGCGCCGGGACCGCCTTCACCGCCGCCGACCTCTACGACCGGTACGACCGCGTGGGCATGGAGTACGGCCCGGCGCAGCGCTCCCTGACGACGCTGGCCGTCGGCACCGACCCCGCGGGCCGCCCCCAGGCACTCGCCGAACTGCGCCTGCCCGGAGCGGCGGAGACCACCAACGCCTACGGACTGCACCCGAGCATCCTCGACGGAGCCCTCCAGGCCACCATCGGCCTCGGGCTCGGCGGAGACGACGCCGGAGGCGCTGCTCCCACGCGGCCCGCGCTGCCCTTCGCCCTCCAGGGAGTGGACGTCCTGGCCGCCACCCCGGCCACGGCGTACGCCTGGATCCGGTACCAGGACGGCAGCCACCCCGGCGGCACGCCCGTGAAACTGGACATCACCCTCCTCGACACCGAGGGCCGGGTGTGCGCCGAGCTGACCGGCCTGCTCGCGCGGGAACTGCCCGCCGAAGCGGTCCCGGAGGCCACCGGGCGGACCGTGCGCCCCGCCGGGCCGGCTGCCGGCACGGACCTCGCCGAGCGCGCGCTGCCGTACCTGCGCGACCAGCTCGCCACGGCGCTCGGCATCGCCCCCGAACGCCTCGACGTGGACACGCCGCTGGAGTTCTACGGCATGGACTCGATGATGGCGATGGAGCTGACACACCATCTGGAGTCGGCCTTCGGGGAGCTGTCGAAGACGCTGTTCTTCGAGGTCCGTACGATCCGGGCGCTGAGCGAGCACTTCGCCGGCACGTATCCGGAGCGGCTGCGCACCGCACTCGGTCCGGACGCCGGCGCCCGGCCCCTCACACAGGACGCGGCCCCGGCCGTGGACCACCCCGCCCCGGCGCGACCCGGCAGCCAGGACGGCGGCCTCGCCCCCGTCACCGACATCGCGATCGTCGGCGTGAGCGGCCGCTACCCGCTGGCGGAGGACCTCGACGAGTTCTGGCGGAACCTGCGCTCCGGCCGCGACTGTGTCACCGAGGTCCCCGCGGACCGCTGGGACCCCCGCGACCACGAGGGGACCTCCCGGTGGGGCGGCTTCCTCGACGGCGTCGACCGCTTCGACCCGCTGTTCTTCCGCATCTCGCCGCGCGAGGCGGAGTTCCTCGACCCCCAGGAGCGGCTGTTCCTGGAGTGCGTCCACCACACCCTGGAGGACGCCGGTTACACCGGCGAGACCCTGTCCCGGCAGTCCACCGGACGGGGCGACGCCGAGGCGGGCCTCGTCCCCGCGGGCAAGGTCGGCGTGTTCGTCGGCGTGATGTACGAGGAGTACCAGCTGTACGGCGCCCAGGCACAGGCGCGGGGCCACCGCGTGGCGCTGTCCGGCAGTCCTTCGTCCGTCGCCAACCGGATCTCGTACTTCTACGACTTCCACGGCCCGAGCATGGCCGTGGACACCATGTGCTCCTCCTCGCTGACCGCGATCCACCTCGCCTGCGAGGCGATCAGGAGCGGTCAGTGCGCCGCGGCCGTCGCGGGCGGGGTCAACGTCAGCGTCCACCCGAACAAGTACGTGATGCTGAGCCAGGGGAAGTTCACCTCCAGCGACGGCCGCTGCCGCAGTTTCGGCGCGGGCGGCGACGGCTACGTGCCCGGTGAGGGCGTCGGCGCCGTCCTGCTCAAGCCCCTGGACCGGGCCCTCGCCGACGGCGACCGGATCCACGCGGTCATCAAGGGCACGGCCCTCAACCACGGCGGCAGGACCCACGGTTTCTCGGTGCCGAACCCGGCGGCCCAGGGCGACGTCATCACCCGCGCGCTCACCCGTGCCGGTGTCGCGCCGCACGAGCTGAGCTATCTGGAGGCGCACGGCACCGGCACCTCCCTCGGCGACCCCATCGAACTGACCGGCCTGGTCAAGGCGTTCGGGCGCACCACCGGGGCGGCCGCGCCGACCTGCGCGATCGGCTCCGTGAAGTCCAACATCGGCCACTGCGAGAGCGCCGCGGGCATCGCGGGCGTCACCAAGGTGCTGCTCCAGATGCGCCACGGCGAACTGGTGCCCAGCCTGCACGCGAGCACGCTCAACCCCCATCTGGACTTCGACGGGACGCCGTTCACCTTGCAGCGCGACCTCGCGCCGTGGCACGGGCCCCGTGTCGCGGGCGTCTCCAGCTTCGGCGCGGGCGGCGCCAACGCGCACGTGGTCCTGGCCGCGTACGAGCCTGAGCCCGAGCCCGCCCCCCGGCCGCGTCCCGTCGCCGTGCCCCTCTCGGCCGCGACCGAGGACCAACTGGTCGAAGCGGCACGACGGTTGCGTGCCCGCACGGACGACCTCGCCGAGGGCGACCTCGCCGCGCTCGCCTGGACGCTGCAGACCGGCCGCGTCGTCCTCGAGGAACGCCTCGCGTTCACCGCGGACTCCCTCGGGTCCGTCCGGCGGATCCTGGACGCGTTCCTGGCCGACCCCGCCGCCTCCGGCGACTGGGTGCGCGGCCGCGTCCGGTCCGACCAGGTCCCGGCCACCGCTGACGGCGCGGCCACCGGGCCCCAGGAGTGCGCGGCCGGATGGGCCCGCGGCGAAGCCGTCGACTGGGACCGGCTGTACGCGGCGGACGGCGCGACGCGCCCGCGCCGCCTGAGCCTCCCCGGCTACCCCTTCGCCCGCGAGCGCCACTGGTTCGACGTGGACGGGGACGTGACGGCGATCCGGGGGACCGCCACGCCGGACCACGTGCTCCTGACGCACCCCGTCTGGGAGGCCGAGGAGGCCGCCGCCGACGTGCCGGCCGAGTCCGTCGCCGAGCGGCACGTGATCCTCGTCGGCCGGTTCGCGTCCGGCGAGGAGTCCACGCCGGCCACGGCCCTGACGGCCCTCCTGCCGGACGCGGTGCACCACGAGACCGTGGACCTGGCGGCCGACATCCCTCTGGAGACCGCGTACTCGACGGCGGCACGGCACGTGTTCGCACGGGCGCGCGCCCTGCTGGCCGACGGAGCGCGCGGCGGCGCACTGCTCCAGGTCGTACTCGTCGGCGACCACGAGCAGGAGCCGGCGGGCCGGACCGTGCTCGGCGGCCTGAGCGGTCTGCTGCGTACCGTGACGCTGGAGAACCCGAAGCTGCGCACCCAGCTCGTGGACTGCCTCGACGGCGCCGCACCGGCCCTCGTCGCCGAGCGGCTGCGCGCGGAGACGGACCCCGGGACGGCACCCGAGGTCCGCTACCGTGCGGGCCGCCGTGAGGTCAGGCGGCTCACGGAGCTCGCCGCGGCACAGGGCGCGGGCACCACCCCGTGGCGCGCGGGCGGCGTGTACCTCGTCACGGGGGGCGCCGGAGCCCTCGGTCTCGTCACGGCCCGGGACATCGCCGCGGCCGCCGCAGGCGCCACCGTCGTACTGACCGGGCGCTCGGCGCTCGACGACACCCAGCGGCGGGCCCTCGACGACCTGCGTGCGGCGGGCCTGACCGTGGACCACCGGCGGACCGACATCACCGACCGCGCCGGCGTCGCACGTCTGGTCGCACACATCACGCGTACGCACGGGCCGCTGACCGGCGTGGTGCACGCCGCGGGTGTGCTGCGCGACAACTTCGTCGTGAACAAGACGCACGAGGAATTCGAGCGCGTCCTCGCGCCGAAGGTCGCGGGCCTCGTCCACCTCGACGAACTGACCCGGGACCAGCCGCTGGAGCTGTTCCTGTGCTACTCGTCGACGACCGGCGCACTCGGCAACGCGGGCCAGGCCGACTACGCGGCGGGCAACGCGTTCATGGACGCCTACGCCGCCCACCGGGGCCGCCTCGCGGCCTCCGGGGCACGCCGCGGCCTGACGCTGTCCCTGAACTGGCCCCTGTGGGCCGACGGCGGCATGGGCACGGACGCCGCCGTCGAGGAACGGCTGCGGCGGATGGACCTCGTCCCGCTGGACACCGAGAGCGGCCTGGGCGCCCTGCGCACCGGCGTCGCCGCGCGCCGCAGCGGTCTCGCGGACGGTCAGCTCCTCGTCGTCGCCGGGCGGCGCGAGGCGGTCCTGCCGCGCCTGGTCGCGCGCCCCGCGCGGACACCGCAGGCCGAGCCGAAGGCCGTGGCCGCGCCGCGGACCGGTGCCCAGGCGCCGCCCTCCGCCGCGGCGGATGCCGACCGGGCCCTCCTCGACCGCACCCGGCGCCATCTGCGCGCCCACCTGGCGGCAGGCCTCAAGCTCGGCACCGACCGGCTCGACGCGGAGGTGCCGCTGGAGCGCTACGGAATGGACTCCGTCGTGGCGATGAATCTGATCGCCCAGCTGGAGACGGACTTCGGCATCCTGCCCAAGACGCTGTTCTTCGAGGTGCAGACGGTCCGGGAGCTGGCCGAGTACTTCGTGGCCCAGCACGGTGACGCGCTGCGCGCCCTGTTCGGCGAACCGGCCCCCGCCGCGCCCGGACCCGCTCCCGCACCGCCCGCCGCCGAGGCCCGGCGCGAGCTGACCCGGCCGGAACAGGCCCGGCCCGTACCGGTGCCGCCCGTCCGGGATCCGCGCGACGAAGGCGTGGCCGTCATCGGCCTCGCCGGACGCTATCCGGGCGCAGCGGACCCCGAGGCCCTGTGGGGTCTGCTGCGCTCCGGCGCCGACTGCGTCACCGAGGTCCCCGCAGACCGCTGGGACCACGACGCGGTGTTCGACCCGGACCGTGACGCGCCCGGGAAGAGCTACGGCAAGTGGGGCGGCTTCCTCGACGGCGTCGACCAGTTCGACCCGCTGCACTTCGGCATCTCGCCGCGCGAGGCCGAGACCATGGACCCGCAGCAGCGGCTGTTCCTGGAGACGGTGTGGCAGCTGCTGGAGCAAAGCGGCGTCACCCAGGAGGCCGTCGAGCACACGTACGGCCGCCGGGTCGGCGTGTACGTCGGCGCGATGTACCAGATGTACCGGGCCGACACCGCCGATGTGGTGCGCTCCGCCCTGACCTCGGCGGCGTCGTACAACCTCATAGCCAACCGCGTCTCTCACTTCTTCGGCCTGGAGGGCCCGAGCCTCGCCGTGGACGGCATGTGCGCGTCCTCGGCGGCCGCCGTCCACCTGGCCTGCGCCGACCTGCTGAGCGGCGACAGCGAGCTGGCGATCGCCGGAGGCGTGAACCTGACCGTCCACCCCGACAAGTACCGGGCGCTGTCCCGGGCGGGCCTGCTCGGCAGCCACCCGGGCAGCCGCAGCTTCCGCGACGGCGACGGCTACCTGCCCGCCGAGGCGGTGGGGGCCGTCCTGCTCAAGCCGCTGGCCGCCGCACGCCGTGACGGCGACACCGTGCTCGCGGTCATCAGGGGCAGTGCCTCGCTGCACGGCGGCCGCGCGGGCCAGTTCATGGCGCCGAGCCGCAGGACGCAGGTCAACGTGGCCCGCAGGGCCCTGGAGAAAGCGGGCTGCGACCCCGCGTCCATCAGCTACGTGGAGGCCGCGGCCAACGGGTCCGCGCTCGGCGACGCCGTCGAGGCGGGCGCGCTGCGCGAGGTGTTCGGCGACGTCACCGAGCCGATCGCGCTCGGCTCGGTGAAGTCCAACCTGGGACACCCCGAGGCCGCCTCCGGCATCGCCCAGCTCACCAAGGTCGTCCTCCAGCTGCGTCACCGGGAACTGGCACCTCGTACGGCGGTCGGCGTACCCAATCCCGAACTCCGCTTGGAAGACGGCCCGTTGCGGCTGTGCGAGACGCTGACGCCCTGGGAGCCACGCCCCGGCGTGCCCCGCCGCGCCCTGCTCAACTCCGTCGGAGCAGGCGGCAGCCACGTCAGCCTCGTCGTCGAGGAAGCACCCGAGAACCAGCACGACGAGCACGACGAGCACGCGGAGGCGGCGTGGCGGCCGAGGCCGCCGGAGCTGATCCTGCTGTCCGCCGGTGACCCCGAGCGGCTGCGCACCGCGGCCCGCCTGCTGCACGACTTCGTCGAGCGGACGGACGACACGGGCGCGGGCGACACCGTCCGGCTCGCGAACATCGCCCACACGCTGCGGGCGGGAAGGGAGGCCCTGGCCGAACGCCTGGCGTTCATCACGGACTCCCGCGCCGGCCTGCTGCGCACGCTCGCGGAGTTCCTGGCCGACCGGCCCCCGCACGTCCCGCTGCACCGGGGCAACGCCGAGGCCGGCGCCGCCACCCTGGGCGGCCTGCTCACCGGCGGCCACGGCGAGGCCTTCGTCCGCGCACTCGTCACCGACGGCGAACTGGACCGGCTCGCCGAGCTGTGGGTACGCGGCGGCCGGGTCCCCTGGCAGGCACTGAACACCGGGCAGAAGCGCCGGATCGTACCGCTGCCGACGACGCCGTTCCTGCGCAAGCGGTACTGGGTGGGGCACACGGGCACGCTCACGGCGGACCCCGCGCCCGCCGCGGCCCCCACGCACACCGGGCGGCCCTCCGTCACCGCCACCGGAACCGACGGCGGCGAGCCCGGCGACGACATCCTCCGCTACCTCGCGGACCACTTCACCGACGCCCTCGGCTTCGCCCCCGGCGAACTCCCGCTGGACAAGGACCTGCACAGCCTGGGCGCCGACTCGGTCCTGTGGGTGCGTCTGCGGCGCGGGGTCGAGGCCGACCTCGGGCTCACGCTCACCACGCGGGAGATCGTCGAACTCGCCACCCTGGAGCGCATCGCGGAGCGGCTCGCCGCGAAGCGCGCACCGGCCGGCACCGGCCGGCACGACATACCCGGGGCCGCGCGACCGCGCGAGACCCCGCAGCCACCCGAAGCACCGGACGTACGCGAAGCACGGGCCAAGGCCCTGGAGGAGTTCCGCCGGGGCCACGTCGGCCTCGAAGAACTCAAGTCACTCATGAAGGAAGCACCGGGCGCGTGAACGAGGATCAGATTCTGGCGGGCTTCAAGGCGGGCCTCTGCACCGCCGAGGACGTGCTCGCGTTCTACGAACGACTCCAGGACCCCGCGCAGGCGGAGGACACGGGCCGGCGGCCCCTGTCCGAGGGGCAGAAGGGGCTGTGGCTGCTCCACAAGCTGAGGCCCGCGTCGGACGTGTACAACGTCCCCGTCTGCTTCCGCACGTCGGCGCCGTTCGACACCGCGGTCTTCGAGGAGGCCTTCCGGCAGGTGACGTCCCGGCACGCGCTGCTGCACAGCGTGGTCGTCGAGGACGAGGGCACCCCGTACCTGGTGCGGCGCCCCGACGGCGGCGACATACCCTTCCGGCACCGGACCGTGCCGCAGGGGCTGCCCGACGACGTCCTGCTCGCCCTCGTGCGTGAGCAGGCCAAGGCGCCCTTCGACCTGTACCAGGAAGGACCGGCCCGGGCCGCCGTGTACACCGCGGGCACGGCCGACGCACCGCAGACCCTCGTACTGCTCGTCCTGCACCACCTGGTGTTCGACGGCGCGTCCACCCCCGTCCTGCTCCGCGACCTGCTCCACACCTACGACACCCTGCTCCGGGGCGGCACCCCCGAGCCCGCGTCCGCGCGGCACGACGCCTACGACGCGTTCGTGCGCTGGGAGGCGGACTTCCTCGCGGGTCCCGACGGCGCCCGCCACCGCGCCTTCTGGCAGGACACCCTGGCGGGCGACCTGCCCGTCCTGCGCCTCGGCATCGAGCGCGCCCCCGCGCCCGGCACACCCGTGGTGGGCGAGACGGTCACCCTGCCGCTGCCCCCGGCCCTCGCCGCGCGGGTGCGTGACCTGTGCGCGGACCGGGGTGTCAAGCCCGCGGTGCTCTTCCTCGCCGTGTACGAACTGCTCCTGCACCGCTACAGCGGTGAGCGCGACCTCATCGTCGGCGTGCCGTCCCTGGGCAGGCCGGACGCCGCCTACGACGACGCGGTCGGCTACTTCGTGAACATGCTGCCCGTACGCCACGGCGTGCGCGGCGACGTGCCGTTCACGGACTTCGTACGCGACCTGACGCTCGTCATGGCCGACGGCCTGGACCACGCCGCGTACCCGTTCCCGCGCATGGTGCAGGACCTGAACCTGCGCACGGAACCCGACACCTCCCCGGTCTTCCAGGTGTCGTACGTCTTCCAGAACCAGCGCATGATGCGTCTCACGGACAGTGACGTGCGCGGCCTGGACCTGGCCCGCTCACTGCGGTTCGTGGAGGGGATATCCCAGGAGGGGGAGTTCAAGCTCCACCTGGAGGTCGTCGAGCACGCCGCCGACGCCTGTACGCTGCACCTCAAGTACGACGCCGAGCGCTTCGCCGCGGCGGACGTCGAACGGTTCCTCGGCCACTACGAGACCCTGCTGCGCACCCTCGTCGACGATCCGGAGCAGCGGCTGTCCGAGGCCTCGCACCTGTCGGACGACGAGCTCCGCCGGTTCGACGAGTGGAACGACACAGGCCGGTCCTTCTCCGCCGACCGCAGCCTGCCCGACCTGCTCGCCGACGCCGTCGCCCGCCACGGCGACCGCACCGCCCTCGTGTACGGCGAGCGGTCCCTGACCTACACCGAACTCGCCGCGCGCACCGACACCCTGGCCGCCGAGCTGCGCCGCCGCGGCGTCACCGCGGACACGGTCGTCGGCATCTCCATGGAACGCTCCGCGGAGATGGTGATCGCCCTGTGGGCGGTCATGAAGGCGGGCGGCGCCTACCTCCCCCTGGAGCCGGACCACCCGGCCGAACGCATCCAGTACATGATCGAGGACTCGGGGGCCACCCTCGTCCTCACCCGGTCCGCCACCGGCACGCCCGCCCCGACCGGGGCGCGCACGGTGCTCCGCCTGGACGCCGACGGGCAGCCGATTCCCGACGACGGCCGGGAGCCCCGAGCGCCCGGCACCCAGGACGCGCCCGCCCGCATCACCCCCACCGACCTCGCGTACGTCATCTACACCTCCGGCTCCACCGGCCGCCCCAAGGGCGTCATGGTCGAGCACCGGGCGGCCGTCAACCGCGTCGAGTGGATGCAGAACGAGTACGCGCTGACCCCCGACGACGTCGTGCTCCAGAAGACGCCGTTCAGCTTCGACGTCTCCGTGTGGGAGTTCGTCTGGCCCCTCATCACGGGCGCGCGCCTGGTCGTCGCCGCACCGGGCGGCCACAAGGACCCCGCGTACCTGGTGTCGCTCATCCGGGCCGCCTCCGTCACCACCGCGCACTTCGTGCCGCCCATGCTGCGCCTCGTACTCGACCAGGAGGACTGGGCCCGCTGCACCTCGCTGCGCCAGGTCTTCTGCAGCGGCGAGGCCCTGCCGCCGGAGCTGCCCGCACGCCATTACGCCCAGCACCGCGCTCGCCTGCACAACCTGTACGGCCCCACCGAGGCCGCCATCGACGTCACCCACTGGTCCTGCCCGCCCGGCACGACGGCGCACACGGTGCCGATCGGCCGCCCCATCCAGAACATCCAGCTGCACGTCCTGGACGACCTGGGCAGGCGGCAGGCCGTGGGCTGCGCGGGCGAGCTGCACATCGCGGGCGTCGGCCTGGCCCGCGGCTACCTGAACAACCCCGGCCTGACGCGCGAGCGCTTCGTCCCGAACCCGTTCGCCGCGGACCCCGGCGCCCGCATGTACCGTACGGGCGACCTCGTCCGGTGGCTGCCCGACGGCACCCTGGAGTACCTGGGCCGCCTCGACAACCAGGTCAAGCTGCGCGGCTTCCGCATCGAACCCGGCGAGATCGAGGACCGCCTCTCCCGCCACCCCGCCGTGCGGGCCTGCGCCGTCCTCGTCCGCGAGGACAGCCCGGGCGACCCGCGGCTCGTCGGCTACGTCGTCCTGGACGAGACGCACACCGGTGACTTCCACGACACCCTGGTGCGACACCTCGGCCAGTCGCTGCCCGAGTACATGGTCCCGGGCGCCCTGGTCCGCCTCGACGCCCTGCCGCTGACCGCGAACGGCAAGCTCGACCGGAAGGCGCTGCCGGCCCCCGGCACCGACGCGTACGCCGTCGCCGGCGACCGCGTCGCTCCCCGCACCCCCACTGAGCAGATCCTGCTCGAGGTCTGCGCGGACCTGCTCGGATTCGAGACGGAGCGCATCGGTCTCCACGACAACTTCTTCGCGCTCGGCGGGCACTCCCTGCTCATCCCGAAGCTGACCGCGCGCCTGCACGACGCGGGGCTCGACTGCGAGCTGCACAGCGCGTTCGGCGCCGCCACGCTCGCCGACCTGGCCGTCGCGATCGACGCGGTGCACGCCGCGGAAGACCCCGAAGCGCAGGACGCGGCGGGCGCCGCCCCGGCGCGGACGGCGTTCACCGTCCCGCCGAACAGCATCCCGGCGGACTGCGACCGGCTCACCCCGGACATGCTGCCCCTGGTCTCCCTGACCGAGGACGAGCTGGCGGCGGTCGCCGCCGCCGTGCCCGGCGGCGCTCCCAACGTCCAGGACGTGTACCCGCTGGCGGCCCTCCAGGAAGGCATGCTCTTCCACCACCTCAAGGAGAGCGGCCGCGACCCGTACGTGCTGTCCGGTGTCTTCTCCTTCGAGAGCAGGTCCCACCTCGACGGGTTCGTGCGCGCCCTGCGCGCGGCCGTCACCCGGCACGACGCGCTGCGCACGGCGATCCTCACCCAGGGCCTGTCGCGACCCGTCCAGGTCGTGGTGCGCCGCGCCGGCCTCGAACTGGAGGAGTTCGAGGTACCCGAGGGCCGCGACGCCGAGGCCGAGATCCGTGAACTCCTCTCCCGGCCGCAGGCGATGCGCCTGGACCGCGCCCCGCTCATCCGGCTGCGCGCCGCCCGGCAGCCCGGCACGGCCACCTGGTACGCCGTGCTCAACCTGCACCACGTCATCGACGACGCGACCTCGCTCGGCCTGCTGTTCCGGGAGGTCGTCGCCCATATGACGGGCCGTACGGAGGAACTCGCCCCGCCCGCGCCGTACCGCGACTTCATCGCCCACGTGCAGCACCGCGCGCGCGAGCTCGACCCCGCGGACCACTTCCGGGACCGGCTCGGTGACGTCACCGGGCCCACCGTGATGTTCGGGCTCCAGGACGTCCACGGCGACGGCCGTCGCGTCCTCGACCTGCGCCGGCCGCTGGACGCCCGTCTCGGGGAGCGGATCCGGGCCTGTGCGAGGGACCTGCGGGTCAGCCCGGCCACGTTGTTCCACGCGGGCTGGTCCCTGGTCGTGGCGGCGTGCTCGGGCCGCGACGACGTGGTCTTCGGCACCGTCATGTCCGGCCGCCTCCAGGGCCCGCGCGGCATCGAACGCATGCTCGGCAACTTCATCAACACCCTCCCCGTGCGCGTCGACCTGACCGGGGCGAGCGTGCGTGACCTGGTGAGCGCCACGGACCGGGCCCTGCGCGACCTGGTGCGCCACGAGCAGACCCCGCTGGCCGTCGCCCACGGCCACAGCGCCGTACCGCCGGAGACGCCGCTGTTCAACGCGATCCTGAACTACCGGCATCTGGAGTCCGACGACCGCATCGACGACACCGAGCTGGAACGCGCGGGCGTCAAGTCCCTCGCGGGCGTCATCGAGCGCAGCAACTACCCCGTCGCCCTGTCCGTCGACGACCTCGGACACTCCTACTCGCTCGACGCGCAGATCGACCAGGCCCAGGACGCCGAGCCGGTGATCGGCTACCTGGAAACAGCCATGGAACACCTCGTCGACGCCCTCACCACCCAGGGCGCGGAGCAGCGCCTCGCCCTGGACCTGCCGGTCCTGAGCGCCGAGGAGCGTCGTCGGGTGCTTGTGGGGTGGAACGAGGTGGGTGTGGTGGAGCCGGTGGGGCGGTGTCTGCATGAGTGGTTCGAGGAGGTCGTTGCCGCGAGGGGGGATGCGGTGGCGGTGGAGTTCGAGGGCCGTGGTCTGTCGTACGGGGAGTTGAATGCGCGGGCCAATCGGCTGGCGCGGTATCTGCGTGGTCTGGGTGTGGGGCCGGAGGTGCTCGTGGCGCTCTGTCTGCCGCGTAGTGAGCATCTGGTGGTGGCTGTGCTCGCGGTGCTGAAGGCGGGTGGTGCCTATGTGCCGCTGGATCCGGCATCGCCCGCGGACCGGGTCGCGCACATCTTGTCGGACAGTGCGCCTCGTGTCCTGGTCAGGGACGGTGTGCTGCCCGAGGGTCTGGTCGTTCCGTCGGTCCCGGTCGTGGATGTGTGTGCGGATGCCGGCCGGTGGGCGGCGTTGTCGGCCGATGACCTGGCTGTGCCGGGTCTGACGCCGTCCGCGATGGCGTATGTGATCTATACGTCGGGTTCGACGGGTGTGCCCAAGGGTGTGGTGGTCGAGCATCGTCATGTGGTGCGGTTGTTCACCTCGACCGATGGCTGGTTCGGTTTCGGTGACCGGGATGTGTGGGCGCTGTTCCATTCCTTCGCCTTCGATTTCTCCGTCTGGGAGATCTGGGGTGCGCTTTTGCATGGTGGTCGTCTGGTGGTGGTGCCGCAGGCGGTCACCCGTAGTCCGGAGGACTTCTACGGGTTGTTGTGCGAGGCGGGGGTGACGGTCCTCAATCAGACTCCGAGTGCTTTCCGGCAGTTGATCGCGGCGCAGGGGGAGGATCCGGAGCCGCACGCGGTGCGTGTGGTGGTTTTCGGGGGTGAGGCGCTGGAGGTGGCTTCGCTCAGGCCGTGGTTGCGCCGGCCGGTGAACAAGGGCACTCGGCTGGTCAACATGTACGGCATCACCGAGACCACGGTGCATGTGACGTACCGGGTGATCGGTGAGGCCGATGCCGAGCGTTCGGTGAGTCCTATCGGTGAGCGTATTCCCGACTTGTGTACCTATGTTCTGGACGGGCGTGGTCAGCCGGTGCCGGTGGGTGTGGTGGGGGAGTTGTATGTCGGTGGTGCGGGTGTGGCCCGTGGTTATCTGAACCGGCCGGAGCTGACGGCCGAGCGGTTCCTGGACGATCCGTTCCGTGAGGAGCCGGGTGCGCGTATGTATCGTTCGGGTGATCTGGCCCGCTGGCTGCCCGACGGTACGCTGGAGTATCTGGGGCGTAACGACGATCAGGTGAAGGTCCGTGGCTTCCGGATCGAGCTGGGTGAGATCGAGGCCCGCCTCACCGAACACCCCGCCCTCCAGGACGCCCGCGTCCTGGTGCGCGACTACGACGACCAGGACCAGCGCCTCGTCGCCTACGTCGTACCGTCTCCCGAGGCCGCGCCGGCCGTGCGCGAGCTCCTGCGCCTGGGCCGCACCGAGCCGGAAGCGCTCGCGCGGACCTACGAACTGCCCAACGGCATGACGGTGTTCCAGCAGAACAGGAGCGAGACCGACTTCGTCTACGACGAGATCTTCACGCACCTCGAATACCTGCGGAACGGCATCACCATCGAGGACGGCGACACCGTCGTCGACGTGGGAGCCAACATCGGCCTGTTCACGCTGTTCGTGGGCAGCCGCTGCCCCGGCGCCCGGATCCACGCCTTCGAGCCGATCCCGCCCGTGTTCGACTCGCTGCGCCGCAACGTCGCGCTCCACGGCCTCAACGCCAAGGTGCACGACTGCGGCTTCGCGGCCGAGGCGAAGGAGGAGACCTTCACCTTCTACCGCCACAACACCGTCATCTCCTCCAGCGTCACCACCACCGAACAGGCCCACGACCTGGTGCGCTCCTATCTGCGCAACCAGGAGGAGCTGACCGACGAGGGCGCGGACGGCACCACCGCGGGGGACGACCTCGTCGACGCCGTGGTCGACGCCCGCCTCGACAGCGAGCAGTTCACCTGCCGCCTGCGGACCCTCTCGGAAGTCATCGCGGAGGAGTCGCTCGAGCGGATCGACCTGCTGAAGGTCGACGTGGAGAACGCCGAGTACGAGGTGCTCAAGGGCATCCACTGGCGGGACTGGCCGAAGATCCGACAGCTCGTCGTCGAACTTCACGACGTCGACGGGCAGTTGGAGAAGATCGTCACCCTCCTCAAGGCGCTCGGCTACGACGTGGTCTGCGAGCAGGACAACCGCCTGCTGCGCAACACGACCCTCTACAACGTCTACGCCCGCCGCGCCGGCGAACAGGGCGCACGGCGGACGGCCGGGTCCGCCGCCGCCCCGCCGCGCTGGTCCGGCCGGGCCGCCCTGCTCGCCGACGTACGCGCCGCACTGGGCGCGACGCTGCCCGAGTACATGATCCCGGCCGCGCACGTCCTCCTCGAAGAGCTGCCCCTGACCCAGAACGGCAAGCTCGACCAGCGGGCCCTGCCCGCACCCGAGGACCGGCAGCGGCCCGCCGGACGCCGCGTCGCGCCCCGCACCGAGGCCGAGCGGACCATCGCGGGCGTCTGGGCCGAGCTGCTGCGCACCGACGCCGACACCCTGGACGTCGACAGCGACTTCTTCGCCCTCGGCGGCAACTCGCTGCTCGTCACCCGCCTCGTCAACCGCCTGGCCCAGGCGACGGGTGCCGAGCTCACCGTGCAGGCCGTCTTCGAGGGGCCCACGCTCGCGGCGATGGCCGCCGAGCTGGAGCGGCGCGCGCCCGTCGCGCCGCAGGGCGGGGAACTCGACGTCGCCGCGATCCTGGAGAGCATCGACTTGATCGAGAACATGAGCGAAGAAGAGCTGGACGCGTGGGAAGGCCGGAGCAAGTGACCACGACGACACCGATGAGCACCTCGGACAACGGCACCTCCCTCGACCTGATCCGGAAGATCAAGTCGCTGCCCGCCAACAAGCAGCGCGCCCTCGTCGCGATGCTGAAGAAGCAGGGCGTCGACCTGTCGGCCCTGGAAGCGATCGGCCCCCGCCCGCACGCCGGGAACGAGCCGGTCCAGCTGTCCTTCGCCCAGCAGCGCCTGTGGTTCCTGGCGCAGCTGGACGGCACCAGCGCGTACTACAACATCCCGATGGCGATGCGGCTGAGCGGCCCGCTCGACCGCCCCGCCCTGCTGCGTGCCCTGGAGACGATCGTCCAGCGCCACGAGGCACTGCGGACCCGTTTCGTCGAACGCGACGGCGTGCCGTACCAGGAGATCGGCGACGGACGGGACTTCACGGTCGGCGAGGAGGAGCTGACCGACCCCGCGCGGCTGCCGTCGATCTGCGAGCGCGAGGCCGTGGAGCCCTTCGACCTGGCCCGCGACTCGCTGATCCGCGTCCGCCTGCTCCGTGAGTCCGAGCACGAGCACGCCCTGCTCGTGACCATGCACCACAGCGTCTCCGACGGCTGGTCGCTCGGTGTGTTCTTCCGCGAGATGGTCACGTTGTACGAGGCGTTCCAGGCGGGTGAGCCGTCGCCGCTCGCGCCGCTGCCCATCCAGTACGCGGACTACGCGCACTGGCAGCGTCAGTGGCTCGTCGACGAGGTGCAGGACCGCCAGCTCGGCTACTGGACCCGCCGGCTCGAAGGCGTCGACCCGCGCCTGCCCCTGCCGGCCGACCGCACCCGCCCGGCGATCAAGACGTACGAAGGCGCGCACGAGCGCTTCCACCTGCCCGAGGAACTGCTGCGGCAGCTGAAGGCCCTCGCCGCACAGCACGACGTCACGCTCTACATGACGCTGCTGTCCGTCTACGCCCTCCTGCTGCACCGCTACAGCGAGCAGACCGACATCGCCATCGGGACTCCCGTCGCGAACCGCCAGCGCATCGAGTCCGAAGGACTCATCGGCTTCTTCGCCAACACCCTGGTGATGCGCGCCGACCTGTCCGGCGACCCGTCCTTCACCGGTCTGCTCGGCCGCGTCAAGGACATGGCCCTGCAGGCCTTCAGCCACCAGGACGTGCCCTTCGAAGCGGTCGTCGACGCCCTGCATCTGGAGCGCAGCCTCAGCCACTCGCCGCTGTTCCAGGTCGCGTTCGTCCTCCAGGAGGCGCACACCGACCGCGAGGTGCGTCTCGGGGACCTCGACGTCTCCCTCATCGAGTTCGACTTCGGCATCACCAAGTTCGACGCGACGCTCGACCTGCGCGAGACCCCCGACGGGCTGATCGGCGCCGTCGAGTACAACACCGGTCTCTTCGACCGCGAGACGGTCGGACGCTTCGTCCGCCACTACACCGCGCTGCTCCACGCCGTCGTCGCCGCGCCGGGGGAGCGGCTCTCACGGCTCAGCACCCTTGACGCCGAGGAGCGTCGTCGGGTGCTTGTGGGGTGGAACGAGGTGGGTGTGGTGGAGCCGGTGGGGCGGTGTCTGCATGAGTGGTTCGAGGAGGTCGTTGCCGCGAGGGGGGATGCGGTGGCGGTGGAGTTCGAGGGCCGTGGTCTGTCGTACGGGGAGTTGAATGCGCGGGCCAATCGGCTGGCGCGGTATCTGCGTGGTCTGGGTGTGGGGCCGGAGGTGCTCGTGGCGCTCTGTCTGCCGCGTAGTGAGCATCTGGTGGTGGCTGTGCTCGCGGTGCTGAAGGCGGGTGGTGCCTATGTGCCGCTGGATCCGGCATCGCCCGCGGACCGGGTCGCGCACATCTTGTCGGACAGTGCGCCTCGTGTCCTGGTCAGGGACGGTGTGCTGCCCGAGGGTCTGGTCGTTCCGTCGGTCCCGGTCGTGGATGTGTGTGCGGATGCCGGCCGGTGGGCGGCGTTGTCGGCCGATGACCTGGCTGTGCCGGGTCTGACGCCGTCCGCGATGGCGTATGTGATCTATACGTCGGGTTCGACGGGTGTGCCCAAGGGTGTGGTGGTCGAGCATCGTCATGTGGTGCGGTTGTTCACCTCGACCGATGGCTGGTTCGGTTTCGGTGACCGGGATGTGTGGGCGCTGTTCCATTCCTTCGCCTTCGATTTCTCCGTCTGGGAGATCTGGGGTGCGCTTTTGCATGGTGGTCGTCTGGTGGTGGTGCCGCAGGCGGTCACCCGTAGTCCGGAGGACTTCTACGGGTTGTTGTGCGAGGCGGGGGTGACGGTCCTCAATCAGACTCCGAGTGCTTTCCGGCAGTTGATCGCGGCGCAGGGGGAGGATCCGGAGCCGCACGCGGTGCGTGTGGTGGTTTTCGGGGGTGAGGCGCTGGAGGTGGCTTCGCTCAGGCCGTGGTTGCGCCGGCCGGTGAACAAGGGCACTCGGCTGGTCAACATGTACGGCATCACCGAGACCACGGTGCATGTGACGTACCGGGTGATCGGTGAGGCCGATGCCGAGCGTTCGGTGAGTCCTATCGGTGAGCGTATTCCCGACTTGTGTACCTATGTTCTGGACGGGCGTGGTCAGCCGGTGCCGGTGGGTGTGGTGGGGGAGTTGTATGTCGGTGGTGCGGGTGTGGCCCGTGGTTATCTGAACCGGCCGGAGCTGACGGCCGAGCGGTTCCTGGACGATCCGTTCCGTGAGGAGCCGGGTGCGCGTATGTATCGTTCGGGTGATCTGGCCCGCTGGCTGCCCGACGGTACGCTGGAGTATCTGGGGCGTAACGACGATCAGGTGAAGGTCCGTGGCTTCCGGATCGAGCTGGGTGAGATCGAGGCCCGCCTCACCGAACACCCCGCCCTCCAGGACGCCCGGGTCATCGCCCGCGAGGACACCCCCGGCGACCGGCAGCTCGTCGCCTACACCGTCCTGCACCCCGGAGCCGGCGAGACGGACCACCGCGCCGAACTCGCCCGCCACCTGCGCCGGACCCTGCCCGACTACATGGTCCCCAGCGCCTTCGTGGCCCTGGAACGACTCCCCGTCACCGGCAACGGCAAGCTCGACCGGGAGGCCCTGCCCGCACCCGGCATCGAGGCCTTCGCGCAGCGCGCCCACGTGGCGCCGAGCACCGGGACCGAGCGGACCCTCGCCGCGGCCTGGGCCGAACTCCTCGGCTTCGACGAGGACCGCATCAGCGCGCACGACAACTTCTTCGCGCTCGGCGGTCACTCCCTGCTCATCACCGTCCTCATCGCCCGTCTCAAGGAACGCGGCCTCGATGTCACCGTCCGCAGCGTCTTCAGCAGCCCCACGCTCGCCGACCTCGCCGCCGACCTCGACCGTGCGGGACCGGCCGCCACCGGCTACACCGTGCCCGCACCGGCGATCCCGGAGGGCTGCGAGCGGATCACGCCCGAAATGCTGCCCCTGGTCCGCATGGACCAGGCCGCCGTCGACGCCGTCGTCTCCCGTGTGCCCGGTGGTGCCCTCAACGTCCAGGACGTCTACCCGCTCGTGCCCTCCCAGGAGGGCATCCTCTTCCATCACCTGATGGACCCCGCCGGCGACCCGTACGTCATCCCCATCCTGCTCACCGCCCCCGACCAGGAGACGTGCGAGACCTTCGTGGCGGCCCTCCAGGCCGTGGTGGACCGGCACGACGTGATGCGTACGGCCGTCGTCACCGAAGGCCTCGGCGAACCCGTGCAGGTGGTCCTGCGCGACGTCCGCCTCGAAGTGGAGCGGCGCACCCTGGACGCCGCCGACTCCGAAGCCGCCGAGGAACAGGCACGCGCCTGGCTCGCAGAGCCGGGGACGATCACGCTCGACCGGGCGCCGCTGCTGCGGCTCGCCGTCGCCGCCGACCCGCACTCCGCACGGCACTTCCTGCTGTTCCGCGTCCACCACCTCATCGAGGACGCGACCTCACTGCGTCTCATCCTCGAAGAGCTCGCCGCGCACATGGCGGGCCGTGCCGGCGCACTTCCCCCCGCCCCCGCCTACCGCGACTTCGTCGGCCACACCCTGCACCAGCTCGCCGCCAACGACGCCGAGGCGTACTTCCGCCGCGAACTGGGCGACGTCACCGAGCCCACCACACCCTTCCAACTCGTGGACGTGCACGGCGACGGCAGTCGCGTGCGCGATCTGCGCCGCTCCCTCCCGACCGGCCTCACGAGCCGTCTGCGCGAGCAGGCCCAGCGGCTGCGGATCAGCCCCGCCGCGCTCTTCCACGCCGCCTGGGCCCTGGTCACGGCGGCCACCGGCGGGCGCGAGGACGTGGTGTTCGGCACCGTCCTGTCCGGCCGCCTCCAGGGCGTGCCCGGCGTCGAGCGGATGCTCGGCAACTTCATCAACACCCTGCCCCTGCGGGTACGCCTCGCCGACCGCAGCGTCAAGGACCTGGTGTCCGCCGTGGACGCGTCCCTCAAGGAACTGATCGCCTACGAGCAGAGCGCGCTGACCCTGGCCCAGCGCTCCAGCGGTCTGGACGGCGATGCCACCCTGTTCAGCTCGATGATCAACTTCCGGTACTTCGAGCCGCGCCGGGGCGACCTGGGCCCGGCCACCCTGGAAGGCCTCGGCATCCGCTGGCTGGGCTCCCTCGACCGCACCAACTACCCGGTGGGTGTGTCCGTCGACGACACCGGCACCGAACTGTCCCTCAACGCCCAGGTCGACGCCGCGCTCTCGCCGGACGCCGTCCTCGGCTACGTGGAAGCCGCGGTGTCCGGCCTCGTCGACGCCCTCGCCACCGACGACGGCAACAGCACACGGGCGCTCGACATCGACGTGCTTCCGGCCGCGGAACGCCACCGCCTGCTGACCGAGTGGAACGACACGGACAAGCCCTACCCGGAGGACCACTGCCTCTTCGAACTCTTCGAGGAGCACGTCCGGAAGCGCCCCGACGCCATCGCCGTCGAACACGGCGAGCAGCGGCTGACGTACGCCGAGACCAACGCCCGCGCCAACCGCGTCGCGCACTGGCTGCGTGAGCAGGGCGTCGGCCCCGACACCCTGGTAGGCCTGTGCGCCCGCCGCTCACCCGAGCTCGTGACCGGCCTGCTCGGCATCCTCAAGGCGGGCGGCGCGTACGTCCCCATCGACCCGGACTACCCCCAGGAGCGCATCCGTACCCTGGTCACCAACTCCGGCGTCGCCATCGTGCTGAGCCAGTCCCACCTGCCGTCCGAGCCGCTCGCCGGCGCGGACGGGGGCGAGCGCCCCCGGATCGTCCACCTCGACACCGGCGAACACGCCGGGGACGGCACACAGCTGCTCGCCGGCCGCCCGGAGCACGACCTGACGCGCGCCGACACCGGCCTCACACCCCAGCACCTGGCCTATGCCATCTTCACCTCGGGCTCCACCGGCGTCCCCAAGGGCGTCCTCGTGGAACAGCGCGGCGTCGTCCGGCTCGTACGCAACCCGGACTACTTCCCTGCGGACCACGAGACCGTCGTGCTCCACCACTCCTCGATCTCGTTCGACGTCGGCTCCCAGGAGGTACTCGGCCCGCTGCTGTGCGGCGGACGGCTCGTCCTGCACGACGGCGACTCCAAGGACGTGGGCGCGCTCCTGGACCGCGTCGAGCACTCCGGTGTCACGATGATGGCCCTGTCCGCGGCCTTCCTGCCCGCGTTCGCCGAGGCCGCGCAGGGGCGGCGGCTGCCACTGACGTACCTCGGCGTCGGTGGCGAGGCCTTCTCCGCCAAGGACGTACGCCGCCTCCACGCGGCCCACCCCCGCCTGACCGTCGTCAACGCCTACGGGCCGACCGAGAACAGCATCGCCTCCACCTGCCACGTGATCCCCCGGGACATCGCCGAGGACGCGGTCATCCCCATCGGCAGGCCCATCGCCCAGTCCACCGCCCACGTGCTCGACGCGCACCTGCGGCCCGTGCCGCTCGGCGTCGTCGGCGAGCTGTGCGTGGGCGGCGCGGGCGTCGGCCGCGGCTATCTCGGCAATCCCGAACTGACGAAGGAGCGGTTCGTCACCGACCCCTTCGCCACGAAGCCCGGCGCCCGTCTGTACCGCACCGGCGACCTGGTGCGCCGACTGCCCGACGGCACCCTGGAGTTCGTCGGCCGCGTCGACGACCAGGTGAAGGTCCGCGGCTTCCGCGTCGAACTCGGCGAGATCGAGAACGCGCTCCAGTCCCACCCCGCCGTGCGCGGCGCCGTCGTCACCACTCAGGCCGACGGCGAGACGAAGAAGCTCGTCGCCTACGTACGGCCCACGACCGACTGGCTGGACGCCACCGCGCGCGAGCAGAACGCCGACCGGCTGGAGCAGTGGCAGGACCTCTTCGAGGACCAGTACGGCACCGACGCGGACGAGCAGACGAGCGCCACCACGACCGGTACCGGCTCCGACGACTCCGGTGACGGCCTCAACCTCGTCGGCTGGAACTGCAGCTACACCGGTACCGCCATCCCCGAGCACGAGATGCGCGAGTGGATCGACGGCACCGTCCACCGGATCGAGGAGCTGCGGCCCCGCAGACTCCTGGAGGTCGGCTGCGGAACAGGGCTGCTGCTGTTCCGCTACGCAGGAGCCTGCGAAGCCGTGCACGCCGTCGACATCTCCGCCTCGGCCCTGGCCGGAGTGCGGCGTGGCGCCGACCGCCGCGGCTGGTCGCACGTCACCCTCGCGCAGGGTGACGCCCGGTCGGTGACGTTGCCCGGAGGCGACGGCGGCACGGAGAAGTTCGACACCGTCGTCATCAACTCCGTGGCCCAGTACTTCCCGAACCGGCTCTACCTGGAAGAGGTGATCGAACGGCTGCTGCCGCTCGTCGCCGACGGCGGCCGGATCCTCGTCGGGGACGTGAGGAACCTCGACCTGTTCTCCGCGCACGTCACCGCCGTGGAGCGCAGCCGCCTGTCCGCGCGCACCTCCGTGTCCGCCCTGGCCCGCCAGGTCCAGCGCCGCCGCCAGCAGGAGACCGAACTCCTCGTCAGCCCGAGCTACTTCGCCGGGCTGCCCCGGCGGTTCGGGGACATCGGCTCCGTCGACATCACCGTCAAGCGCGGCACCGGCGGCAACGAAATGCTCAGCTACCGCTACGACGTGGTACTCACCAAGGGCCCGGCCACCGCACCCGAGGACGACCTGCCGTGGCTGACCGCCACCACGCCCGACGAACTGCGCGCCCTGCTCGCCGACGGAAGCCGTCCGCGGTTCGGCGTCACGGGCCTCGACAACCCGCGCGTCGCCGACGACGTCCGGGCCGGCGAGAGTCTGCACGGCACCACCGGCCGGCAGCACGTCGAGCCCCTGGGCGCGAACCGCCTCACGGACGCCGCCGTCCAGCGGGTGCACGCCCTGGAGGACGTCCTCGCGTACGCCGAGGAACTCGGCTACCGGACCGCCGTGACCTGGTCCCAGGACCGCCTCGACGGTCTGGACCTGATCCTCGCCAAGGGCGAGCGGCCGGCCGGCCGCGCCCGGAGCGCGTACGGCGCGGCCCACCTGGCCAACGTGCCGCAGATCGCCACCACCGGCCAGGCACTGACCCGCACCCTGAAGGACCACCTGGCGGGCAGGATCCCCGAGTACATGGTCCCCAGCGTCTTCGTCGCCCTCGAAGAGCTGCCCCTCACCCCCAACGGCAAGGTCGACAAGCGGGCGCTGCCCGCGCCCGACGAGGCCGACGTGCACAAGGAGGTCTACGTCGCGCCGCGCACCGCCACCGAACGGACGCTGTGCCGCCTCGTCCAGGACGTCCTCGACCTCGACCGCGTCGGGCTCCAGGACGGCTTCTTCGACCTCGGCGGGCACTCGCTGCTCGCCACCCGGCTCACCATCCGCGTCAAGCAGGAGACCGGCAAGGAGCTGCCGCTCCAGTCGATCCTCGCAGGCGCGACCCTCGGCGAGCTGGCCGCCGCACTCGACGCGCCGGCGGGCCGCCCGGCCGGCGAGACCGTCCCGCTGGTGCCCCTCACCGGGCCCGGCGACGAGAGCCCGCTCTCCTTCCAGCAGAGCGAGCTGTGGTTCCTCGACCCGCGCGAGCACCTCGGCTCGTCGTACGACAACGTGCAGATGGCCTACCGCGTCATCGGCCCGCTCGACCGGCAGGCCTACGCACGCGCCTTCGAAGGGCTCGTGGCCCGGCACGCCGTGCTGCGCACCAGCTACCTGCGGCGCGGCGACACCTATGTACAGCGGGTGAACGACACCACCGGCTTCACCGTCGCCTTCGAGGACGTCACGGGCGACAGCGCGGTCACCGAGTTCCTCCGTGCCGAGCGGCCCCGGCCGTTCCGGCCCGAGGACCGGTACATGCTGCGCGTCCACATCCTGACGCTCACGCCGTACGAGCACGTCGCCGTGGTGACCCGTCCCTGGGGCATCTTCGACGGCTGGTCCACCGGCGTGTTCATCGCCGAACTCAACGTCCTGTACCAGGCGCTGAGCCGCGGCGAGGAGCCGTCGCTACCCGTACTCCCGGTCCAGTACGCGGACTTCGCGCTCTGGCAGCGCCGCTCCTGCGACACCGGGACCCGTGCGCGGCAGGAGGCCTACTGGCGCTCCCAGCTCGCGGGCCTGCCGGCCCGCACCGCGCTGCGCACCGACTACCGGCGGCCCGGGACGAAGTCGTACCAGGGCTCCTCGGTCCAGGTGAACGTCCCCGCCGCGGTGCTCGACCAGCTCAAGCGCGTCAGCAAGGAGCGCGGCGGCACGCTGTACCTGACGCTCCTGTCGGCGTTCGCGACGCTTCTCGGCGCCCGCACGGAGGACCGGGAGCTCGCCATCGGATCGCCGGTGACCAACCGCCCCCGGCCCGAGCTGGAGCGCCTCGTCGGCTACTTCATCAACGTCCTGGTCATGCGCCTGGACGTACGGCCCGAGCAGGCCTTCGAGGAGCTCCTCGCACAGGCCAAGGGCGTCACCGCGGCCGCCCACGAGCACAAGGACGTCCCGTTCGCCGATCTCGTGGCGGCCCTGGTGCCGGAGCGCGACCCGGCGCACTCGCCGCTGTTCCAGGTCATGTTCAACCTGGTGCCCGCGGCCGAAGCCACGCCGCAGGACCCCGGCGGCCTCGGCTTCGTACCCCTGCCCACCGACAGCGGCACGGCGAAGTTCGACCTCAACCTCGTCGTCCGCGAGACTCCCGACGGCCTGCGCGGCTACCTGGAGTACAGCACCGACCTCTACACCAGGAGCACGGCCCGGGAACTCGCGGCCACCTACGAGAGGTTGCTGCTCAAGATCGTCACGCACCCCGGGGCGAGCCTCGCGCGGCTGCGCGACGCGGCGGCGGACGGCGGTGCCGGATGAGCACCACCCACGCCGCGGCCCGTCCCGACCGCCCCACCCGTCCTACCCCATCCAGCGAAAGCGCGCACATGACCAAGGAAAAGACCTTCACCCTGATCGTCGACGCCGTCCGCGAGATCCTCCCGGAACTCGCCGGCCACGACTTCAGCGAGACCGACACCCTGGACGCGCTCGGCGCGAACTCCATGGACCGCGCGGAGATAGTGATGACCGTCCTGGAGGAGATGGACCTCGACATCCCCCTGGTCGACACCCACGGGCCGCAGAACCTGGGCGAGCTCGCCCAGCACCTCAGCGACACGGCAGCGGTCAGGGCCGGGTGACGTGAGCGACTCCGCAGAACTCGTCGTCACCGGCATCGGCGTCACCACCGCCGTGGGCCGGGGCAAGGCCGACTTCGCCCGGGCACTGTTCGCGGGAGAGCACCGGTTCGCCGTCATGGACCGGCCGGGGCGGCAGTCCGGTACCCGCTTCGTGGGTGCCGAACTGCCCGCCCAGGCGCCGACCACCCGGCTCGGCGCCCGGGAGCTGCGCACCGCGTCGCTCACCGGGCAGGTCGCCCTGACCACCCTCGAAGAGGCGTGGACCGAGGCAGGCCTCGACGGTTACGACGCCGACCGGGTCGGGCTCGTCATCGGCGGCAGCAACCTCCAGCAGCGCGAACTCGTCCGGGCCCACGACCGGCACCGGGCCAAGCCGCACTTCCTGCGGCCCGGCTACGGTCTGTCGTTCCTGGACACCGACCTGTGCGGCCTGTGCACGAGCGCCTTCGGGATCCGCGGCTTCGCACACACCGTGGGCGGGGCCTCGGCCAGCGGGCAGCTCGCGGTCATCGAAGCGGCCGAGGCCGTCGCCTCCGGCCGCGTCGACGTGTGCGTGGCCCTGGGCGCGCTCGCCGACCTGTCGTACTGGGAGCTGCTGGGCCTGCACGCCATGGGCGCCATGGCGGGCGAGGGCCACGCCGACGCGCCCGCCGAGGCCTGCCGGCCCTTCGACGAGGCGCGGTCCGGCTTCGTCTACGGTGAGGCCTGCGCCGCCCTGGTCGTCGAGCGCGGGGGCGCCCGCCCGGACGCCCCCGCCCCGTACGCCCGGCTCAGCGGCTGGTCCGTGCGCCTGGACGGCAACCGCAACCCCGACCCGTCCCTGGCGGGCGAGACCGCGGCCATCCGCCAGGCCCTGGGCCGTGCCGGGCTCACCGCCCGGGACATCGACTACGTCAACCCGCACGGCACCGCGTCCCCGACGGGCGACGACACCGAAGTGGCGGCGCTCAAGGCCTGCGGTCTCACCCACGCGGCGGTCAACGCCACCAAGTCGATCACCGGCCACGCTCTGACGGCCGCCGGAACCGTCGAGGCGGCCGCCTCCCTGCTGCAGATGCGGCACGGGCGGCTGCACCCGACGCGTAACCTCACAGCGCCCGTCGACGACGCCCCGCGCTGGGTGCGCGGGGAGGCCGTCGAGGCCGACATCCAGCACTGCCTGAGCCTGAGCATGGGCTTCGGCGGCATCAACACCGCACTGTGCCTGAGCGCGTGCGCCGCATAGAGAGCAGAACGGCGAACCCCATGTCCCGCGTCGGTATCGAAGCGATGAACGTGTTCGGCGGCTCGGCCGTGCTCGACGTCATGCAGTTGGCGCGGCACCGCGAGCTCGACCTCACACGCCTGAACAACCTCCTGATGAAGGAGAAGACGGTCGCGCTGCCCTTCGAGGACCCGGTCACCTTCGGGGCCAACGCGGCCCGGCCGCTCCTCGACCGGATGAGCGAGGAGGAGAAGGGCCGCATCGAACTCCTCATCACCTGCACCGAGTCGGGCTTCGACTTCTCCAAGTCGGCGAGCACATACCTGCACGACCAGCTGGGCCTGAGCCGCAACTGCCGCATGTTCGAGCTCAAGCAGGCCTGCTACGCGGGCACCGCCGGCCTCCAGATGGCCTGCAACTTCATCCTCTCGGGCACCTCGCCGGGTGCCAAGGCCCTGGTGATCGCCACCGACATCTCGCGCTACATCCTGGAGGACGGCGACGACGTGGCCGCGCAGGACTGGGCCTACGCCGAACCCAGCGGCGGCGCGGGCGCGGTGGCCCTGCTCGTCAGCGACGCCCCGCACGTCTTCCAGCTCGACATCGGCGCCAGCGGCACCTACGGCTACGAGGTGATGGACACCTGCCGCCCCGCCCCGGACAGCGAGGCCGGCGACGTCGACCTGTCCCTGATGTCGTACCTGGACTGCTGCGAGCAGGCCTACCGCGCCTACGAGGCCAAGGTGGAGGGCGCGAACTACCGCGACACCTTCCAGTACCTCGCCTTCCACACCCCCTTCGGCGGCATGGTCAAGGGCGCCCACCGCACCATGATGCGCAAGGTGGCGAAGGCCAGGGGCGCCGAGGTCGCCGAGGACTTCGAGCGCCGCGTCACGCCGGGGCTCAGCTACTGCGGCCGCGTCGGCAACATCATGGGCGCGACCGTCTTCCTCTCCCTCGCCGGCACCATCTGCAACGGTGCCTTCCCCGATCCGCGGCGCATCGGACTCTTCTCGTACGGATCCGGCTGCTGCTCGGAGTTCTACAGCGGCGTCGTCACCCCGGACGGCGCGGAGCGACTGCGGGCCATGGGCATCGAGGACCACCTCGACGCGCGCTACGAGCTCTCCCTCGACCAGTACGACCAACTGCTGAAGGAGAGCGCGTTCGTCCGCGTCGGCACCCGCGACACCGTCGTGAACCAGGACTTCGTCGCCCGTACCGCACAGGGCGCCGCAGGCGCGTCACCGCGCCTCGTCCTGCGCGCGATCAAGGAGTTCCACCGGGAGTACGCATGGACCGACTGACCTACTCCACCCTGCGCGTCCGCGAACAGGGCAGCGTGCTCTTCGCCCAGATCCACCGGCCCGAGGCGGGCAACGCCATCAACGCCACGCTCGTCCACGAACTCGACGACGTCGTCACGCGCGCCGCCCGCGCGGAGCACACCACCGTCGTCGTCCTCGAAGGCCTGCCCGAGGTGTTCTGCTTCGGCGCCGACTTCGGTGTGATCAGCGACGCGGCGCGCACGGGCCGGGACACGTCCTTCGACCCCGAGCCGATGTACGAGCTCTTCCGCCACATGGCGTACGCCGACGTGCTCACCGTCGCGCACGTGCGCGGCAAGGCCAACGCGGGCGGCGTCGGCCTGGTGGCCGCCTGCGATGTGGTGATCGCCGACGAGAGCGCTTCCTTCAGCCTCTCCGAGCTGCTCTTCGGCCTGATCCCGGCCGTCGTGCTGCCCTACCTGATCCGCAGGACCGGCTTCCAGCGCGCCCACTACCTGGCCGCCACCACCCAGACCATCGACGCCCGGCAGGCCCACGAGTGGGGGCTCGTCGATGCGCTCGGCACCCCCAGCGAGGCCCTGCTGAAGCGCCACCTCCAGCGCCTGGGACGGCTCTCGAAGAAGGGCGTCACCCGCTACAAGGCGTATCTGCGCGAGCTGTCCCCGCTGACCGGGCACACCAAGGACGTCGCCCTCGCCACCAACCGCCAGGTCTTCGGCGACCCCGACAACGTGCGGGCCATCCGGCGCTACGCCGAGGAGGGCGTCTTCCCCTGGGAGACCGCGACGCCGGACGCCACCGTCACCCCGGTGCCGGACCCGCCCCCGCAGCCGTCCCCGAGCGAGACCACCGTGGAACCACAGCACCAGCGGCCCGCCGCCGCGCCGCAGCCCCCCGCCCTGTCGCCCCGAGCCCTCGGCAGCGCGCACTTCCGCGCGGCACACGGCGTCGACTACGCCTACGCGGCCGGAGCGATGTACAAGGGCATCGCCTCCGTCGGCCTGGTCACCGCGCTCGGCAACGCGGGCATGCTCGGCTTCTTCGGCACCGGCGGGCTCCCCCTAGACGAGATCGACGACGCGATCACCCGCATCAGGAAGGGCCTCGCACCCGGCCGCGCCTTCGGCATGAACCTCCTGAACAATCCGGCCGACCCCGCCCTGGAGGCCCGCACCGTCGAGCTGTACCTGCGCCACGGCGTGCGGTCCGTCGAGGCGTCCGCCTATCTGCATCCCACCCTGCCGCTGGTCCACTACCGCCTCGCGGGCCTCGGCACCGACGCCGAGGGGCGGCTCCGCCAGGACCACCACATCGTCGCCAAGGTGTCGCGCACCGAGGTCGCCGAACACTTCCTGCGACCCGCCCCGGAACCCCTGGTCCGCCGTCTGCTCGACGACGGCCTCATCACCCCTGAGCAGGCCGCACTCGGCGCCCGCCTCCCGCTGGCGCAGGACCTGTGCGTCGAGGCGGACTCCGCGGGCCACACCGACGGCGGCAACGCCTACGTCCTCATGCCCGCCATGCGCGCCCTGCGTGACCGCGTGACGCGCGAGCAGGGCTACGCGGACGGGGCCGCCGTGCGCGTCGGCGCCGCGGGCGGCATCGGCACCCCCGAAGCCGCCCTCGCCGCCCTGACCCTGGGCGCCGACTTCCTCGTGACCGGCTCCATCAACCAGTGCACCGTGGAGGCCGGGACCAGCGACGCGGTCAAGGACCTCCTCCAGGGTCTCGGCGTGCACGACACCGAGTACGCACCCGCGGGCGACATGTTCGAGGTCGGCGCCCGCGTCCAGGCCGTCAGGAAGAGCACGTTCTTCCCCGCCCGCGCCCAGAAGCTGTACGAGCTCTACGTACGGCACGACTCCCTCGACGACCTCGACCCGCGCACCCGGACGACCCTGGAGAACAAGTACTTCAAACGCTCCCTCGACGAGGTGTGGGAGGAGACCCGCGCCCATCTGGCACACCGCTTCCCGGACCGGCTCGCGGAGGTCGAGCGCAGCCCCAAGCAGAAGATGGCCCACGTCTTCCGCTGGTACTTCGTCCACTCCACGCGCCTCGCGCTGCGCGGTGCCGACCAGCGCGTCGACTACCAGATCCACTGCGGCCCCGCCCTCGGCGCGTTCAACACCTGGGTGCGCGGCACCGACCTGGAGCCATGGCGCGGCCGCAGGGTCGACGTCATCGCCGAGCGGCTGCTGCGGGAGACCGCGGCCCTGCTCACCGAACGCCTGGCCGCTTACGGCGTCCTGGCCGCGGGCGGCACCCCGCCCTCCTCCGACCCCACCCCCGGCGCCGCCCCCGGCGGACCGGCACCTCTCGCGACGGCTGAGTGATCACATGACTTCCGTGTACGTATTCCCCGGACAGGGCTCCCAGCGCAAGGGCATGGGCAAGGAGCTGTTCGAGAGGTATCCCGACCTCGTGGCCCGCGCGGACCGGCTGCTCGGCTACTCGCTGCGCGACCTGTGCGTCGACGACCCGGACCGGGTCCTCAACCGCACCGAGTACACCCAGCCCGCCCTCTACGCGGTCAGCGCCCTGCAGTACCTCGACCACGTGGACTCCGGCGGTGCCCCGCCCGCCGTCGTCGCCGGGCACAGCCTGGGGGAGTACAGCGCCCTGTTCGTCGCGGGCGCCTTCGACTTCGTCACCGGGCTCGACCTCGTACGCAGGCGCGGCGAGCTGATGAGCCGCGCCCCCAAGGGCGCGATGGCCGCCGTCATCAACCTCGACCAGGAGCGCGTCGCGGAGATCCTGGCCGCGCTGCCGTACTCCGGCATCGACATCGCCAACATCAACTCCCGGAGCCAGTGCATCCTCTCCGGCGTCTACGACGAGATCCACGCGCCCGACGTCCGCGCGGCGTACACCGAGGCGGGAGCGAGGTTCATCCCCCTCAACGTGAGCGCGGCCTTCCACTCGCGCTGCATGACCGACGTCCAGGAGGAGTTCGCCCGCCATCTGCCGGGCGTCGAGTTCCGCCCGCTGCGGATCCCCGTGATCGCCAACTGCACGGCGCGCCCGTACCCCACGACCGGGTACTCCGACCTGCTGGTGCGGCAGATATCGAGCCCCGTGCGGTGGTACGAGTCCCTCTCCCGGCTGCTGGCAAGCGGTCACGACGACTTCCGGGAGATCGGCCCCGGAGACGTACTGACCAAGCTCGCCGCCAAGATCCGCGAGGAACCGCTGGCCGTAGAGGAGCCCGCAGCCCCGCGGCCCCCGGCCGCCCCCGCCGGACCCAGCCCCGCCCTCCACCGGACCCTGCGGCGCCCCGAGATCGTCTTCATGTACGGCGGCCAGGGCACCCAGTACTACCGCATGGGGAAGGAGCTGTACGACACCCACTCGGCGTTCCGGGAAGCCATGGACCGCTGCAGCGCCCTGTACGAGTCGGCGCAGGGCACGTCCCTCGTCGCCGCGATGCACGACGGCACCCGGCGCGGCGAGGACTTCGACGACATCCTGCATACGCACGCGGCGCTCTACAGCGTCGGCTGGAGCCTCACCGAGGCCCTGCGCGCGGAGGGCTTCCGGCCCGACGCGGTCCTCGGCCACAGTCTCGGCGAGTACGTCGCGGCCACCGTCGCCGGGGCGATGTCCTTCGAGGACGGCCTCGACCTCGTGATGAAACAGGCCCATCTCCTTCGGCTCCGCTGCCGTCCCGGTGGCATGCTGAGCGTCCTCGCTCCGCCCTCCCTCCACCGACAGCGCCGCGACCTGTTCGCCGGACTCGCCCTGGCGGGCGTCAACTTCACGGGGGAGGCCACCGGCAACTTCGTCGTCAGCGGCGAAGCCGGGCGCGTCAGCGAGGCCCGCGCCGCGCTCGACCGGGAAGGAGTGATCGCCGTGCGCCTGCCGGTGCGCCACGGCTTCCACTCCGGCCTCGTCGACGACATCCAGCACGAGTGCCGGAGCCTGGGACGCGCGGTCAGGGTGAACTCGCCACATCTGCCCGTGTATTCGTGTGCGTACGCCGGAGAGCTGGACGGCGCGGCGCTGACCGGCTGGGACGACTACGTGTGGGACGTCATCCGGGGGCGCGTACGCTTCGACGAGCTGATGACCACCGCGTTCCGTGACCCGGCGCGCCACTACTTCGTCGATCTGAGCGCCAGCGGCTCCTTCGCCAACTTCCTCAAGCACGGCTACGGCCCCGATCACCGGGGTGCGTTCGCGATCAACCAGTTCGGCAACAACGCGGCGTCGATGCGGCGGCTGTGCGAGGGCCTGGAGGAGGTGACCCGGGCCGCGCCCGCCCAGGTCTGACCCCGCCGGCACGGCGAAGGGGGACCACCGCGGCGCGGTGGCCCCCCTGACGCCCTCTCAGGCGCATGCCGGAACGGGCCGGTCAGCCGACCGACACCGGCAGCGAGGCCACGCCACGCACGTTGATGCGGCCGTTCCAGGCCACGTCACCGGCCAGGGACAGGTCCGGGAACCGCTTCAGCATCCGCTCGAAGGTGATGCTCGCCTCCAGGCGCGCCAGGGCCGCCCCGAGGCAGTGGTGCGAGCCGGAGCCGAACGCCACGTGTGCACGTGCCCCCTCGCGGTCCAGGCGCAACGTGTCCGCGTCCTCGCCCCAGCGCGCGGCGTCGCGGTTCGCGGAGGCGAGAGCGGCGACCACCATCGCGCCCGCGGGGATCTCGACGCCGCTGAGCACGGTCGGCTCGAGCGTGATGCGGCGGCTCGACTGCAGCGGGCTGTCGTAGCGCAGCAGTTCGTCGACGGCGTTGGGCATCAGGCCCGCGTCGGCGCGCAGCGCGGCGAGCTGCTCGGGGTGGCGCAGCAGCGCGAGGGTGCCGTTGGCGAGCAGGTTCACGGTCGTCTCGTGGCCCGCGATGTACAGCAGCTGGATCTGCGCGATCAGTTCGTCGTCGCTGAGCTTGTCGCCGTCCTCCTCGGCCTCGATCAGGGCCGTCATGAGGTCGTCGGCGGGGTTGCGCCGCTTCCAGGCGATCATCTCAGCGGTGAGGACGGCGAGTTCCGCGTCCGCGTTCTCGATCTCCTGCATGACGGCCGGGTCGGCGACGGGTTCCAGGGAGCGGACGAGGATGCCGCTCAGCTCCCGGATCCGCTCGTGGTCGGTGGGCGGGGCGCCCAGCATCTCCGCGATCACCGTGAACGGCAGTGGTGAGGCGAGCGCGGGCACCAGGTCCGCGCCGCCCGCCGCGGCGACGCGGTCGAGCATGCCGTCGACGAGTTCACCGATGCGGGGTGCGAGCGCCTGGATCGACTTCGGCGTGAACGCCTTCTGCACCAAGCGCCGCAGCCGGGTGTGGTCCGGGGCGTCCCGGTCGATCATCGAGAAGCCGTCGATGAGCGGGGTCCTGCGCGACTCGTCCTTCTGCCGCAGGTTCTCCAACGCGCCGGCGTCGACGTTGCGCAGTTCGACCGATGCGCCTGAACGCAGCAGACCGAACACGTCCTCGTACCGGGTGACCACCCAGAACCCCAAGGGGTGCGGATAGACCGGAGCGGTCTCGCGGAGCGTCGCGTACTGCGGGTACGGATCGTCGGTGAACCCCTCGGCGAAGGGGTTGAACAGCGGTATCTGTTCCTGAGGGAGAACGCCCCCGGTCATCTCGTGCTCCTTGTAGTGGCACCGGTTGGAGAACCCCGCGGTGGGTCCCGACGGAGACACCGTTTTGGCCCTCGGTCCCGGCTGGATGAGAGTTCGCAGGTCACAGTAGTGCGACCTGGGCTCCGGCGGCACGTGACGAGGAAGGAAGCAGGAGAGTACCCGGCGGGGCCGGGCGGGGGCTAGGCCGCCCAGTGCGACGGGCGCTCCAGGGGATGGGGGATCTTCGTGCGGGCGTCGCCCCGCGCGGCGTTCAGCTGCGGCTGGGTGAGGAACAGCGCGCCGCGCAGATCCGCCCCGCGCAGGTCGGTGTCCCGCATGTCCGCGCCGATCAGGTCGGCGTCGCGCAGGTCGGCGTCGGACAGGTCGGCCGCGATGAGGAGGGCGCCGCGCATGCTGGCACCGCGCAGCTTCGCGCCGCGCAGCCGGGAGCCCATGAGGTTGGCGCCCCGGTGGTTCTTCTTGCGCCCCGGGACCGCCGCGCGGGCCAGCTCGCTGGCGCGCAGGAGCAACGGGTTCACCTCGCCGCGCAGCGCGTCCACGTCCACGGCGAGCAGACTCTCGACCGTGTCCCGGGTGAGCGCGTCGATCCGTTCGTACGCGCGGCGCAGGTCCCGGTGGACGGGCCGGGCCGCGGGCAGGTCCAAGGCCTGCGCGGTGTACTTCAGGAGCTCCTGGAGCTGGCGCACGACGGGGAAGACTTCGTACATCGCGCGGGCCGAGTCCGGCTCCTCGCGCCAGCTGACACCCTTGAAGGTGACCTGGGAGACCTTCTGGCCCGCGCCGAAGCAGTCGAACACCGTGCAGCCGTTGTATCCCTTGTCACGTAGCCGCTCGTGGATGCCGCAGCGGAAGTCCTCCTGGAGGTTTCCGCAGGGCGTACCGGCGGACTTGTCCACCGGGAAGTCCGAGGACCGCGAGAAGGGCAGCGCCACGCAGCACAGACCGAAGCAGTTCCCGCAGTCGGCCTGTAGGTCGGGCTGGGCGGCGGACGAGGTGCGCTCGGACATGGTGACTCCTGATGCGACGTGCGAGGGGCGGCGGTGTGCGCGGCTGTACGCCTCCATTGTCCCTCCTGGGCGGACTGCACCCGTACGCGGACTGCGACGGGTACGAGGGGCCCGGGCGCGCACGGCCGGGCTGGAGGCGCCGGGATCAGGTCACGGACGGGGGTGCGTGGCGCTCCGGGCGCGCTCCCACGCCCTCTGGTCCTGCTCCGCCTTCAGACGGACGGTCTCCTCGTGGACCTCGGCCTGCGTGGCGTGCTCCGGCCCCGGGGTGCTCTTCCCCCAGTGCTCGATCCGCTGCGTCGTGAGCGCCTCCGTGCCACCGCCGCGGGGGAGGTACGGCACGGGGATGCCCGGCTTTACCGCGACGACGGGGTGCGGGCCGTTCCGGCGCGGGTCACGCGGCCACTGGGGCGGGCAGGCCTGCAGCGCGTCGAACTCGGTGCACGAGACCACGCCCTCCCGGAACTCGGCGAGGGGGGCCACGACGTACACACCCGGCTTCCGCGCCGCGGTGGGGCGCTTCACGGCCTGGACGGAATGGTGCGACCTCATAGGACGAGGGTACCGAGCGAGTGCGCGACCGCTGGCCACGGCGGGACCACCGCTGTCCCGGACCCTCCGGCGGGTCGGCCGGTGACTACGGCAGGTGACCAAGCGAGGTGACGGGCTCGGAAGCCTCTCCCGTGTGTCGGCTCTTCCACGTGCCCGCGGTGACGCCCTCGTAGGGGGCGCGCATCCGGGACGGGGGCTGCCAGGCACCCCCGCCCTTCGTCCGGGCGCCCGGCACCGAGGTCTGCGAGGCCCATGCGTGGTTCGTCCGGATCCCGGCCGGCAGGGGACGACCGCGGGGCGATCCCTCTCCACGAGGAGACGACGGCGGCCGCGGCCCCTGAGGCACCCCTTCGCGGCGGTCGACGAGGTGGCTGTGCCGGCCTCACCGAGGAACTGGTGCCGCGCCCCGGAGGACACCCTGGACCAGGAGCACCCGCCGGGCCGCCCCGCTCCCGAGGGCCCTGCCACGGCCGCCGACGCGGTCGGGCCGATGACGGCGGGCATCGGCGTGCTGATCGTCCCGCAGGCACCGGTACGGCTGCACCACTGCCAGGACCCCACGTATCGCACGACCACGGAGGCCCCCACGTCCCGCTGCCGTGGCCTCCTGGGGCCACGGCAGCGGGACGTGGGGGCCTCCAGCGGCACCGTCGGCAGAGCCCGGGGCCGCCGGGCCGGGGCCGAACCGAAGGCCAGGCGTCCGGGGAGGTGCGGCGCACGACGGCAACGGCCCGCCGGGGCAAGGGGTGGCGGCAGGGGCCAGGCGGCGCGGAGCCACCGGGCCCGCGACCACCGTGGTGGTGATGACGCGGTCCTCCGCGAACCGCCGTGGCCTTCGCGGTGTGCGGCAGTCCCCCCGGGTTCCTGGCCGGTGGGGAGCGCGGCACGGCCCCAGGGCGGGCCCGGCGCGGCACGGGCGGCGGGCCGGAGCGCACCACCGCGACGGATTCCACCGGCGCCGGACGGGCGAAGGGCGACGCGCCCTCCGAGGCGTGAAACGGTGCTCGTCCGACAGATCCGGTCCGAACGCCTCATGGGCTTCCCGTGCCCGGCCGCTCCCGCCTGTGCTCCGCACCCTCACGCACGGTTCCCCCGCCGGCTCTCCGCAGCGGCCGCCGGCCGGGCCGGACCGTCACGGGTGAGGGAGTACGGCTACGTGCCGACGGGACGGCACCGCCGAGGACGGATGCGCCTGCTTCAGCTGCCGTGTCAGCCGTACGCTGCGCAGACGGCCCGTCCGAGCGCCCTCGTCACGTCGCCCCGGAGCCGGTGGGAGCCGTGACCGGCCGCGCCGGAGCCGATACGAACAACCGGTCCCCGGCGAGCCACAACGATCGGTTGTGCACGTCTAAGGTGAACCGGTGGACACCGAGGCACTGCGATCATTCGTCCGGGCGGCCCAGCTCGGACGGTTGCGGCACGCGGCCGATGAACTGGGCGTGACTCAGCAGGCGGTTTCCAAGCGGATCGCCGCCCTGGAGCGCGAGCTGGAAGTCCGTCTGTTCACGCGTACCGCCCGAGGGGTCGAGCTGACGCTCGACGGCCAGGCGTTCCTTCCCCACGCGCGGAGCATCGTCGCCGGTGTCGAGCGTGCCGTCACCGCGGTGAGGCCGGGTTCCCGGGCGCTGCGGATCGACGTCCTCGGCCTGCGGAGCGCGCAGGCCGTTGTTCTCCACGACTACTGGCAGTCGCATCCCGGGACCGACCTCGACGTGGTGACCCTTCGGGTCGACGACCCACGCGCCGCCGTCGCCGCCGTCGCGGCAGGTGATATCGACGCGTCGTTCCGTACCGTCACCGATCCGGCCGCACTGCCCCCCGACGTGCACATGATTCACGCTTTCGATTCCCCGCTGGAACTTCTCGTCGGCCCGAAACATCCCCTTGCCTCCGCGCGGAGTCTGACACCACCGCAGTTGCGGAAGCACCGGATATGGGTGCCGGGTATCGCGCCCCGAAGCGAATGGGCAGAGTTCTACGATCAGCTCGCCACCGATTTCGACCTACGGATCGACGCGGCAGGACCGCACTTCGGAGACGAAGTACTTCTCGACACCCTCGCGGGCTCCGCGGACGTGGCCACCCTCGTGGGGGCACGCGACCGGTACAACTGGCCGGCGAACCACGACCTGCGCCGCATCCCTGTGGTGGACCCGGTCCTCGCGTACCCGCTCTCCCTCCTCCTCCCCGGAACGAACCCGCATCCAGGACTCCGGGGAATCATCACCCACCTCGCGAGCCTGCCAGGACTCCCTGAGACGGCATGGCTCCCGTCCTGGGCGACGGCACCACGGCACGGCGACAGCGACACCGCGCACGGCCCCAGGTCCAGGTCCAGGACCCGGCCCGGGCCCCGGCAGAGATGATCCGGCTGTCTCCCGACAGCAGCTCCCCCCACCAGCGCCTGGTGCCTCTTCCCGGCCACCGGCACACCGGAAAGGAATGCGGCATGTCCGGCGACCGTCTCATGCGTGTTCGTAGCACCGAGTTCCAGGCCATGGCGGAGAGAGTCCTGCAGGTCACCGAACTCACCACTCGCCTGAACGTCCTGCCCTTCGCTGACGAAGCGCGCAAGGCGGAACTGTTCGAACAGATCCTCGGCAGGCCACTGCCGAGCAAAGTCACGGTCTATCCGCCCTTCTACACGGACCACGGCCTCAACCTGGACCTCGCGGAGCGCGTGTTCATCAACCAGAACTGCACGTTCCTGGACTACGCCGGCATCCGGCTCGGTGAGCGCGTGATGGTCGGCCCGAAAGCCACGTTCATCACCGTCGGCCACCCGGTCGATCCTGTGGAACGACGGGAGTGGCTGAGCGGCGCGCCCATCGATGTGGCGGAGAACGTGTGGATCGGCGCCGGTGCCACGATCCTTCCTGGCGTGAGCATCGGGCGTGATGCCGTGGTCGCCGCCGGGGCGGTCGTGACCGAGGACGTTCCGCCGGCGAGCCTGGTGACCGGCAGCAAGGCGACCGTGAACCGGCGGTGGTGACGGCCTTCGGAGCCCTGCCGGGCGTCGGCCTCGCCCGTGTTCGGCTCCGGCGGTTCACTGATCCGACCGGCTTCTCCACGAGCGGACAGCAGCAGAGGTGCGTGCTCCGCCGCGGTCGTCATGACACCGTATCGAGCCCTGAGGAGTTGGACGCGCGGACGCTGTCGGCGACCGCCGCCACCGCGCCCGCACCGGCCGAGCGCGGCCGGCCGTCTCCCGAGCGGGTACCGGAACTCATATGTGGTGTCAGGGCGAGGGCGGGACCGACTCGATGCCCGGTTCTCTCAGGCGGTGAGGAGGGAGTCGTCCTCGGGGCGCGCGCCTGGCAGCCGATGGCGTGCGGCAACGAGAGCGGAATCGATGTCCCTGGTTCCTGTGGCCACACAGAGCGTGTAGGCGATGTCGTCCATCCGCTGCTGCACCTGCGCGTCGCCGTTCTCCGCGCGCAGTATGCGCAGCGTGTCGTACTGCTCGACCAGGTTCCGCAGTACCGCGGGGTGGGCCATCAGCACCGTGGGTCTCCTTCCCGTCATTGCTCACGAGCCGTTCGCCCGCCCGCCTACCCCAGGTCCTCGCGGCCATACCACCCGCGCCGCGGCGCTGCCGCGAGCGATCGGAGAGCCCGTGGCCCCGGTCGTGTTCCCCGTCCGGGGCCGGCACGGCCGTTCACCGGCTTCGGCATGTTCCGCCCTGTTGTGGGTAGTCGAGCGCCTGTTCTTCGAGGCGCGACGAGTGAGGGGTGGGAAAATGAGGCTTCTGCGGTACAGAATCCGCCGCGCTCTGCGCGGGCTCACAGCTTTGAGCGTAGTGGCGGGGGCGGTCGGCGTATGCATCGCGTGGGCGGCACCCGCGGCGCAGGCAAGGCTCGGACAACCGGTTCGGCCAGGGGTGACATCGCCGCATCGAATCCCGGCCGAGGACATCCGTGTGGAGGGTGACGCAACGTATGCGTCGATGGATACCGGGGCCGCCGACGTCTCGTGACGCATCGGCACGCAGGCACCTGCCGGGTACGAGCCCACGCCCGGCGTGTTCCGGAACACCGGAAGGGCACCGGGGTCCACGGGGAGTGCCCGGACGCACCGTCAGCGGTGACGGCGAGCCCGCGACGTCGTCCACGGGCAGTTCACCAACAACCGGATCAGCACCGACAGCACAGGTGCTGTCGAACCGCTGGACGCTCCGCACGCCCAGTGTGCGAGAACCCCGACGCTCCTGCGCCACGGGCACGGTGAAGTACCGCTCTCTCCCGTCGTCGTTCCCCTGCGGCAGTGGTCCGGGGGAGTGCGTGGGACAAGACGCCGCCGGACGGCCACCGGTGATACCGGCACGTTTCCTCTCGACGGCACCGGCGAAGACGGAGCGGTAGCTCCTGAGGTGAGCGGACCCGGAGGGTGCGACCACAGCGATGGCGGGTTCACCGTGAACATGTCCGCCACCGACGACGCAGGCCGGATCACAGGGCTTGTGCTCGCCTTCGTGTCCGGCCTTGTGAAGGCACGGAGCCGCCGCTCCGGGGAACATCCGCCCCCGCGCCGTGCGGTCGGCCCACGGGTCCAGGAGCCCGGAGGACAGTGCCGGCCTGAGTGCCGGCCAGATACGGAGGAACGGTGGCGGGGCGCTTCGGCGTCGCACCCCGCCACCGTCACCGGCCCGGTTCCGCGGCCGGTTCCGTCGTCACCGCCTCCCGCGACGACGACGGAGTCGAGGGGTGCTCAGCCGGGCAGGTCCCACTTCTGGTTGGTGGCGGCGAGGCAGGTCCACAGGTGGAGCTTGGTGCCGTCGGCGGAGGAGACGCCGGAGGCGTCGAGGCACTTGCCGGACTGCGGGTTCCTCAGGGTGCCGTCGGTTTGCGGTGCCCATTTCTGGGCGCCGGTGCCGTTGCAGCCGTAGAGCTGGATCTTTGTGCCGTCGGCCGTGCCGCCGCCGCTGATGTCCATGCACTTGCCCAGTGCGCGCAGTGTGCCGTCCGTGGCGACCGTCCACTTCTGGGCCGCCGACTGGTTGCACGTCCACAGCTGGATCTGCGTCCCGTCCGCACTCGCCCCGTTCGCGACATCGACGCACTTGCCGCCGATCCCCGTGATGACGCCCTCCCTGGGACCGTCGGCACCTCCGAGCTCCTTGATGCGGATGTTGCGGAAGGACACGTCGTCGCCGTCGCCGTGGTTCTGCAGGCCGATGTGGCCCTGCTGGAGGCTGCGGGCGGGGACGGTGTTGGTGAAGTCGTTGATCTGGACTCCGTTGAGGTACACCCGCAGGCGTTCGCCCTCGACCCGTATCTCGTAGGTGTTCCACTCGCCGGGAGGATTCAGGGCCTTGTCGCGGGCGCCCAGGTCGGCGGACTTGAACCCGTACACGGAACCCGTGGTGCGGTCCGTGGCGTCCGTGGCGTCGATCTGGATCTCGTAGCCGTTGTCGACGGCCGACCACGGATCGTCGGAGGCGGGAAAGCCCACGAAGACGCCGGAGTTGTCGTCACCGGCCTGCCGCCAGTCGAGCTTCAGCGAGTAGGACTCGTACTCCTCGGCCTGGTACCAGAGCAGGCCGAGGCCGCCCTGGGAGGTGAGGGTCGAGTCGGCGTTCGTGAAGGTGCCCGGCCCGGCCTGTTTCCAGCCGGGCGTTCCCGAGGTACCGAAGAGCGTGGTGTAGCCGGTCTCCGGCCGGCAGTCGGCTTCGGTCATGCCGGCGGACCAGCGGATGCCACCGAGCAGATGACGGCGGAAGGCGGCGTCGGCGTAGGAGTCCTCGGTGTGGCCGCCACCGGTGTAGAAGGCGCGGCCGCCCCGGTAGTCCTTGCACCAGGCGATGGGGTGGTCGCCGCCCATGGAGCCGCCGCTGTAGCTGGACTCGTCGAGCGAGGCCAGCACATGAGCGGTGGTGCGCGGGTTGGTGCGGTAGTCGTACCACTCGTCGGTCCGCTGCCAGGCCGGACCGAGATGGGCGGTGGCGTCGTGGGCGCGGTCCTCCACCTTCACCGTGGCAGGCTGGATCGCCGGGTGTGACCGGAACAGGGCGCCGGCCAGTCCCGCGTACCAGCTCCAGTCGTATTCGGTGTCGGCTGCGGCGTGGATGCCGACGTAGCCGCCGCCCGATTCGATGTAGCCCTCGAACGCCGTCTGCTGAGCGGAGTTCAGGATGTCGCCGGTGGTGGAGAGGAAGACGACGCTCTCGTAGCCGGCCAGATTCGCCGGCGTGAAGACGGCGGAGTCCTCGGTCGCCGTAACGGTGAAGTTGTTGGCGGCGCCCAGTTCACGCAGGGCGGCCGTGCCCTCGTCGATGGAGGAGTGGCGGAAACCGGCGGTCCTGGAGAAGACCAGCACGTCGTACGCGGGGTCGGCGGCCGTCGCCACCGGGCGGACGGGGGGTTCGGGCTCGGCGGCCGTGGAGAGCGCTGCGGGGAAGGCAACTGAGGCGAGCAGGCCGCAGGCTGCCCAGGTGGCGAGGCGCACGAGTCGGCTCATGGCAGGTTCCACTTCTGGTTGGTGGCGGCGAGGCAGGTCCACAGGTGGAGCTTGGTGCCGTCGGCGGAGGAGACGCCGGAGGCGTCGAGGCACTTGCCGGACTGCGGGTTCCTCAGGGTGCCGTCGGTTTGCGGTGCCCATTTCTGGGCGCCGGTGCCGTTGCAGCCGTAGAGCTGGATCTTTGTGCCGTCGGCCGTGCCGCCGCCGCTGATGTCCATGCACTTGCCCAGTGCGCGCAGTGTGCCGTCCGTGGCGACCGTCCACTTCTGGGCCGCCGACTGGTTGCACGTCCACAGCTGGATCTGCGTCCCGTCCGCACTCGCCCCGTTCGCGACATCGACGCACTTGCCGCCGATCCCCGTGATCAGGCCGCTGCGGGCGGGCGTTCCACCGAGGGTGAACGTGAAGTCGTCGACGTCGAAGAGAGATCCGCTGCCGCCCTTGAAGACGAGGTACAGGGTGGTGGTGCCGGCGGGGCGGTCGGTGAGGTTCGCGGACACGTTCCGGAAGGTCTCCCAGCCTCCGGTGACGGGGACGGCCGCGGAGCCGAGCAGCGTGCCGGTGGGGGAGCCGGCCCGCACTTCCAGGGTTCCGCCACTGCCGCCGGAGGAGACCCTCGCGGTCAGGGAGGTGGCGTTGCCGAGGATGTACGGCTCGAAGGAGATCCAGTCGCCGTCGTCGATGTTCCCGACCGTCCTCCCGCCGTTCGCCGCCGCCTTGTCGATGACGCTCACACCCGCGGAGGCGCCGTAGTGCTCGGCCTGGCGCTTGCTGCCCTGGCTGATGTTCTGGTCGTGGGTCGTCAGGGCGGGCTGACCGTTCGCACCCTTGTCGGTGTACTCGGCGTCCCAGACGCCGAAGATGTTCGCGTTGGGGTCGTGTTCTCCGTCGGCGATGGTCTGCACGGTGCCGGAGCAGCCGGTGGCGGAGGTCTGGGGGTGACCGTGACTGTCGTGGCCGATGATGAACGTGACCTTGACCTTGGAGCAGTCGATCGCACCGTCCTCGGGGTCGGTGACGGTCACCCTGAAGGGCACGGCGGCGCCCGGGTCGATGATGGCACCGTCGGCCGGGAGCTCCAGGCCGACGGTCGGCGCGGTGTTGCCGACGGTGACGAGGACCGAGGCGGTCGCGGTGTTCCCGGTCCCGTCGGAGAGGGTCAGTTCCGCGGTGTAGCGGCCGTCGGTGCTGTAGGTGTGCGAGGGGTCGGCCGCCGTCGAGGTGGTGCCGTCGCCGAACTTCCAGGCGTAACTCAAGGGGTCGCCGTCGGGGTCGGAGCTTCCGGCCGAGGAGAACCTCACCGTGAGCGGGGCCTTCCCCGAGGTCCGGTCCGCCGTGGCTCTGGCGAGCGGGGAGCGGCCTCCGGTGACGTGCTCGATCCGGTACAGCGCGCTGTTGGCGTCGCCGTTGAAGTAACCGGTGCCGTAGTCGAGGACGTACAGCGCACCGTCCGGACCGAAAGCCATGTCCATGACCTGCGTGCCCTGCCAGGGGAACGCATTGACCGACTGCACGGTGCCGTCGGCTCCCTGCTCGATGCGTTTGATCCACTTGCGTCCGAACTCACCGGCGAAGAAGTCGCCGTCGAAGGTCTCGGGGAACTTGACGGTGGAGGCCGACGCCGCGTTGTAGCGGTACACCGGGCCGCCCATGGGCGACTCGGAGCCGCTGCCGAACTCGGGTACCGAGTCTCCGTCGTACGGGATCCAGGCGGGCTGTGCCGGAGGCAGATCGGTCAGGCCCGTGTTGTTCGGCGAGGTGTTCCTGGGCGCGGCGCAGGAGAAGGCGGAGCCGGACGTCGAGGTGGCGAAGTCGTAGTCGACGTAGGCGCTGTTCTTGCCGGTGCAGTACGGCCAGCCGAAATTGCCCGCCTTGGTGATCCGGTTGAACTCGACCTGCCCTGCGGGCCCCCGGGAGGCGTTCGCCGTGCCCGCGTCGGGACCGTAGTCACCGACATGGACGATGCCGGTGGGCTTGTCGACGCTCATCCGGAACGGGTTACGGAAGCCCATCGCGTAGATCTCGGGCCTGGTCCTCGCGGTGCCGGGGGCGAAGAGGTTGCCCGACGGGATGGAGTAGCCGCCGTCCGCGCCGACCTTGATCCGCAGTATCTTGCCGCGCAGGTCGTTGGTGTTGGCCGACGAACGCTGGGCGTCGTAGGCCGGGTTGCGGCCGGGCCGCTCGTCGATGGGGGTGTAGCCGTCGGAGGCGAAGGGGTTGCTGTCGTCCCCGGTGGAGAGGTACAGGTTGCCCTGGGCGTCGAAGTCGATGTCTCCGCCCACGTGACAGCACAGGCCGCGGCTCGCGGGGACGTCGAGGACCTTCTTCTCGGTGGCGGTGTCCAAGGTGCCGTCCGTGCGCAGGACGAACCGTGAGAGCCGGTTGACCCCGTCGAACGGTGCGAAGTCGGCTGCCGAGCCGTTCGCGGGGGCGTCTCCCGCAGGGGTCGAGAGCTTCGGGGCGTAGTAGAGGTAGACGAAGCGGTTGGTGCTGAAGCCCGGGTCCACTCCGACGCCCTGGAGGCCCTCCTCGTCGTGCGAGTAGACATCCAGTTTCCCGGCGACCCCGGTGGTGCCGGCGGCATCCGTGAGGCGGAGGGTGCCGTCCCGGGAGGTGTGCAGGACGGACCTGTCGGGCAGGACGGCGAGTGTCATCGGCTCACCGGTCTCGGCCACTCCTTTGGCAAGGGTGACCTGCTGGAATTCCTCGGCGGCCGTCGGCGCCGCTTCGGCCGGTCTCTGCTCGGCGGTGAGGGCGCCGGCGGTGACGAGTAAGCCGCAGACGAGTGCTGCGAGGGGCCGGGTGGGTCTCCTGTGCACGCGAATCCTCCGTGTGGTGACGGGGTCGGGGTGAAGCACAGGCGCGCGCCGTCGCGCCAGCGGGACGGGTGCCCGCAGGGGGAGGAGAGGGCACTCGTTCCTTGTTGTCCGGTTCAAATCAGGAAGGTAATGGCTTTCACACCTGCCAGATACCCCTTTGACGTACTGAGCTACAACTTCCTCTAGTAGCGGGACAAAGAGACCGGATGAGGGCTGTCGTGTCCGGATGGGGACGGCGACGAGGTGGGGACGGCCCGGCGGAATCCGCGCCACTGCGAACAGGACACGGAGGTTCCGGTGAACCCGGCCTGGCGCCCCGTCCGTCCGGGTGGGTGCTCGCGGAAGGCGGGGGAGGAACACAAGCGATTCGGCGTCCCCCGGCACACGCGGAACGCCGCCCCGGCGTCCTGGAGTCGTGCGGCTCGTGGCCGTAGACGCCGGGCTCCTGCTCGGCCCGCCGGTGCGCTCTCCGGCGAGCAAGGTCCGGCACCGCGGCCGGCCGCAGGCCGTACGTCTTTCCGGTGATGTCCCGCTGGATCTCGCCCGTTCCCCCTGGAGACGGTGGACACGGCGGTCGAGTGCGGCAGAGCAGAGTCTCCCCGCCGTGCTCCGTCGCGCGGGGGAGCGGTGGTGCGAGCTGCTTGTCGTCGGCAGCAAGCAGACGGCGCCCTGTCTTCCACTTGGTCCAGGAGGCCGCGGGTTCGCGGTCGCCCGTCTGGCTCCGTGAAATCCCTGGCACCGCAGCCCTGGTCACGTCCCCCTGGAGGCGCATGGATGTTCGATGTGTTCCGTCGCGTCAGGGAAGGTCCGTAGGGCCGCACACGGGACGTGACGAGGATTCCTCGGCGGCGGACGGACTCAGCGGACGCAATATGCTGATCACCGGTGGGCTCGGAGGCGTTCGGGGTGCCGGGAGGATCTGCGGCAGGTGAGGGCTCGGGGCCGGACCCCGGTTGTGTCCGGGGCGAAGAGGCCGGCTGCCCGTACGTACCGTCGCGCCGACGGGCTGTGCCGGGCGCGGCCGCCTGTGCCGCGCCGCCACTGCTCGCGCATGCACCGAGGGCGCCCGTCGACGGGGTGGCTGCCGGGCGGTACCGGCCCGCTGGGAGAGCGGGCCGGTACCAGGGCGGGTCAGCCCGGCCAGATGCCCGTCACGCGTCGTGTGGCCACGGCGCCCGAGCGGTCGACCGCAGCTTTGACAACGGAGAAGATGGCGCCCTGGACGGCGGCGGCGAGCAGGATCTGCCGCCAGGAACGGTCCTCGTCCAAGGCGTCAGGGGCGTCGTCATGGCCTTCGATGATCTTCCACGCCTGTTTGAACGCGGTGGTCGCGATGATGCCGCTCGCTGCGCCGAGCACCAGCCCGACCGGCTTGTAGGCGATCTTGGACGCACTCATCGGCGCCCCCTGCTCCGGCGCACCAGCATGAAGGCGGCGAGCAGAGCACCGCCCGCGAGGAGCGGACTTCGGTTGGCCCGCGCGAAGGACGCGGCCCGGCCGGCCTTCTCGCGCAACGGTTCGGGGGCCTTGTCCGCGGCGTACTGTCCCGCCCGGTTCGCGGTCTCCCGGACTTGTGCAGCGGCCTGGGCCGTCTTCTCCAGTACGGGATCGGGGGTCTTGTCCTTGACGAGCTGTGTGGCCTGCTCCGCCTTCGCACGGATCTGGTCGGCCACCAGGGCCGCCCTTTCCGATGCCTGTTCCTTCGCGGCGGCCGTCTTCTCCTTCGCCTGCGCCTTGACGTCCGCCTTGGCCGCCAGTGCCTCGACGGTCTGCCCGAGTTCGTCGCGGGTGCGCTCGACCTGCTCGCGCAACTCCTCGGAGTCGGAGGCATCGGGAACGGGGGTGCCTATGTTGGTCCGGGATTCTTCGTTCATCGGTGTGCCTTTTCCTTGATCTCGGCCAGATCGGCCTTGACGCTGTCGACGGTCTGCTCGGGGGTGGGGGAGCCGGCCTCGGTGATCTGCTTCTTCCCGGCCACGGCCGCCACGGCCGCCACGGCCGCCAGTACCGCCGTGACGACGAGGGCTGATGCCCACACCGGCAGCACGAGTGCGAGAGCCGCGATACAGGTCGCGATCAGCGCCTGGGCCGCCAGGATGCCGAGGAAGCCCGCGGCGCCGAAGAGGCCGCCGCCCTTCCCGTAGCGCTTGCCCTTCTGGGCCATTTCCGCCCGGGCCAGCTGCATCTCCTCGCGGACCAGCTCCGAGATCTGCTGTGAGGCGCGCGAAACCAGCACGCTCACCGAGTCGTCGGTGGCGTGGGTCTGCCGCTCTGCCGTGCTCATGGGCACATCACCCTGCCTTCCTCGATCTGTCGGAAACACCGGCTGTCACCTCCCGTCCTACGGGGCGGGGCCGGTGCCGGAGTTCGAAGCGAGCCCGCCATGACGAAACCTCCTCGTTGAGCTGTGTTTGCCGGTGTCTCGGCTCGACTACCCCGCAACCGTCCCGGCACCCGCTTCATCGGGAAGGGTTTCCCGTGACGAGACGGGAGCGGTTCACCGCCTCCACGGCCGGGCGCCGGTCACCGGGTTCGCCGGGGGAATGCGGCACCCGTGCCGGCCTCGGTCTGCCGGGCCGTCGTGCCGGGCTTCGAAGCGAGGGGCTCGGACAGGGTCCGGAACGGCAGCCAGTTCGGCACGGGCATGAGGATCGGCGGTGCCGGGGCGGCGCAGGGAGGTCGCGTCGGCAAGAGCGCCGATGAGGGGGCCGGCCAGGCCGCCGACGCTGACGGCCAGTCCGAGTGTGACGTGCAGGGATAAGGGGGACGCACAGGCCGATGGAGGCCAGGGCCACGAAAAGGCGGAACACCGGGCCGGGGGTGAGCACGGCCCACGGCGCCGCTCGTGAGGAGGTACGACCGGCGGGCGGCAGCGCCCCGGTCTCAGCGGCCGGCCAGGCTGCCGCCCGGCACGGAGCCCACCGCGCCGCCGAAGTACAGGACGGACAGCGTCACTGTGCCTGTGGCCGTACTGCCTCCGGCGCGCTGCTGGGCGTACAGCGGGAGGAACGTGCTCAGTCCCATGAAGACGACGCAGTGGAAGACCACGGCCGGCGACAGCTTCACGACCGAGGCCTTGTCATCGGTGCCCGCCGCAAGCGCGCTTCCGGGCCGTGGTGCACGGTCTGCCGCCGGGTGATCAGTCAGCGGGCGAACCGGGAGGCCCCTCCCAGCGCAACAGATCTCCCGGCTGGCACTCGAGCACTTCGCACAGGGCGGCCAGCGTCGTGAAACGAACCGCCTTCGCCCGGCCGTTCTTGAGCACGGCCAGGTTGGCGGGCGTGATGCCGACACGATCCGCGAGCTCACCCACGGACATCTTCCGTTTCGCCAGCATGACGTCGATGTCGACCGTGATCGGCATCAGATCACCTCGTCCAGCTCGGCCTCCATCTGTGCCGCCGCGACATCGCGCTCGACGGCCTGGGCGAGCAGCATGCGCAGTACGAGCACGACGAGCGCGACCCCCAGGACCGCCAACCCGGCTCCGCCCACCAGGAGGACCACACCCGGCGCGACGGCTTCACCCGGTGCCAGGAAGGCCGCGAGCGCGAAGACGAGGCAGGCGGCTGCCACGACCGCGCCGATCACCACATGCACGTACCGGAAGGCGGCGTGGGAGAACACCGTCCCGCGGCGCACCATCGTCACCAGTCGCCATACGCAGACCAGAACGACCTCGACCGTCACGACGCCCAGCACGATGATCGCGAGGAGCGGCGCCCGGACGTACTCGATGTCCGCGTCCATCCCTCTCAAATCGATGGCCAGCAGTGGCACCATCACTGCCTGTACGAATACCGACCCGGTCAGCAGAAGCACGAGCACGGCCCGCAGTGCGAGCACGGTGAGTCTTCCCATGATCTCCCCTTCGATTGAACTGCGATAGAAATCTATCGAGAAACGATAGATTAGACAAATGATGATCCATAAGTGAGGAAGAGCCGGGCCCGGTGCGGGCCGTCACGCCGGGCTTCGGGGACCGGCCTCACGAGCGGCCTGCTCCATGCCGACGGCCAGGGCGGTGAAGAACGGGCCGGCCGGATTCGGCACGAGCGTCGTGAGGCAACGGTTCGCCCGACCATGGAGCTGCCGGGCCCCTCCCGTCCTCACGTGGCCCGGCGCATCGGTCACTGTGAGCGCGCGGGCCCGCGTGGGCCGGGCAACGGGCTCCGGAGGGCCGGCACATCGGAAACGGTGCCGGGAGGGACGCCCGTCCCGCACGAGCCGTCCCTCATGTCCACTCCGTGCCGGGCCCGCCGCTCAGGTCCCGTCGGTGTCCCCTGCGCACGCCTTGCTTCAAGGCGCTCAGGGAAGCGCGGCGGGCTCCTGCCGCTCCACGTCCGACCGCCTCGCGGGACCCCGGTGTCGGTGCGTACCACCGGTCACGGTGTCATGGATGCCCCTGTGGTCTTCCGCGCGCTCGGCCGGTACGCGAGCGGAGGAAGCCCATGAGGCGGCCGGCCTGGTCGACGCCGGTGAACCGGCCGGGGCCGGAGCGGCGAGAGGCGTGCTTCTGTGGCCCTCCGGTGGCTGCCGGCGGGTCAGCCACCGGCCTCCTCCGGCCACGGAACCGGACGGCCGGTGCTCCCGCACGGTACCGACGGTCCCGGGCACGGCGGCCGAGCGGCTCGACGGCAGAGCGTACGCCGGTCAGGCGGGCCGGAGCCTGGCGCGCAGGAGGCAGAACTCGTTGCCCTCGGGGTCGGCCAGGACGTGCCAGCTCTCGTCGCCGGTCTGGCCGACGTCGGCGGGCCTGGCGCCGAGAGCGAGCAGCCGCTCCAGCTCGGCGTCCTGGTCGCGGTCGGTGGCGTTGACATCGATGTGAAGCCGTGTCTTCCCGGCCCGTGGGTCGCTGCTCGGACTGAGGACGAGAGTGGGCTGCGGGCCGCCGAAGCCGGCGTCGGGCGGCCCGATCTCGATGCTCCCGTCGGCCTCCCGGCCGAGTTCGACGTAGCCGAGGACCTTGCTCCAGAACGTGGCGAGCAGATCGGGGTCGGCTGCGTCGATGACCAGCTCACTGATGCGGCATGCCATGCCCATGAGCATACGCAGTGACCCCGGCGTTCTGCGGTCGATGACGAACCGGTCCTCTGCCCGCCGGGCCTGGCCGTGGGCCGGATCGCGTGACTTCCCCGGCGCTCAGCGGCGGCGGCCTGGGGCGAGCCCGGCCAGCGCCGTACCGAGAAGAACGTATGCCACGAGGGCGAGGACCGGCATGTGCCCGCCCGGGCGGTCGATGTCGTCGATGTGATACCCGGAGATCCCTGCCCAGATCAGTCCGCCGATGACCACGAGTGCGACGTTGCCGGTCTCCCGCATCATCCGCATGCCGGCCGACAGCAGGAGAGGCATGAAAGCCCAGGAAGCGGCCGTGGTGAGCAGGAACTCGAAGGCGCCGGCGAACATCGTGTCCCCGCTCGAGGCTCCGCGGCCGCGAGCCCACGTGTAGCCGGCGGACATGAGGGTGTGGCAGGCCGCGGTGGCGAGGGCGACGACGAGGGCGCCTTTGGCATGTCGTGAGTACTGCATCGCGGGAGTCCTTGATCTTCGCAGGCCGATGGGCCCCGACGCGGGTGCGTCGGGGCCCACCGGGTGTGTGCGGACGATGGCCACAGGATGGCGCATGTCCCTTCGGTTACTACAGGGCGCGCTCCAGGGCGTTGGCGTAGAGCCGAGCACCGGAGATCTTCGGGTGGAACGACTTCATCGACGGCGCGGGCAGATCGTTGTCGGCCTCCGACTGTCCGGAGAAGACGGCACCGTTGATCGTTTCGGGGTCACCGCAGATCGCCTTGCCCAGGAAGTCCGACGCGGGGTCGACGAAGGTGGCTCCGACCGATGTCGCGGCGGCCTTCATCTCCAGGCTCAGTTTCGGAGCGACCACGTCGTTGAGCCACGGTGCCTCCTCGGTTCCGATACCGGGGATGCACTGACCGTTCCCGGACAGGAGCGGCGGGTAACCCACGAGGTAGATCTTGGCCTGCGGTGCGCGGGTCTTGATCTGGTTGAGGACCTTGACGATCCTCGGCTTGACCTCGTTGGTGATCCAGCCGGGCATGAAGTCCTTGAGCGGACCGCTCATCTCGCCGGTCTTGCTGCCCGTGTCCGGATTCCGCTTCTCGATCTCGGCGTTCTGGCAGAGCTTCAACCCGGCCGCCCAGACGCATTCGTTGAACACGTCCGTGAACAGTGAGTCGTTACCGCCGATGGCGATGGTCACGATGTCCGTGTTCTGGTCGAGGTAACCGAGGTCCATCTGCGGCAACGAGTTCTGCTGGTTCTGGCCACCCGCCCAGACGTTGTAGGTACGCGCGCCGGAGCAGGCGATGAAGCTCAGGTCGACGTTGCCGTAGTCGTCGGAGATCGCACCGATGGACTGGGACCTGCCGGGCAGGGAGGCCTGCCGGATCCAGGCCTGCTTGGAGCGGTGGCACTTGTTGACGATCTCGTCGTCGCCGATGTCCTCCTTGTAGTCCGTCTCCCGGAAGTAGTCCTTGCCGCCCTCGGTGTCGGCGCCTTCGCCGGAGGCGAAGGAGTCACCCATGCCGACCACGTGCGTCGGGTTGGCGTCCAGCCTCTGGAAGGCGACGGCGTCCCAGGCGATGTCCACCCCCACATCGTCGGTGATGTTGGACAGGGCCACCGAGGCGGTTCCGGTGAAGTTGAAGACGCCGAGCGACCGCCATTCGTTGCTGCGGATGCGCTGCGGGGCGACACGGTGGGGTGAGGTGGAGTTGGTTCCCGAGACGGTGTACTTGGCCTGCTGGGAGCGTGCGGCCACGTTCGGCATGTGGACCAGGACACGGGTCCAGCCCTTGACGGTGCTGGGGCCGGTCCAGGTGCCGGTGACCTTCAGCCGCTGCGAATCGCCCGGGGAACTGGCCTTACGGGTGGTGGAGAACCACATGTGGTTCCCGTAGCCCACACCGAGCTGGTGGGTGTCCATCTTGGCCGAGGGCGTGGAGAAGTCGAACTTGAACGAACCGGACGTCTGCGCGGTGTCCGTGCATCGTCTGAAGTCGGTGCCCGCGAGCCGCTGACCGGAGTTCACGTTGTCGACGATGGTCGTGCCGATCGGGAGTCCGGAGTTGCACCGGGGCGGGTGGGAGTTGCCGTCCGCCTCCTCCGGGTAGGTGTTGTTGAAGCGGAAGAGCTCGAAGCCGCAGGCATCAGAGGCGCAGTTCTTCCATTCCACCTTCTTGTTCCACCAGCACCTGAAGTCCGTGCGCTGGCACGGGCCCGTGGCGGGGGAGTCGTTCGAGGCGCCTTCCTTGATCTTGTCCGGGTCGCACTCGTTGGAGCCGTCGCAGAACAGGTTGACCGGCGGCTTGGCCAGGGTGCGGAACACGGGATCGGTCCACCAGGCGGGCCGGAAGCCGTGGACGAGGGTGCCCGGCGCTTCCAGGGCCTCCAGCGGACGTGCGGCCCACCCGATGACCTTCTCCGGGTACGGCCAGTACTGCGGCTTGGCGGCGTGGGAGTAGTCGTCACCGCCGCTGGAGTTCTCCAGGAACGGAGTGCGGTTGGGCTTGTAGGTCGGGTTGGCGGGGTTGTTGGCCCAGCCCACGCCCCACTTGCCGGCGTTCTCGCCCGCTGCCGACTGGGGGTAGAAACCGGAGTTGTAGGCCCACAGGGCGAAGAACCAGTTCTCGATGCCCTTCGGGTCACCGTTGTTCACGGTGAGGCCGGCGTTGCGGGTCTGGTTCCACTTCTCGGCGAGGATGTTCACACCGGCCGCGACGTTCGCGGTGTAGTCCAGTGCGACGGCCTCCTGGTACGCGCGCGGCTTGGACGGCCGGACCTCGCCGTCCTCGTACGGCTTGCCGGGCAGGCGCATGCCGTCGGTGACCTGCGTGATGCCGTAGCCGCAGTCCGCGGCAGGCCAGCTGATGGCCCACGGGTCATCGACCTGACCGTGCTCGTCGTGGACGAGGCCGTAGTAGTTGCCGATCAGGCTGTTGGCGGTGGTGCCCGGTGCGGCGAAGCGGGTGGCCTGCCACATGTTGGATTCCTGGGCGGTGATGCCGAGGAACACCTGGGCCGGGATGCGCCCGCCGCCGGCAAGCGGGGTGAGACCGCCGACGAGGGCCTGCGGCGTATAGGCGCCCATGCCCATGTTCTTCCAGTTGGCGGCCCGGCGCACGTGCTGGTCCAGGGTGCCTTCGATGGACCGGTTGACAGCCCACTCGATCTGCCGCGGCTTCGGCTGGAACGCCTGCTTCTGCGGGTTGCCCCGCTCCACCGCACAGGTGCGCTCGGACTCCGGCTCGGAGATGTCCAGCATCACCTTGTTGCCGCCCGCGGTGCCGCCGTCCTTGGCGGGAGCGGCGCCCAGGGCCGGGGAACGGTCCTCGCCCTCGGCCGGGTCCGCGTTGACCGGGGACGCGGCCGGGTTGGCCTCGAACACACGCTTGTGGCCGGTAGGCAGGTGGTTCATCTCGATACGGGCGGTACGCGCCGTCTCGTACTCGGAGGCGCGGATACGGGTGTCCTTGCCGTCGGCCCAGGCGGTGTTCACGACCGCACGGGCCTTGGTGGAGACGACGGCGTCCTTGTCGATCCCGCCCGGGTTGCGCACGTTCCCGGGCAGGGTGCCGACGTTCTTCGCCGCGCCGGTGACGACGGCGGTCCCGTCCGCGGCCCGGGTGAGGTCCATACCGGTCAGGTCGCCTTCGGCGACCGTCCGGGCCTCGACAGCCTTGACGGCCTTCCTCTTGAGCTGCCCGCCGGTCAGGTACTTGACCTCGGAGGTGGTGCCGGCGGACGCGGCCTCGACGGGCTTCGCGTCGGCGGCTCGGGCCCGCACGCTCTTCGCGGCCCGGTCATCGTGCGTGCGGTCCAGGAAGGCGATCCCGCCGTCCTTGGTGACCGACAGACTGAAGGGCGTGTTGTCCGTGCGGGTGACCAGCTCGGACTTCCCGCTCCCGGTGATCCGCACGATCGCGTTGCCCTGCGCGGCGACGATGCCGTTGCGGGTGGGGACCGCGGAGGTGACCTGACCCTCCACCGTGGTCTTCTTCACCGTCCTGCCCGTACGGGCATCGACGGTGATCAGACGGGTCTCGTTCCTGTCCGACATGTTCTCGTCGCTGAACTGCGACAGGACCGCCTGCTCGCCGTCACCGCAGCCGGGCGAGAAGTAGGCGAGACTCGCCTGGAACGGCAGTTTCGTGATCTGCCCCGAATTCAGGTCCACGGCCGCCGTGAACGCGCCCCGGGCCATCAGCTGGGGCTTGTTGGTGAAAGTGCGCGGCGCGTAGGCGACCAGGGCGCGGTCACCGGAGGCGGTGACACAGGCGTTGCCGATCCAGGTGTCGGTGTCGAAGAACCCGGGCTCGGAGAGGGACGCCGCGGTCTTCCAGCGGTAGCCGTCGGCCTCGTCGGCGGTCATGAGGTGGAACCCGGTGGCATCACCGATGGTGGTCCACGCGGTGTCGGAGGACTTGGCGTAACCACTGCCGAGCACCTTGCCGCGCTCCTTGGCGGGAACGCGGTCCTTGTGGCCGTCCTTGTCCGCCTTCACGCGGGGCGCGGCGGGATCGGACCATCCTTCGGCGGCGTTCGGGGGCGGCGTCGGCGGGGCGGCTTGCGCCTGCGTGACGGTCCCGAGCACCACCGCAGTGGCTATGGCGCAGCTGATGTGAACACGCGCTCGCGTGTATCTGCTAACCCGTCTCAAAGCGTTGGCTTCCTTGTGTGAGAGGCGATGAAAGGCTCATGCGCGGGCACAGCGGAATCTCCGCGTGGTCGCGCGGGGCGGGTACGTCGGTAGGGGTGAACAGGTCCGCTGCAGAAGAGAGGGCCGACAGGTCTCACGCTCGCGTCGAGGAACACGGGCCGCAGTCAGCCATGAGCCGGTCCCGGAGGGGTCGTCCTGCCGGTTCCGGTGCAGTGGCGAAGCCGAGGAACGGGGGCGGCACGAACCACGGTTGCCGTCGGCGCGCACCTTGGTCTGTCGCTTTTCGGCCGACCTCCTTCGGAAGATGTACGTGCCTGTTTTGAGCACGCGCAAGGGCGGCAGGGGCCCGGCCCGCCGCTGCCGACGGTTTCTGGCGAAGAGACGAAGGAGTGTCCAGGCTCTGTAGTGTGGGCGGGGAGTCATCGACCGGCGTTTCCGCCCGGTCGGAAAGCCAGGGACTGGATGGCCGAAATGGCCCAGGCCGCAGCGTCGCCGCCCTCATCGCAGCTGTCACACCCCCGTTCCTCCTCGTGCTGACGCGACGGGAGGAACGCTGTCGTGCGTGGTGCTGCGTCAGCACCGCCTGCCCCCCGGCGACACACGGAGACCGGGTGGTGAGACCTGATCCCCTGAGCGCTGGATCACTCTAGGCACGGTGACGTCAGGTAACAGGGACTGGTTGGGGACATGGCAAAAAATGGATCATGCCGGCGATGCGCCGGAAGGCGCGGCCCCTCTCACGTGACCTGTGGGGACGCTGTGGAGGGAAGCGGTACGGGCCGGGGAAGCGCGGTCAGCACATTGGCTGATTCCGCTCCTGGGCTGTCACGGGTGTGACCGGTCTCCCGGGGTCCGCCGAGGCGGCTCGGCGGACAGGAGGTGCCGCTGCCCGAGGAGCCGTTCTTCCTCGGCAGGACCCGTGACGTAGGGGTCTTTGAGCGGACCGCCGGAGAAGGCCCGGCCCTCCTGTCACGTACGCCGTGCTGTGGAGTTCGGGACGTTCCCGATCAAGCCGAACAAAGAGGTGCCTACCGGCCCGGACGTGCGTCCGGTGCCGTCGATGTTCAGCCTGATGATCGCCTTTTGGCCGGATCGTGACCCTGGTCCCTCCGCCACTTCCGTGGTCGACGAGTTCGTTCGCCCAGGTAACTGTCGTCCGGGCTGCCTCGGCTCCTGCACGGCATCGCTCTCACCCCGGCGCTGACGGACAGGTGAGGGGTGGCGGAAAAACGCCCGTAGATCACCGAGTGCCGGCCCTCCGTCGGCCGGCTGGATCAATAAATACGCTCGCATGTGCGTTCGGCGCGATACTCTCCGTGCGCCAGAACCACCTTACTGTCACCTCAAGGGGAAAACGTGAAGACTGCTGTGCGTGCAGGGAGCATCTGTGCCGCCGTGCTTGCCGTGACGATGACTGCGCCCGCTGCGTCGGCGGCCGGTCAGGCCGAACCGAAGGCCGGCGCGTCGATCGCGACCGTGGACATCAAGGGTGTCGAGGTCGACAAGCAGGCGACGAGCGAAACCAAGCAGATCATCGCGGCCGACGCGGGGGTTGCCGCGGCCGCTGCCAACGTATGCGGATCCGGCTATACCGTCTCTGTCAGGGCCGTCCGTTACAGCACCTACGGCACCACCTACACCTGGACCAACGGCAAGACCACGGGCGACAGCTACTACGACAAGCCGATCTGTGCGGTGTTCTTCAACGACACCGGCGCCGCGCACTCCATGGGCATCCGTCTGAAGGACAACTACACCTCCACCCCCGACACCGAGGACTTCGGCACGTACAGCTCCTACGCCGGGCCCGTCTACCAGAACAAGGGGTACTGCGGTCAGGCGTACTCCTACATGAAGGTCGGCAGCCAGGTGGTCGTCGACAACTACCTCACCGTAGGGGCCTGCAACTAGTACCGCCTCTCTGGGCCGCGCCCCGCGTTCCGGGGCGCGGCACCCCTCGTCACCGCGCTGACCGCCGGGGGGAGGCGGCCGCCGTCCCGGGAGTCGTCGGGACCGGCGGGCTGAAACCTCGGCGGGCCTACTGCCTCCCGGGAACCGAGGTGCCCGCCCGCATGGCGTCCGTGCCCCAGCTCGCCAGCAGGCGAAGGGCCTCGGCGGACGCCGAACCGGGCTCGGCGTAGTAGGCGACGACCGACTGCTCCGCGTCGTCGGGCAGAGCGAACGTCTCGAAGGAGAGCGTCAGCTCGCCCACCAGCGGGTGATGCAGCCGCTTGACGCCGTGGCTCTTCTCCTTCACGTCGTGTCTGGCCCACAACCGCCGGAACTCCTCGCTCTTCACGGACAGTTCACCGACGAGTGCGGAAAGACGAGGGTCGTCGGGATGGCAGCCGGCGTCCATCCGCAGGTAACTGACGATGTCCGACGCCTTCTGGTCCCACTCCACGAACAACTCGTGGTACTCCGGCTTCAGAAACACCAGCCGCGCCCAGTTCCGCTCCTGCGGGGGCAGCTGGGACCAGTCGCCGAAGACCGCCGCCGCCATCCGGTTCCAGGCCAGGATCTCCGAACGCCGCCCGGTGACGTACGCGGGAACACCCTCCATCGTGTCGAGCAGCTGACAGAGGGACCCACGCACCCGCTGCTGCCGCATGGACGGCTTCTTCCTGTGCTGCCCGGGCTTCGCGAGGTGCATGAGATGCGCCTGCTCGGCGCTGGTCAGCCTCAGCGCGGACGCGATGGCACCCAGTACCTCTGCGGACACGTTCTGTCCGTTGCCCTGTTCGAGGCGGGTGTAATACGCCACGGACACCCCGGCCAGCTGGGCCAGCTCCTCGCGGCGCAGTCCCGGGACGCGACGGTGCCGCCCGAAGTCGGGAAGCCCCACATCCTCCGGCTTGAGCCGTGCCCGCCGGCTGCGCAGGAACTCACTGAGCTCGGCGCGCCGGTCGAGGGTGTGCCCGCCACCACCAGGGGTGCCGGAGGGCTGCCGCCGGGCTTCAGGCTGCTCATCCATGGGTTCAGTATCCACGGTCGTACGCACACCGTCCTGACCCCACCAGTAGTAGGACCACCGGACGTACGCACAACCGTGGCCTGGGTGAAGCCTGGGAGCTGGGGCAAGCTGGACGACGTGTCCGGACCGAAGACTGCCGGGCGCACGCCCACTCCTTAGGAGAACCCCGCATGACTTCCGTCGCTGCGTACGCCGCCCCCTCCGCCAAGGCCCCGCTGGAGCGCACCACCATCGAGCGCCGCGCCGTCGGCGAGTTCGACGTCCTGATCGACATCAAGTTCGCCGGTATCTGCCACTCGGACATCCACCAGGCCCGCGACGGCTGGGGCGAGGGAACCTTCCCGATGGTGCCGGGCCACGAGATCGCGGGCGTCGTCACCGAGATCGGCTCCGGTGTCACCAAGTTCGCCGTGGGCGACCGTGTGGGCGTCGGCTGCATGGTCGACTCCTGCCGCGAGTGCGACAACTGCGAGGCGGGCCTCGAGCAGTACTGCCTCAAGGGCAGCACCAGTACGTACAACGGACTGGACAGGAACGGCGCCCCCACGTACGGCGGCTACTCCACGCACATCGTCGTGGACGAGAACTACACCCTCCGCATCCCCGACGGCCTGTCGCTCGACGAGGCCGCCCCGCTGCTCTGCGCGGGAATCACCACGTACTCCCCGCTGAAGCACTGGAACGCCGGCCCCGGCAAGAAGGTCGCGGTCCTCGGCATGGGAGGCCTCGGTCACATGGGCGTCAAGATCGCGCATGCGCTCGGCGCGGAGGTGACCGTCCTCTCCCAGTCCCTGCGCAAGCAGGAGGACGGGCTGAAGCTCGGTGCCGACCACTACTACGCCACCAGCGACCCGAAGACCTTCGAGGAGCTGCACGGCACGTTCGACATCATCCTTTCGACGGTTTCGGCGCCGCTGGACTTCGACGCCTACCTCTCCCTCCTCAAGACGGACGGTGCGCTGGTGAACGTGGGCGCTCCTGAGGAGCCCGTCTCCGTCAACCTGTTCTCCCTGATAGGCGGTCGCAAGTCCCTCTCAGGTTCCGGGATCGGCGGTATCCGGGAGACCCAGGAGATGCTGGACTTCTGCGCCGAACACGGATTCGGCGCGGAGATCGAACTGATCGGCGCGTCCGAGATCAACGAGGCGTACGAACGAGTGCTGAACAGCGACGTCCGGTACCGGTTCGTGATCGACGCCGCGACGATCTGAAGCCCTGGCCGTCTTCCGCCCCGCCCGTTCAGCCGTCGTCACCCGGGCGGGGCGGGAGGGTGGTGGCGGTGTCGAGGAAGAAGGAATCGATGCTCTGCACGGTCTGCATGAAGTCGTCGAGATTGACGGGCTTGGTGACGTAGGCGTTGGCGTGCTGGCGGTAGGCGTCCTCGATGTCGTCCGGTGCGGCGGACGTGGTCAGCACGACGATGGGAATGCCTGACAGGTCGCTGTCGTTCTTGAGGACGTTCAGCAGCTCGCGGCCGTTCATCCGGGGCATGTTCAGATCGAGCACGATCAGGTCCGGCCGGTCCGTACGAGGGTCGCGGAGGTACTCCAGAGCCGCGACCCCGTCGTCGGCCCGCTGGATGCCGCGCGCCATGCCGTGCTCGGTCAGGGCCTCCTCGATCAGCATGGCGTCGGCCATGTCGTCCTCGACGAGCAGGACGGTGTACGTGCGGGGGACGAGGCCGTTCATGAGTGAGCTCCGGGTCTGGTGATGGGGTAGCGGGCGTGATGCGGGACGGCTGGTGAAGACGAGCCCGGGCCAGCGTTTGCGGGCCCCTTGGCGGCTCACGCCCCAGGCCTCCCCCAGCTGGGGGTAGCCGGCGCCCTCCTGCGCGGCGGTCCGCGCGGCCAGTGCCGCGCACTCCTCCACGGCCCGGCCGAGGTAGGCCAGGGCGCGCAGAGATGCCAGGGCGTCCTTGCGGGGCTCGTCCGGGCCCCGCGTGCCGGCATCCGGCACCGGCGCGCAGAGGACGAGCTGCCGGGTGGCTTCGGCGACGGCCTGTCGAGCCCGTACAGCCAGTTCCTCCTGCTCGGAGCTCACTTGCGTCTCTGCTGCCATGGATGCACCGTAGACGCCGAGGTGCCCCGTCGACAACCACGGTTGTCCCCGCAGGTAGGGTGGCGCCCGCCCGGTGTGCCACCGGGCCCAGGGAGGATGGACCCGCCGTGCAGATCGACACCCCTCAGCAGGACCCGGTGATACTGCCGCCGCGGTCCGTCCAGGGTGGATGGACCACCCGCGGCTGGCTGGGAGCCGGCTCCGCGGCAGCCTTGGTGCTCCTCCTCGCCCTGACCGGCTGCGGCGTCTGGGCCCTCGGTCATGCCACCGACGTCAACGGGCGGCTCACCGAGCGCTGGTCACCGGCTCTGATCGCCTCCGTCCGGATGGAGAGCGCCCTGATCAACCAGGAGACGGGCATCCGTGGATACGGCATGACGGGGAAGCGCGAATTCCTGGAGCCGTACCGGGACGGGGTCGCCCAGGAGAAGGCCGCGGACCGGGAACTAGCGCGCCTGGCGGAGGGCGTCGAGCGGGCGACGGCCGATCTGGCCCGGGTGCGCGAGCTCTCCGGGCGGTGGCAGGCCACCACCGCCCGGCCCGTCAGCGATGCGGCCGACCCCGTCGGCTCCGCCCAGCAGCACACCGAGTCGGGCAAGGCGGCGTTCGACGCCGTCCGTGCCGCACTGACCGAACAGCAGGCCCACATCGAGGCCGAGCGGGACCAGGCGCGCGACGACCTGCGAGCGGCACGCGATCTGCGCAACATGGTCTTCACCACCATCGCCTGCGTGGTCCTCGCCCTCATCGCGCTCGCCTTCGCCGGGCTGCGCCGCGGCGTCCAGGTCCCGCTGGACCGGTTGCGCACGGACGTCCGGGAGATCGCGGACGGCCGATTCGAGCATTCCATCGCACTCTCCGGCCCCGCCGACCTGCGGGCACTGGCGACGGACGTGGACGGGATGCGCCGACGCCTGGCCGGGGAGCTGGAGTTCAGCGACCGCGCCCGGGCCCAGCTCGACGAACAGGCGACGGAGCTGCGCCGCTCCAACGAGGAGCTCGAACAATTCGCCTACGTGGCCTCCCACGATCTGCAGGAGCCACTGCGCAAGGTCGCCAGTTTCTGCCAGCTCCTGGAACGGCGCTACGCGGATCAGCTCGACGACCGGGCCAAGCAGTACATCGCCTTCGCGGTCGACGGAGCCAACCGTATGCAGACGCTCATCGGCGATCTCCTCGCGTTCTCCCGCGTCGGCCGCCTGCACGCCGACGACGCCGACGTCAGCCTCGAGACCGTGCTGCGTCGTACGGTCAACTCCCTGGCCACGGTGATCGAGGAGGCCGGGGCGGTCCTCACCCACGATCCTCTTCCGGCGGTCCACGGTGACCAGACCCAGCTCGGCGTCCTGCTGCAGAACCTGATCTCCAACTCCGTCAAGTTCCGTGCTCCGGGCACCGTGCCCCGGATCCACATCAGCGCCCACGGGCCCGCGGACGGTGCCGAGGGCGACGAGCCTCGCTGGGAATTCGCCGTGAGCGACAACGGCATCGGTATCGACCAGGAGTACGCCGAGAGGATCTTCGTGATCTTCCAGCGCCTCCACACCCGTGACACCTATCCGGGCAACGGCATCGGCCTCGCCCTCTGCAAGAAGATCGTCGAGTACCACGGCGGGACCATCACCCTGGACACCGGTCATACCCCCGGCACGCGTTTCGTCTTCACCCTCCCGCTCGCCCACGCCGAGCCGTCACCCGCCGATTCCAGCAGTTAGGGGCGGCTCCTCGGTGCCTTCGGCAGCCCGTGGGCCGAGTCTCGTCCAGGTCGCCATCCAGCAGGTGGCGGCCGTCCGTCGCCACTCGGCCGGCCCCGCCGGACGGACACAGCTCCGTGCTCACAGCTCGGCTCCCACGGCACCGAGGAAGGTGCGGAACCCGGGCCCCGGTCTCGGCCCCGAGTCCGGACGCGGCGACGCCGCCCTCGCGCAGCCGTAGCGTGCGTTCCTCGGGCACCGCGCAGCCGATCGTGACGACCCACGCGCCGTCACCCCGTGCGTCGCCCCAGCCCACCATGCCGGTGAAGGGCCCGCGGTCGGACGGCCCGGTGCGGGCGGTGAACTGAGATGCCGTCATGGCTGGAGCCCCACAGACGGCAGAGGTGGGATGCAGGGCCCACGCGAACGCCGGCGCGGAAGTGCCCGGGAAGGCGGGCGTGCCGGTGACGGCGGCGGACAGGTGCCACAAGGCGGCGGTACGGACGAGCGCGGTCCGGGGTGATGAGCAAGGAATCTGGCCGCCTGCAAGAAGGCCACCGAGGTGGCGGACAGGCCGGCGAACTCGGCTTCGCGGTCACCGCTGACCGGTGTGGCCGCCGCTCTGCTCGCCCGCCGCCACGTGCCGCGCTGCCGCCGTCGAAGCACAACGGACGGCGTTCGACCTGCTACGGGGCCCTGCTGCTCTCGCCAGGCCCGGCCGCGCCGGTGTACGGGCTGACCGGGATGGCCCACGGCCGCGCCCTCCCCGCCGTGCTCGGTGTGTCGCTGGGGCCGGCGGTGCCGGCCGGCTTCACCGTGCACGGGCTGCGGGCCCGGTACGCGCCGCTGGCCGGCTTCCGGCTGTCCGCCCGGCGGCCGGGCGCCGGCTCCGCGTGCGGACTCGTACCCCTCATCGGCATCAGACGGCCCGACGCCGTTCTGTCTCCCCTTGTCCGGGATCAACTCTTCTGCACAGGAAGGACTTTGAACTTGCAGATGACAAAGTATGGACTTCTCCAGCAGAAGCCCCCTAGCGTGGCGGCGCAACCGTAGGCGTAGTGCCATATCGCGGATCAGTACAGCCCGACCGGAGTGCGACCCCCTCTGGAGGACCGATGCATCCACGGCTGTTCCAGCGTGCCCGAAAACAGCTCACCACCCTGCTCGTCGGGGGCTTCCTCGCGGGAGGCGTCTGGGCCGCACCCCCGGCCGCCGCGGCGCCCGACGACATCCCGCCTCAGGAGCCGGGCGTCACCCTGCGCGTCTTCGACACCCAGGTGCCGCTCAGCGAACTGTGTACGCTCAAGCCCGGCCAGACGCCCAACTACGACAAACTGATGCCCACCGTGGACTGGTCCACGACCGGAGACTTCGGCGGCTACGCCGACAACTTCGTGGCAGAGGTCTCCGGCTACCTGGTCGTCCCTGCCGACGGGACGTACGCCTTCCGCCTGAACAGTGACGACGGATCGCGGCTCGTCATCGATGACCGGGAAGTCATCGACCACGACGGCCTGCACGGCGCCGAACCCAAGGACGGGTTCGCCCAACTCACAGCAGGCTCACACCCGTTCAGGGTGGACTACTTCGAGCGAAGCGGTGATCAGCAGCTGACGCTCGCGTGGAAGCCACCGGGCGCCGCAGACTTCGGCGTCATCCCCCGCGAATCCCTGAGCACCGATGCCGGGGTCGTCCGGGTCACCGCACCCGGCCGCAAGGAGTGCGAATCCGGCGCGGACAGTCCGGGTGACGGCCTGCCGCTCGCCGGTGTGCGCCCCGACCTCGACCTCACCGACCTGCGCCCGGACGGTTTCGAACCCCAGGTCACCGGCATGGACTGGTTGCCCGGCGGACGTCTGGCACTGTCCACGTGGGGCGGCTCCGAGACCCGGACCGGCGAGGTGTATCTCCTCGGCAACGTCACGGGTGACACCAGCCGCGACAAGGTGACGGTGAAGAAGATCGCCGAAGGCCTGCGCGAGCCCATGGGCATCAAGTACGTCGACGGTTCGCTCTACGTCTCACAGAAGCACGAGCTGACCCGACTCGTCGACAAGAACAAGGACTTCGTCACCGACGAATACCGTACGACCGCCACCTGGCCGTACAGCGGGAACTTCCACGAGTTCGCCTTCGGGCTCCTCTACCGTGACGGTCACTTCTACGTGAACCTGTCCGTCGCCATCAACTACGGCGGTGCCACCACCACTCCGCAGCCGGCTCCGGGCCGCGGTACGACGTACAAGGTGTCCAAGAAGACGGGCAAGATCCAGCCGGTCGCGGGTGGCCTGCGGACACCGAACGGGATCGGCTGGGGCCCCGGCGGCGACATCTTCACCACGGACAACCAGGGCGGCTGGCTGCCGGCGTCGAAGCTCGTCCAGATCAAGAAGGACCGCTTCTTCAACCACTACACCCAGCCGCCGGGCCCCTTCGACACAAGGCCCGTCACCCAGCCGGTGCTCTGGCTGCCCCAGAACGAGGTCGCCAATTCGCCGAGCACACCACTCCATCTGAAGGAGGGGAGGTTCGCCGGGCAGATGCTCATCGGTGACGTCACCTACGGCGGACTCCAGCGCGCCTACCTGGAAAAGGTGAAGGGGCAGTACCAGGGAGCCGTGTTCCGCTACACACAGGGACTCGAAGCAGGCGTCAACCGCATCACCATGGGGCCCGACGGTGCGATATACGCGGGCGGGCTCGGCGCCGACGGTAACTGGGGCCAGGAAGGGAAACTGAAGTTCGGCCTGCAGAAGCTCACGCCGAACGGTGGCAACACCTTCGACATCAAGGAGATGCGCGCGGTCCCCGGCGGCTTCGACGTGGAGTACACCCAGCCGCTGTCGGAGGCCACCGCGGAGGAGCTGGCATCCCGCTACCAGGCGGACCAGTGGCGCTACACCCCGACGTCCGACTACGGCGGTCCGAAGGTCGGTGAGGAGCAGCTCGCCGTGCGCTCGGCGACGCTCGCCGGCGACGGACAGACCGTGCGGGTACTCCTCGACGGGCTCAAGCCCGGCCGGGTCGTACACCTCCGCTCCCCGCGTCCCTTCGCCTCCGCGTCCGGCGAGACGCTGTACAGCACGGAGGCCTGGTACACGCTCAACGCCCTGCCGGGCAAGCAGCCGCCGCCGGCCACGCTGTACGAGGCGGAGGAGGCGCGGCTCACCGGGACGGCCGGCATCAACACGGACCACCCCGGCTACTCGGGCAGTGGCTTCGTCGACCGTTACCACACGGAGGGTCAGGCCACCACGACCTTCGACGTGACGGTCCCCAGGGCCGGCGACTACGCCGTGAACCTGCGTTACTCCAACGGCCCCGACCCCTACCAGGGCACCAAGGCACTGTCCCTCCACGTCAACGGGAAGAAGCTGAGGCAGACGCAGCTCCCCTCGACCGGTACCTGGGATGCCTGGTCGACGCAGACCGAGCGGGTCCGCCTGCACGCGGGGCCCAACACCGTCTCGTACCGCTTCGATCCCGGTGACGCCGGTCATGTCAACCTCGACATGATCACCGTGCTCCCTCACGGTGCGCCCGTCACCCTCTTCGACGGCACCACCGCTTCCCAGGAGCAGTGGCAGCACACGGACGGCAGGCGCGTCGAATGGCCGCGGGCCGACGAGCAGTCGATGGAGGTGTGCTGCGGTGACATCCGCACCAAGGACGCCTACCAGGACTTCAAGCTGCGCCTGGACTTCCGGGTGCCGCTGCTGCCGGACGACGTGACCGGCCAGGACCGGGGAAACAGCGGCATCTATCTCCAGGACCGCTACGAACTCCAGATCCTCGATTCCTACGGAGACACCACCCCCGACACGAACGAGGCCGGGGCGATCTACCAGAAGAAGGCGCCGGACGTGAACGCGGCTACGGCTCCGGAGACCTGGCAGACGTACGACATCACCTTCCGCGCGGCGCGGTTCGACGGCAGCGGCCGCAAGACCGCCGACGCGCGGGTGACGGTGCTGTGGAACGGCCGGAAGATCCACGATGACATCGCGATCGACGGACCGACCGGTGCGGGTCTCGCGGAGGGTCCGTCGGCCGGAGCGATCCGTCTGCAGGACCACGGGAACAAAGTGCGGTTCCGCAACGTCCGGATCGAACCACTGAGCTGATTCCCGGGCTTCTCGACCGGTGCGGGGCAGGTGCGGGGCAGGTGCCCCGCACCTGCCCCGGCCGCCGGCCCGAGGGGCGGGGCAGGTGTCAACCCTGCGGTGCCCCCGGCGCACGCCAGGCCGCCGCGAGTCCTTCCAGCCACGCCGGAGGCAGTTCCGCGTGCTCCCATTCCGCCCGGAGCGCCGACGGTGCGGCGATGAGGCGTTCGAGTACGGCGATGCTCGTGGGGGAGTGGAGGAGGGAGTAGCGGCCGTGAACGGCGATGCGGCTGCGGGGTCCGTAGTGCGCGTACAGCTGAGCCAGTCGCTCCCGATGGGACTCGGCGAACCGCGTCAGCCTTCCGGCGTACCCGATCCGTTCCACGACGCTCATCGTGCCGAGCAGCGCGGTGAGGACCTCGTCCGACACCTCGGGGTCCAGGTCCGAGGTGTCGCTGAAGGCGAGGAAGAGCGGTGTCACAGCGACCTTCGCACGCTCCACGTCCATCCTCCCGACAGGATGGCGGACCGGTGCGGCGTCATCCCCCGCCGAGCCGGACACGGCCGGGCCGATGGCCCGCTCGAGAGCCCGCTCGGCGACGCGGGCGAGTTCCTCACCGACGGCCCGGGCGCCGTCGTACCGGCCGGCGCCGTACGCGTCCCCGTCCTCGGCGCGGACCTCCTGCTTCCTGCCCACTTCGCTGTGTGCGTCTGCGATCGCGCCGGCCTCGACGAGCGCGATCAGCTCTTCGGCTTCGCCCCGGAAGACTCCGGCGCGGCCGAGGAGTTCGAGAAGGGTGTTCCTGGCGTTCGTCACGCTGGTGGCGTCCAGCGGGCGCCGGCCCGTTTCGGCGGTGTCGATCGTGTCCCCCTCGTCGGCGTCGGTCCGGTGTGTCAGTGGCACGGAGCGCTCTTGTCACGCCCCTCCGTGCCGGCTGCGAGGATTTTGCCGGCAGCGGCTGCCTCCAGCATCTCAAGTCTCCATGACACCATCCGCCGACGCCGCACCGGACGGTTTCGAACGGCCCGTGACACACACGGCTCCGGTCTATACCAAACCCTTGACACGGCCCCTGTTCATTCCTTAAATCAAGAACCGAACTAAGTGAGAAGTGAACTGTGGACTCCCACCCCTTCACTCCTTCTGTCCGGCCCGCGAGGGGCGGGAAGGGGTCGACGCGGTGCCGCTCGATTCTCAAAACTGACATGAACGCGTCAGTATTCCGCTCCTCGAAGGGAGAAGGCATGGGTTCGCCCCGTTCGTCACGACACCTGCTCGTGTCCCTCGTCATGGCGCTCGGTCTCGCGTCGCTGTCCGCCGGGCAGGCGCAGGGCGCGCCTCCGCCGGTGCCCGCGGCCACCGCGAACAGCACCGCCGCGCCTGCGGCCGTCACGTTCTCCGACGAGTTCGACGGGCCCGCCGGCTCCGCCGTCGACGGCGGCAAGTGGCAGATCGAGACCGGTGACAACGTCAGCAACCACGAGCGGCAGTACTACACCGCCGGCAACCGCAACGCCGCTCTCGACGGCCAGGGAAACCTGGTCATCACCGCACGCAAGGAGAACCCGGGTAACTACCAGTGCTGGTACGGGCGGTGTGAGTACACCTCTGCACGGCTGAACACGTCCGGCAAGTTCACGACCACATACGGCCGTGTCGAGGCCCGGATGAAGATTCCGCGCGGGCAGGGCATCTGGCCCGCCTTCTGGATGCTGGGCAACGACATCGGGCAGGTCGGCTGGCCCGACAGCGGTGAGATCGACATCATGGAGAACGTCGGCTTCGAACCCGGTACCGTGCACGGCACCCTGCACGGCCCCGGTTACTCCGGCAGCGGAGGCATCGGCGCGGGTTACACGCTGCCCGGCGGGCAGGCGTTCGCCGACGCGTTCCACACCTTCGCCGTCGACTGGAGCCCTGGCGCCATCACCTGGTCGGTCGACGGCACCGTCTACCAGCGGCGCACCCCCGCCGATCTCGGTGGGAGGCAGTGGGTCTTCGACAAGCCGTTCTTCGTCATCCTCAACCTCGCGGTGGGGGGCTACTGGCCCGGTGACCCCGACGGAAGTACGGCCTTCCCCCAGCAACTCCTCGTCGATTACGTCCGTGTCAGCTCAGGCGGCGACCAGCCGGGCGGCGGGGGGCCCATCACGGGCCTGGCGGGCAAGTGCGTGGATGTCGCGGGTGGCGCGGTGGCGAACGGTACGGCGGTGCAGTTGTACGACTGCAACGGCACGGCGGCGCAGCGGTGGACGGTGGGCGGTGACGGGACGATCCGTGCGCTGGGCAAGTGTCTGGATGTCGCGTCGGGTGGTACGTCGGACGGGACCCGGGTGCAGCTGTGGGACTGCAACGGTTCGGCGGCGCAGCAGTGGGCGACGCCTGCCGCCCGGGACATCGTGAATCCGCAGGCGAACAAGTGTCTGGACGTGGCCGGTGGCAGCAGCGCCAACGCCACCCGGTTGCAGATCTGGACCTGCACCGGCGCCGCGAACCAGAAGTGGACGGTCACCCGGTGACCGTCTGATACCGGTGGCCCCGCCCTGAGGACGGGGCCACCCTGGGTGTCGGGCACCGCCTGCCGCGCGGCGAACCGGAGCGGGAGGGGGGCGCCCCAGAGCGCCTCCCGCTCCGGTCGAGGCCGGGGCCCCGGTGTGGGCCCGCTGGACATGGCAGGTCAGAAGGAGAAGACCGGTCCTTCGGCCAGGCTTGCCCGCATCTCGCACGCGTTGCCGAAGGTGGCCGACCAGGAGACGCGGCGGCCCTGCCACACACCGGTCGCATCGAGGACCACCGGGTCCCACTGGCGCGTGCAGTTCCCCTGCGGCCTCGGTGCGGTCAGCTGGGTGAACTCGCCCTTGACCGAATGCAGTTCCGCACACGCTGCGGCGGGCGAAGGGTGAGTTCCGCCAGGGCGGGGCGCGCAGCTCAGGGTGACGGCCCGCTGGACGGTGGCCGTGGCCGCGTCGCCCTTGCCGACCGAGAGGACGAGGGCTGACGGGGCGTAGAGGCCGGCGGACTGCGCGGGACGGGCCTGTGCGACTCCCATGGCGGCTGTGCCTGTCAGGACGAGTGTGGAAACCGTGGTGATGACGCCGATTCTGCAGAGTTTGTCACGCATTCGTGTTTCTCCTTCGCTCGGGGGGTGACTGCGGTGGGGAGTCTGATGCCTGCAGGCAGTGAGCGCACATCGATCAGTGCTTTCCGGCCCGACACGCACGCGCCATGCCTACCGAATGACCGTTCGGGCAGTTCGGAGCCGGTGCGCGGCACCCGCGCGGCGTGTCCGGCATGTGGACAGAATCAGGTGGTACAACCCAAAACTACCGTCTGACCTGCTGTGATACTCCAATGGTTCTCGCGCGAAAAGCCAGGCTTCGGCCGGAAAGCAGTGTTGATCACGGAGTGGGCAGGTGTGGCCGGGGTCACATCCGACCGGGTCGCCCGACAGGCTCGGCCTCGCCCTCGCTCCCTTCCTCGTGCGAGGTGCGAGCCGGGGGCGCCATGCCTGAGCTGTTCGTCGGTGGCCGGCGGGGCACCGCCGTCGAGAGCGGCGCGCAGGAGATCCGCTGCCCTGCGGACAGCGGGCCGGTCACCGTCGTCGACGAGGCGGGGTCCCTGGGTCCGGGCGCGGCGGTGGTTCCGGCGCGTGAGACGTCCGGCCGAGGACCATGACCGTGCGCGCTACACGGAAGCGGTCCGGGCCGGGCGGCTCCGGACTGCAGGACCGTACCGGCCGGCCCGCAGGGACGGCTCCCCGGAAGCCGTGGACGCCGACAGGGGGCCGGCTCTCCCTCCGGCACCTCACCCCGTGACGCGGATCACAGTGAGTGCCGGGAACTGGCCTACGTCCGCATCCGACTTCTGGACCGGTCGGTGACGGTCTGCCGACGCCCCCACGCCTTCAGGAGAGCAGGCATGACCGCTGAACCACCGGTCCTCACTTCTTCCGCGGAGCAGGAGGTCCGAGAGCCCGGCACCTCCTCCGGGCGCACCGCATGGTCGCCGCTCGGCCCCCTGGTGCTGAGGCTGCACTTCTACGCAGGGGTGCTCATCGCACCTTTCCTCCTGGTCGCCGCCGTGACAGGCCTCCTCTACACCGGTTCGTACCAGGCGGAAAAGATCGTCTACGCGGATGAACTGAGCGTCCCCGCCGGTACGAGCGAGCTGCCGATCTCGCGGCAGGTCGCGGCGGCCCGTGAAGCCCGTCCGGAGGGGGAGATCAGTGCCGTCCGTCCGGCTCCGGAGGAGGGCGCGACCACCCGTGTACTGCTGTCCGGCGTGGAGGGCGTGGACGCCGCCCACACCCTTGCCGTGTTCGTGGACCCGTACACCGGCGAGCTGACCGGGGCGCTGGAGCAGTACGGCTCCAGCGGCGCGCTGCCCCTGCGTACCTGGATCGACGAGTTCCACCGAGATCTGCACCTGGGCCAGACGGGCCGCCTCTACAGCGAGCTGGCTGTGGGTGACAGCCGGCGGTGGCCTCGTCCTGTGGTTCGGGCGGCGCAGGGCCCGCCGCAGGATGCGCGGCGCGAGCGGACGCAGGCGCACGCTCTCCCTGCACGGCACAGTGGGCGTGTGGGCGGCGGCAGGACTCTTCTTCCTGTCGGCGACGGGTCTGACCTGGTCGACGTACGCCGGCCGGAGCGTCTCCGATCTGCGCGAGGCGATCAGCCAGACGACGCCGACGGTCTCCGCGGGCATCGGGCCCGGGGGTGAACACGCCGAGCACATGCATGCGGGCGGATCCGGTGAGGCCCCGGGGAAGGACGTCGGCCTGGACGCCGTGCTGGAAGCCGCTCGTGGCGAGCGGCTCTCGAACCCGGTGGAGATCGTGCCTCCGGCCGACGCCTCCTCCGCCTACGTCGTACGCCAGATCCAGCGCAGCTGGCCGGAGAAGCCGGACGCGGTCGCCGTCGACCCGGCCACCGGCGAGGTCACCGATGTGGTGCGGTTCGCCGACTATCCGCTGCTCGCCAAGCTGTCCCGCTGGGGGATCGACGCGCACACCGGCGTCCTGTTCGGGCTCGTCAACCAGATCGTGCTCGCCGCCCTCACCACAGGTCTGATCGTTCTCGTCCTCCTCGGCTACCGGATGTGGTGGCAGCGCGGACGTGGTTCCGCCTTCGGCCGCGCGGCGCCGCGCGGCGCGTGGCAGAAGATTCCGCCCCTCGTCCTGGTACCGCTGATGGCAGGTGCCGCGGTCGTGGGGTACTTCGTGCCGCTGCTGGGCATCCCGCTGGCGGTCTTCCTGGCCGTCGACATCCTGCTGGGCGAGATCGCGTACCGGCGGGGCGGACGCACGTACGCGCCCGGGGCCTGACGGCGAGGGAGCCGTCCCGGGTTCACGGAGCGTCACGACCGGCGGTGCGCGGCCGGGCAGGCTCGGCCCCGGGGTGCAGCGGGCTTCGAGGAGGGAGCGGCCCCGGCCGAGCTGCCGGCGGCTGTCCCGGGAGGCGGTCGGGGCAGCCACGGGGCACTCGCTTCCTGTCACGGCGTCATGGCGGCTGGGCTGTCCCGCAGAGAGGGCCAACGCCACGGCGGTAGAGGGGTGTTCGCAAGGAAAAATATTTCTGCTGTTGGGCCGTGCGAGTTCGCTCGCGGCCTGCGCCCGTGTCAACGGGGCGCAGGGCTTCTCCTCGACACGGAGTGAGGAGGCGCCCGGTCCCGCGGGTGTGTCTGCGGGACCGGACGCCCTCACGGTCAAGGGAGCGGCGACCCCGCGTAGTTCACCGCGAGCCCGGCCGCCGCGTGCGGTGAGGCAGCGATGCGGTCGAGCCGGGCGATCTGGAGCCGGGTGCCGAACGGGCTCTGATCCGGACCGGTATGCGGCGTCGTGGTCATGAAGTGCGGGAAGGGTTCGGCGCGCCGTACGCGGCACAGGCACGTGCCGGATCAGGCGTCCAGCAGGTCGGCCGCACCGGTCCTGTGCCGCCGGGCCAGGGCGCGGTCCGGCCCGCCCTGTGTGATCCGTCGGAAGCAGGCGAGGGGCCCTCTCGATCGGATACCGTCCTGGCCATGACGACTGCCATGACCAGGACGGTCGATGACGTGAACGTCGGGAGCCTGCTGCGCGGCTGGCGCAAGCTGCGACGGGTCACACAGCTCGAACTGGCCCTGAAGGCCGACAGCTCCGCACGCCACATCAGCTTCATCGAGACCGGCAGGTCCACGCCGAGCCGCTCCATGGTGCTGCATCTGGCTGAGCAGCTCGACGTCCCCATGAGGGACCGCAACGCTCTGCTCCTGGCTGCGGGCTACGCTCCCTCGTATCCGGAGACGCCGCTGACCGCCCCGGCGATGACGGCGCTCCGGGCCGGACTGGATCAGTTGCTGACCGCCTACGAACCACACCCCGCCCTGGTGATGGACGGGATGTACGACGTGGTGGCCGCCAACAGGGGCGTGCAGGCGCTGCTCGACGGGGTGGCGGATCACCTGTTGCAGCCGCCCATGAACGCCATGCGCCTGACCCTGCACCCGCAGGGCCTGGCCCCGCGGATCGGTAACCTGGGAGAGTGGCGGGCCCACCTGCTGGAACGGATGGAGCGGCAAGCGGCGCTCCGCTCCTCGGAGGCGCTGCACGGCCTGTACGAAGAGGTCGCCGCCTATCCGGTGCCGGCCGGAGCCACCTCCTCCGGTCCGGCCGTGCCCGCCTGTGGGCACGGCCCGGCGGCCCACCCGTACGCGCTGCCGCTCCGGATCGAGGCGGGTGGCAGGGTGCTGTCGTTCATCTCTACGGTCACGACGTTCAACACGCCGATGGACGTGACCGTCTCCGAGCTCGCGGTCGAGACGTTCCTGCCCGCGGACACGGAGACGGCCACCGCCCTCCGGACGGCACGCTGAGGGGGAAGACTTCACGCCCCCGGCAGGCGGTCCAGGAAGCCGGCGACGCCGGTGATGCGGCCGTCGTCGGCCAGTGTGATCACGTCGAAGCCGGCGGCGGGAGCGGAGCCGTCGGCGACGGAGACCAGGTCCCAGGTGAAGCGCACCAGGTCGTGGTGTGCGTCCGGCGTACCGGTGAGCTCGAAGGTGAAACCCGGGAACCGCTGCCGGGCGCCGGTGATCGCCGCCACGATCCCCTCGTGGCCCTTCGCTTCGACCAGCGGGTCGGTGTAGGTGCCGTCCTCGGTGAACGCCGAGGCGACGGCCTTGGCCAGTTCCTCGGGCGAGGAGGCGTTCCAGGCGGTGAAGTAGCGTTCGACAGCGTCCTCATGCAGGGTCACAGCGGTGTCCTTTCGTCTGTACGGATGCACCTGAGCGGCGCGTTCACGGCATGGCCGGGTCTCGTGCGTCAGTGGCGAGAGGTCCGGCCGGGCGGCGGTTCACCGACCGCTTGTCGTCCTGCCTGCTACCGCAGCGTGCCGCATCTGTCGCGGAGGGTCGATTACCGCTGAGGTAATCACCGGCCCGCCTGTACCGAGCCGCCCGGTCCCACTCCGCCGCAACAGGGCCCTCGCGCCCGCCGGTCCGGTGAGGTACGGCGGGATGCCGTCTCAAAAAGATTTCCGCATGGTGAGACAGGCAGGCATCCGGAGGGACGCCATCCGTATATTCGTACGCATGTCTGTATCGGCCCTGTTGCTGTGCCTCGCACTGTTCGCGCATTCGGCGTGGTGCGTCGACGACGGACTCTGTCGCGGCTGAATCCCGCGTCGGCGGCGCGTACCGCGCCGCCGGCAGCTGATGCCGCCGTCCGTCCGAGCACCATCCGGAGACCTTTCGTGACCACCGCGCCACCTGCCGGGCCGGCCGCGCCGCCGCGCGCACTGCCCGCCCTGTTCGTTCCTTCCCCCACCTCGGTGCCGAAGCCGGAGGCCCCCGCCCTGCCCCCGGTGCGCAGGACGCCACTCGTCGTGGCCGGGCTGCTCGCCGTGGCCCTCACCGCCTATGTGTGGTTCGCACACGGCGCGAAACCGGGAGTGCTGCTCCTGCTGGGGCTCGGCCTGGGCGTCGCCCTCTTCCATTCCCGGTTCGGCTTCACCTCTGCCTGGCGACAGTTCATCGCCGTCGGCAACGGGACCGGGCTGCGGGCGCACGCGCTGCTGCTCGGCACCACGGCCACACTGTTCGCGCTGATCATCGGTACGAGCACCGGGCTGTTCGGAGCGCAGCCGACGCCGTCCGGCGGAGCGATCGGAGTCGGTCTGATCGTCGGATCGCTGCTTTTCGCAATCGGGATGCAGCTCGGCGGCGCCTGCGCTTCGGGCACCCTCTTCGCCGTCGGATCGGGACAGACCTCGGTGCTCCTGACCCTCGGCGGATTCATCGCGGGCGCCACGCTCGCCGCCTGGCAGTTCGACCTGTGGAAGGACCTCCCCGCCTGGGAACCGGTCGTCCTCTCCGACCACATCGGCTGGTTCGGCTCCTGGGCGGTGACCCTCGCCGCGCTGTCGCTGGTCGTCGTGATCACGCGACGGGTCCAGGCCCGGCGTAACCCGCCTCCCCTCGGCCCCGTGCCCTCGGCGCGCACCGCGGCCGTACGGGCCCTCCGCGGCTCGTGGCCGCTGGCCGTCGGCGCACTGGCGCTGGCCGTCCTCGGCGCGGGCGTGCTGCTGGTCTCCGGTGGAGCCTGGGGCGTCACGAGTGCGTTCAGCCTGTGGGGCTCGGAACTCGTAGGCGCGCTCGGCGGCCACCCGGAGAACTGGACCTGGTGGCGCCGGCCCGGCAACGCGGAGATGCTGGCGGGCCCGGTGCTCGCCGACAGGACCAGCCTCACGGACATCGGCATCATGATCGGTGCGGCGGTGGCCGCAGCGCTCGGCGGCACCTGGGCCCTGCACCGTGGCATTCCGTGGCGTACGGCCGTCGCGGCGGTGCTCGGTGGTGTGCTGATGGGTGTCGGTGCCCGGCTCGCCGGGGGCTGCAACATCGGGGCCTACCTGGCGGGTGTGTCCTCGGGCAGCCTGAGCGGCTGGCTGTGGGGAGCGGTCGCACTCGCCGGTACCTGGCTCGGGCTCAAACTGCGCCCGCTGTTCGGCCTGGGCAATCCCGAGCCGGGTGACGGCGTCTGCTGAGCGCCTGAGGCTTCTGAACACCGGGTCGGTCCCGCGACCGCTGCCGCGGACAGGGGCGACGCCCCCTCTCCGCCGGCCGCCGCGCGGGCCGGCCCGTTCCACCGGCGGGAAACCGCGGTTCGGGGCCTCCTCTACGATCATCCCCGTGTGCGCAAACGTCATAGTCGCGGAAGACGACGCGAAACAGGCCGAGCTGGTCCGCCGCTACCTCGAACGCGAAGGCCACGCGGTCACGGTGGTCCCCGACGGCCTCGCCGCACTGGAGCAGGCCCGGCGAGGGGCGCCGGACCTGCTCGTCCTCGACGTGATGATGCCGCGGGCGGACGGACTCGACGTGGTCCGGATCCTGCGCGCCGAGGAGAGGGAGCTGGCGGTCCTCATGCTGACCGCCCGGGCGACGGAGGACGACCTGCTGCTCGGGCTGGACCTCGGTGCGGACGACTACATGACCAAGCCCTACAGCCCGCGCGAGCTCATGGCACGTGTACGCACACTCCTGCGGCGCACCCGGCGGGAGGGGGGACGCGAGAACAGCCACGTGCTGCGGGTGGGGACGCTCGCCGTCGATCCCGTGCGCCACGAGGTGGCGGTCGACGGAGCGGGAGTCGAGTGCACCCCGGGGGAGTTCCGGCTCCTCGCGGCGATGGCTGCCGAGCCCGACCGGGTCTTCACCCGGGAGCAGTTGCTCGCCGAACTCCACGGATTCGACCGGTACATCAGCAGCCGTACGGTCGATGTGCACGTCATGAACCTCCGCAAGAAGATCGAGCGCGCCCCCCGGCGCCCGGCCCGGCTGCTCACCGTCTTCGGAGTCGGCTACAAGCTCACGGACCCGCTGAAGGGGGTCCCGCGTGCCCCGGCGAACTGAGCCCGGCGGGCAGCGTCTGCGGCTGCCCCTGCGCAAGAGCCTCCTCGGTCGGCTGCTGGCGGTGTCGGCGCTGGTCGCGGCCTGTTCGGTCGCCGCGACCGCGTGGCTGGCCGTGCAGACCACGTCCGGAGCGATCGAGCAGGAGCAGGGCCGCAATCTCGCCGCCGACACCCGTGTCCTCGACTCCCTGCTCGCGTACGCGGCGGGGCACCCCACCTGGGAGGGCGTGGGAGCCACTGTGGACGAGCTGGCCGGCATGTCCGGCAGGCGGATCACGCTGACGACGCAGGGCCGGGAGATCCTCGCGGACTCGGCCGGCTCCTCCCCGCCGCCGCCCGCTCTGCCTCCCCAGGCGTCGGCGGTCGTGGACCCGCTGTCCGTGGCCGCCGTCTCCTCAGGGCCGGGGTCGGAAGCCGGATCCGTCACGGTCGCGGCTCCCGGTACGGACGGGGGACAGCGCTCCGGAAGCGACCGGGTCGACCCGCGGGCCGTCGGCCCGTTCAGGCTGACCGAGGCCGAGCGCGGGTCCCTGAGGCGCACCGCGGAGAAGACGGTGCAGTGCCTCAGCCGGTCCGGGATCGCCTCCGATGTCGTCGAGGGGCCGAGCGGGAGGCCCCGCATCCAGATCGTGGGCAACGACCCGGACCGTGTGCGCGGCAGCCGGTGCCCGACGGACGCGCTGGACAGCCCCACCGGAACGGAGGAGACGGCGCTCGGCGAGCTCAACGAACTCGTCAACGCGTGCCTGGACCGGCAGGGGAGAGAAGCGGTACGGCTCGATCTCGACCTGTCATGGGACACGGACGAGGAGCCTGTGGCCGCGTCAGCCGTGCCAGTGCCCGTGCCCAGCGTCAGTGTTCCGCAGGATTCCCTGCCCACCATGATGCCCACCCCCGCCCTCCCCGACAGCGAGAACGACCGGGACATCGCCTCGTGCATCGGCATCGCCCGCCAGGAACAGCTCAGTTCGTACGTCGCCTCACCCGCGCTGCTGTTCATCAGCGACCCGGGCGGCGGCGCCGTTCCCGGCTTCGAACTCTCCCCTTCGAACACGGCGAAGATCACCGGTGTCGCTGCGCTCGTCCTCGCGCTCACCGTCGGTGCCTCGGTCCTCGCCGGAGTCCGGCTCGTGCGGCCGCTGCACGCGCTCACGGGAGCGGCCCAGCGCATGCGCGACGGAGAGGACCCCTCCCAGGTGGTGGTCACCGCGGACAACGAGATCGGCCGCCTGGCCGCCGCCTTCAACGACATGTCGGCACACCGCGCCCGGCTGGAGGAACAGCGCAAGGTGATGGTCAGCGATGTCGCACACGAACTCCGCACCCCGCTGAGCAACATCCGGGGATGGCTCGAGGGGGCCCAGGACGGCGTCGCCGAGGCGGACGCGACGTTCGTCTCCTCGCTCCTGGAGGAGGCGCTGCAGCTGCAGCACATCATCGACGACCTCCAGGACCTCTCTGCGGCCGATGCCGGCGCCCTGCGCCTGCACCCCGAACCCGTACGGATCGACGAACTGCTCGCCCATGTGGTGGCGGCCCACCAGGCCCAGGCCGACGCGGCCGGGGTCGGCCTCGGCGTGGGCCTGGTGGAGGGGCACGAGCAGGTCCCCGAGCTGACGGCCGACCCGGTCCGGCTGCGGCAGGCGATCGGCAACCTGGTGTCCAACGCCGTACGCCACACCCCGGCCGGAGGACGGGTGACGCTGCGGGCGTACGCGGCCGGGTCCGGGGAAGCGGACGGAACGGTGGTGATGGAGGTCGCGGACACCGGCAGCGGCATAGCGCCGGAGGACCTGCCGTACGTCTTCGACCGGTTCTGGCGCGCGGAGAAGTCCCGCAGCCGCCGGACCGGGGGCAGCGGCCTGGGACTGGCGATCGTCCGCAAGCTCGTCGAGGCGCACGGTGGGACGACCGGCGTCACCAGCAAGGCGGGCCAGGGCTCGGTCTTCACCCTGCGGCTTCCGGCGGCCGGCCCTGATCCGATGAACACGGCGGTCTGACAGCTTCCTCACAACTCCACTCCAGTCTGTGGGCATGCCCGGCGCCCGACGCGCATCCGTGCGCGGGCACCACCAACGCCGAGCTGGAATCGGAGTTCTTCATGTCCCTTCGCCCGACCCTGCGCACCGCAGTCCTCGCCGTTGCCGGCCTGGGCGCGGTCCTGCTTCCGGCCACCGCGGCCGTCGCCGACGCCACACCCGCACCGGCGCCCACCGAGCTCACCGCGAGCCCGAGCGCCACCCCCGCGCCCGAGCGCGCCGAACCCACCGAGGCGGCCACTCCGGTCCCGGCCGAGTCCGTGCCGGCCGGGACGGTGCCGCGGGGCGGAGTCGACGCCGGGGAGCGCCCGGCGCGGGATGCCGCCGGTACCGCGCTGTACGGCTCCGCGGCCGGCGCGGCAGTGCTCGCCGGCGCCGGCGTCCTCGTACTGCGCCGCCGGTCCACCGCACAGCGCAACGGCTGATCCCCACCCCGCGACGGCGCCGCCCCCGCACGGGGGGCGGCGCCACCCGCTGTTCGTGCCCCCGCTTCCACCCGCTCACCGCACCCGGAGTACTCATGCCCCTCCCCTCGCACGCGTCAAGGCGGGCAGCCGTGTCCTTGGCGGCAGCCTGCCTGCTGCTCACCCCCCTCAGCGGATGCGGCACGGCCGAGGCACCCGAACCTTCCGTCAGGGCGGTCCCGGACGCACCCCGTGCACCGGAAACCCCCAAGGCGCCTGCGCCCACGCGGCTGACGGTCCCGTCACTGGGAATAGACACCGCGCTGCTGCGGCTCGGACTCAACGAGGACGGCACGGTCGAGGTCCCGCCGGCCGAGAAGGGCATGACGGCCGGCTGGTACGCGGGTGGTGCCGTGCCCGGAGAGCCCGGTGCCGCCGTACTCATCGGCCACAACGACACGCGCTTCGGCAAGGCCGTCTTCCACGACCTGCACGCGATCACCGAAGGTGCGGACATCACCGTGTCCGACGGGGGAGGGAAGCAGGCCCGCTTCACGGTCACCGGCACGGAGACCGTCAGCAAGAACGCCTTCCCCACCGAGAAGGTCTACGGGGCCACCGAGGAGCGCGTGCTCCGGTTGATCACCTGCGACGGGGCCTTCGACGCCGACGGCCATCCCATGGACAACCTCATCGTCTACGCGGCACTGCGCTGACGGGACAAGCGCTTCGTACGCGGAAGCCGGGCGCCGGCGGGTGGAGGATCTTTCCGCCGGGGCACTCCGCTCGATGGCCTCGGCCCCGCGCGGCTCCTGACGAGTACATGTGTACAGGCCAAGAATGCTCGCACAGTACGTATGACAACGTTATCTACGTCTTGAGAGGTGCGCTTTCCATGAGATGGACCCACTGGATGCGCGGTGCGGGCACGGCCGTCACCGGCAGCGGTTTCTGCCAGGACACCAAGCCGTACACGGTGTACACGATCACTTGTTTCGACCGGCCCTTCAGCACCTCCGGCACGTGGAAGGGCGACACGGTCACCGAGGGCTCGAAGGCCTCGTCCGCGGCCGCCGAGCGCAACGGCGCCTTCGTGCGCTTCGACACCTCGAACCCGGCGCGCTACATCCGTTCGGCGCGGACGGACGGGGCCGCGTACGGGAAGACCTGCCTGACCACCGACGACATCCGCGGCACACGTGACCTGTCCTTCGAGGTCGGTGCGGAGCCCTCGCGGTGGGGTACCTCGGCGGACGCGGCACCGCCCGCCCTGAAGTGACCCGCTGAACAGCGGTTCCCGCCCGTGTACAGGACCCGCTCCTCCCCGGGGGCGGGTCCTGTCGTGCCGCCCCGGCACCGGCGATCACGCGTCAGGCCGCAGAGAGCCGCCCGGGCCGCCGCCGACGGGCCGCACGCTCGCGGGACGGAGTGACGTCGGCCGGGCGGCGTGGGCACCGCGACCGGGCGCGGATGCCGGAGGGCACCCGGGTCGGCGACGGGCCGTGCGACGCGGCCGGAACGCGGGGGCCCGAAACCGCCTGGATGACGAGGCTTCCGGCGCCCCGCCCGGGCCCCGCAGCAGGGAGTGCACGCGCGACACCCTGTCGAAGCGCTTCAACAGAGCGAACTTCCCCGGAGGACGCGCTGACCCCCGGTGCCGGGAACGAGCGTCACGCCTCCGACTCCCCGTCCGCCTCTGTCGTGCTTTCTGCAGGGTCTATTGACACTCTTCCGCCCGACTGTCATTTTCGAAGCGCTTCAACGACCACGGCCTTGGGGATCGGCCCTGGCCCCCGGATCCGAGGACGGACCATGGCGTTCTTCGACAATCCCGTGATACCGGGCTTCAGTCCGGATCCGAGTATCTGCCGCGTGGGCGAGGACTACTACGTGGCGACGTCCAGCTTCGAGTACGTACCCGGGGTGCCGCTGTGGCACAGCAGGGACCTCGTGCACTGGCGGCTGATCGGGCACGCTTTGGACCGCCCTTCGCAGTTGACGCTTCCTGACGCGGCCCCGTCCTCGTGCGGGGTGTACGCCCCTACGCTGCGGCACCACGACGGCCGCTTCTGGATGATCACTACCGTGGTGGCAGGCGCGGGCAACGTCCTGGTGACCGCTGAGGATCCCGCAGGACCGTGGTCGGAGCCCGTGCCGGTCGCCGTACCCGGCATCGACCCCGATCTGGCCTGGGACGAGCGGGGAGACTGCTGGTGCGTGTTCTCCCACGACGGGATCCGCGGGGCGCGCATCGAGCCGAAGACGGGTGAACTGCTCGGTGAGCCGGTGGAGATGTGGTCGGGGAGCGGGCTCCAGTACCCCGAAGGCCCGCACCTCTACCGGATCGGTGCCTGGTGGTATCTGCTGTTGTCGGAAGGCGGAACGGAGCGCGGACACGCGATGTCGGTGGCCAGGGCCCGTTCTCTGCCCGGGCCCTTCGAACCGCACCCGGACAACCCCGTACTGTCCCACCGTAGTACCGGACATCCGGTGCAGAGCACCGGCCACGGCGATCTGGTGCAGGCGCACGACGGCACGTGGTGGATGGTGCTGCTGGGAACCCGGCCCCGCGGGGACACCCCCAAGTTCCACGGCATGGGCCGGGAGACGTTCCTGGTGCCGGTCAGGTGGGAGGACGAATGGCCGCTGCCGGGGCCCCTGGAACTCCGCGCCCCCGCGCCGGAACTGGTTCCGCGTCCCTGGCCCGCCGAGCCGTACCGCGACGACTTCGACGCCCCCGCGCTCGCACCCTGCTGGGTGACGCCGAGACGGAGCGACCCGGACGCCGTGCGCCTCGACGAGCGCCCCGGCCACCTGGTGCTGCGGGCCCGTGCGGAGGGCATGGACAGGCCCGGTGCGCTGTTCGTGGGAAGGCGTCAGCGCGATCCGGACTGCAGTGCCCGGACGCGGGTCGACATCGGCCGAGGAGGCCGCGGCGGCCTGGCCGTACGGCTGGACGAGGCGCACCACTACCAGGTGGAGACGGAGGGCGGGGTGGTACGTGCGGTCGCCCGCATCGGTCCGGTGCGTCAGACGGTGGCGGAAAGAGCGGTGTCCACGGGCCCCTTGACCCTGCGGGTGGACGTGACCACCACGGACGTCCTGCCGCCCACCGTCACCGCACGTCCCGAGGACCCCGGAGCCGCCGCACCGTCCGGCCTCCGTGTCGGAGGCCCTGACACCCTTCGTCTGGGATACGAAACCGGTGACGGGGAGTTCGAGGTACTCGCCGAACTCGACGGCCGCTACCTCACCACCGAGGTCGCGGGCGGCTTCACCGGCCGGGTCATCGGCATGTACGCGACCCTGGGCGCACCGGCCTTCGACTGGTTCGAGCTGCGGCCGGCCTGACGGCGCCCGCGCCGTGCCCCGGCCGCTGTTCGGGCGGGCCGGGGCACGGGCGGCCTCGAGCCACTGCCTGATGATCCCGGGCACGACCGGGCCGGTGAGGCCGGCGAACTCCTCGTGCTTCCTGAGGAACTTCGCCACGTACGGGCAGGCCGGCACGACGCGCCTGCCGGGGCCCGCACATGGCCCCACACCTCCTGCACGAGCACGCAGGCCGGCCCTCGGCCCGCGTGGGCGTCATCGTTCCCGGTGTGGAAGAACACACGCTGTCCGTCGTGGTCGCGGTAGGCGGTGAACCCCGCACCCGCCCCGTCGAACAGGGTCTCGTAGCAGTGCCTGGCGTCCACGTTCCGGACGGTGGGGACGGCGGCCCGGGTCATCGTGTGCCGCCTTTCAGACGTGTGGGGGTTGCCACGCGGTGCGATCGTGGCGTCGGGGAGGGCCGGGGATTCGGCCGCCTGGACAGCCGTCGGCACACCCCAAGCGGTCGGAGGCCGGCTCCCGGTGCTGGCGTGCCTCGACGACGTCCTCATGGCTACGGCCGGCGACGTCCCACCACATGACGATCCGGTCCCCGAACGGGGTGCCGCTCACAGCACCGCCCGGGCGGGAGCGTCCGTCTCGTCGGCCAGGGTCACTGCGTGGCTCCCGGGGCCGAGGTAGCCGAGCTCGGGCCCTGCCCACCGGCCGGCGAGGAGACCGTGTTCGAAGGCCGGGCCGGTGGTGAGGGTCGTGGTGGCATACGGGCCGGGGACGGTCGCGGCTTCCAGCAGAGGGGGAAGGCCCGGACCGAAGAGGTCTTCTCCGGCGAGGGAACCGAGGAAGACCCTGATCACGGCTCCCTCCCGGTGGACCGGCTCCGGCGCGTGGTGCCGGAAGTCGCGACCGGTGTCCCGGTGCGTCTCGGGCAGTGCCACCCACAGGTGGACGCTGCGCAGGGAACGCGTACGCCCCGGCACGCCTGGACCTGTCCGGCGGCGAGACAGCGGCCGTGGTCCGGGTGGCCGTCACCGTCCACGCCTTCGACCGGGGCTCCGCCATGAGCAAGCACCCCGTACGTGGTGCCCCCCGGCCATGACGTGACCACGGCATCGGCAGCGGCCGAGCCGCTCGGCGGACGGTGCGCCCTCCGCGCCACGGGCAGGGGCGGGGGAGGCCCCCGGCGTGCGGCCGCTGCCGTGATGCGCAGCGGTCCGGTGTCCTCGACGCGTGGGGCCGCGAGCCCCGGGCCGTCCTGACCTGTCCGACCCGCCGTCCGGGTGAACTCCGCTCCGTCTGGGCCGTGCGCCGGGCAGGCATAGGGGCAGCCGCGGTCCTCGCGGCTGCAGGCAGCGGTGGACGCGACAGCGGACAACCGGGCGAAAGGGGCTCTCCATGCTCGGTCCACGGACGACGCGGGCAGTGCCCGGCGGAGGCGCCGGCCCTCACCCCGGCGCCGGTGGAGGCGCCGGCCCCTGGCAGGCCCCGCGCACCGCCGCGGAGGCAGCCGCAGCCGTCGACGCCGTCCTCGCGGAGCACCTCCACACCAGACTGCGCGAAGCCCGGCAGGTTGACACGGTGTTCGCCGAGGAGGTGGCTTCCCGGGTCGCCCAGTTCGTCCTGCACGGCGGAAAACGGCTGCGTACGGCCTTCGTCTGGTGCGGGTGGCTGGCCGCCGGAGGCGCCGGGGACCCCCGGACGCCGCTGCGCATCGGTGCGGCCCTGGAACTGCTGCAGGCCTGCGCGCTGGTGCACGACGACGTGATGGACGAATCGCCGCTGCGTCGCGGAGCACCGGCCGTGCACGCCGATTTCGCACGCATGCACCGGACCGGCCGTATGAGAGGCTCCGCCGCGTCCTACTCGGCCACCGCCGCAGTGCTCGCCGGGGACCTGGCGCTGGCGTGGGCCGACGATCTGCTCACCGAGACCGCGCTGTCCTCCCCGAACGGCGACCGGTTGCACCGGGAGTGGAAGGCGATGCGCGGGGAGATGGTCGCCGGCCAGTACCTGGACATGCGCGCGCAGGCGACCGGTTCCTCCGACCCCGCCCAGGCCCGGAGTATCGCGACGCTCAAGAGCGCTCTCTACACCGTGGAGCGTCCGCTCGCCCTGGGCGCGTCCCTGGCCGGCGCGGACACCCGCACCACGGACACGCTGCGGTCCGCCGGACGGAGCGTGGGTCTCGCGTTCCAGCTCCGCGACGACCTGCTGGGCGCGTTCGGTGACCCGGCCGTCACGGGGAAGCCCGCGGGCGAGGACCTGCGAGGGCGCAAACTCACCTACCTCCTCGCCGTCGCGCTCCGGCTCGCCGCCGAGTCGAACGACACCGAGGCCTTGGCCGTACTCGGCCCCGAAGGCGCCGCACCCGGCCGGGGAACGGCCGACCGGATGCGCGCCGCCCTGGAACGTACGGGTGCGCGGGCGGTGGTGGAGGAGGAGATCGCCGGGTTGTCGGCATCGAGCCTGCGTCACTTCGCGGCCGCCGGAGCGGACGACCACTCCCGGCGGGAGTTCGCCGCGCTGGTGGCCAGGGCCGTGGGCACCGCACCCGGCCGGAAAGGGGAGCACGCATGAGGACCGTGTCCGGCCCCACGGACCACGTGGTGGTGGTGGGCGCGGGCCTGTCCGGTCTCGCCACGGCCCTCCACCTGCTCGGCGCGGGCCGCCGGGTGACCGTCGTCGAGCGCGACGCCGGACCCGGAGGCAGGGCGGGACGGCTGGAACTCGGCGGCTACCGGGTCGACACCGGGCCCACCGTCCTGACCATGCCGCACCTGGCCGACGAGGCCTTCGCCGCTGTCGGGGACAGCCTCCACCGCCGGGTGGAGCTCATCCCGCTGCACCCGGCCTACCGGGCCCGCTTCGCGGACGGCAGCGGGCTGGACGTCCACACGGACGGCGACGCCATGGAGTGCGAGGTGCGGAGATTCGCCGGGGCGTCGGAGGCCGCGGGGTACCGTCGGCTGCGCCACTGGCTGGAGAAGCTCTACCAGGCGCAGATGCACCGCTTCATCGACACCAATTTCGACTCGCCCTTCCAGCTCCTGCACCCCGACCTCGCCCGGCTGGCGGTTCTGGGGGGCTTCGGCCGGCTCGATCGGCAGATCGGCAGGTTCCTCTCGGACCCACGGCTGCGCCGGGTGTTCTCCTTCCAGTCGCTGTACGCGGGAGTCGCCCCGGCCCGCGCGCTCGCGGCCTACGCCGTCATCGCCTACATGGACACGGTCGCGGGCGTCTGGTTCCCGAAGGGCGGTATGTACGCCCTCCCCCGGGCGATGGCGGACGCGGCCGCCGACGCGGGCGGAGAATTCCGCTGGTCCGCGGAGGTGAGCGCACTGGAACGCTCGGCGGGGCGCGTACGGGCCGTGAGACTGGCATCGGGCGAGCGGATCGCCTGCGACGCGGTCGTCCTGACACCGGACCTGCCCGTCGTCCACCGGCTCCTGGGAAGGGCGCCGCGCCGCGCCGTGCCGCTGCGTCACGCGCCGTCGGCGGTGGTCCTGCACGCGGGCACGGACCGCACCTGGCCGCAGCTGGCGCACCACACGCTCTCCTTCGGCACCGCCTGGGAGCACACCTTCGACGAACTCACCCGGGCCGGGCGGGTGATGAGCGACCCGTCACTGCTCATCACCCGTCCTACGGCACACGACCCGTCCCTCGCGCCGCGGGGCAGGCATCTGCACTACGTCCTCGCCCCGTGCCCCAACACCACGACCGGCCCGTCGGCGGGCACCTGGCGCGGCCTGGGACCGCGTTACCGGGACAGCCTGCTGGCCGAGCTGGAGCGCCGCGGACTCGACGGCTTCGAGGCCTCGACGGAACAGGAGCTGCTGGTCACCCCGGTGGACTGGACGGCCCAGGGACACGCGGCGGGCACCCCCTTCTCCGTGTCGCACACGTTCGCGCAGACCGGCCCCTTCCGGCCGCGCAACCTCGTACGCGGCTACGACAACGTCGTCCTCGCCGGCTGCGGGACCACACCCGGGGTGGGCGTGCCGACCGTACTCGTCAGCGGCAAGCTCGCCGCGGCCCGCATCACGGGCCCTCCCCGCGCGACGGGCGTCCGCCGTCGTCCCCCCGTCCTGGAAGGGCAGAACCGATGAACCGACGCGAACTGGACGCCGCCGGGATCACCGGGCCTGCCCTGCGCGCCTGCTACGCCCGGTGCCGGCGGCTCAACGCCCAGCACGGGCGCACGTACTTCCTGGCCACCCGGCTGCTGCCGGTGGAACGCCGCTGTGCCGTACACGCGCTGTACGGTTTCGCCCGCTGGGCCGACGACATCGTGGACGACCTCGACCGCCGGCAGCCGCCCGGGGAACGCGACCGCCTGCTGCGGCTGCTGGAGAGCGACCTCGCCCACGCACTCCGTACCGGAGGCGGGGTGGAGCCCGTGGTCAGGGCCGTGGCCGACACCGCCGAGCGCTATGCCATCGACCACGTCCTGTTCGCCGACTTCCTCGCGTCCATGCGCAGCGACCTCTCCGTCACCGACTACCCGACCTACGCCGATCTGCGTGCCTACATGCACGGTTCGGCAGCGGTGATCGGCCTCCAGATGCTGCCCGTGCTCGGGACGGTCGTGCCCCGTGAGGAAGCGGCCCCGCACGCAGCCGCGCTGGGCGTGGCCTTCCAGCTGACCAACTTCCTGCGGGACGTGGGCGAGGACCTGGACCGCGGGCGCGTCTACCTGCCGGCGGACCTGCTCGCCGCTCACGGAGTGCAGCGGCCCCTGCTCGAGTGGAGCCGTCGCACCGGGCGGCACGACCCGCGCATCCGGGCCGCCTTCGCCGACGCCGAGGCGATGATCCGGAGCGTCTACCGGGAGGCGGAACCGGGCATCGCCATGCTGGATCCGCACGTGCGGCCCTGCATCCGGACGGCGTTCGTCCTGTACCGGGGGATCCTGGACGCGATCGCGGCCGACGGCCACCGGGTACTGCACCGCCGTGCCGTGGTGCCGCGCCGACGACGGGTCGTCACCGCCGCGGGCGGGCTCGCACGGATCCTGGGAGCGCGGATGCGGACCGGTCCGCCCGTCGCGGCTCAGGACGCGGTCACCGGGGCGAAGGGCTCTCTGCGGTGAACGCCCCGCGAGGAAACCGGGGCTGGACGTCACCGCTGCGGGTGCGGCGGGCCGTTCGCTGGGAGCACCAGGCCCCGGCCTGGCGCGAGGCGAAACCCGCCCTGATCGCCCAGGCGCTGAAGCGGGCCGTCGCCCGGCCGTCGGGCAACTGGTACGTCGTCGGGGCCTCCCGGGAGATCGGGGCACAGGGCCGCCCGTACGGCAGGACGATCGCAGGGGTGGAGGTCGTCCTGTGGCGGTCGCAGGAGGGCGCACTGCGAGCAGGCCCGGGGGCGTGCCCCCATCTGGGGGCCCCGCTGCGCGACAGTCGCGTGGTGTGCGGCACGCTGATGTGCCACTGGCACGGCCTGTCCCTGGACGGCGGGCCGTTCGCCGGATGGGAGCCGTACCCGGTGCACGACGACGGAGTGCTGGTCTGGGTGCGGCTGGACCCGGCAGGGGGCGAAAGCCCGCTGGAGCGCCCCGTCGTGCCGCCGCGACCGGCACCGGGGAACGCGGTGGACGCGGTGTTCACGGCGGCGGGCCGGTGCGAGCCCGAGGACGTGGTCGCCAACCGGCTCGACCCCTGGCACGGTTCCTGGTTCCACCCCTACGCGTTCGTCGGCCTGAAGGTGGCCCGCACTCCTGAGGACGGTGGGGAAGACGCGTTCGCCGTCGAGGTGTCGTTCAAGGCCGCGGGCCGGCTGGTGGTGCCGGTGCGGGCCGTGTTCACCGCGCCGGGACCGCGCACGGTGGTCATGCGGATCACCGACGGTGAGGGTGCCGGATCAGTGGTGGAGACCCATGCCACGCCGCTCACCGCACCCGGCGCCACGCACCCGCGGACTGTGGTGGTCGAGGCCGTCGTCGCGTCCTCGGACCGCCGGGGCTTCGCCCTGGCGCGCGCCGCGGCGCCCGCCCTGCGGCCGTTGATGCGCCGGACGGCGGGCCGCCTCTGGCGCGACGACCTGGCGTACGCCGAGCGCCGCTGGTCGCTGCGGAGCTCCGGACGCTTCCCCGGCTGAACGTCACCGCCGCGCGGCCCGGCCCGCGAGGGCGCGCAGCACCCGGGAACGCCCGGAGCGCGGGACGGTCCAGAGCACCTGCCCCCTGATGCCCCAGTCGGCGAGAAGCGCGTTGGCGGCCAGGAACCCCGAGGTCGCCGCGCGCTCCATCAGGGCGACGGGGAGGCCGGTGCGGACCAGGTCGCCCGCGAGCATGACGCGAGGATGAGGTGTGCGCACGGCCGGCCGGCGGCGGTAACCGCCGACGGGGAAGACGGGGCAGTCGGCGCGCCATTCGTGTCGGGCGTCGACGACCCCTGCGTCCACGGTCTCGGGATAGACCTCGTGCAGCCGGCCGAGCATCCGGCGCCGGACCTCCTCCGGCTCGGCCCCCCCGTCCACGGCGTAGGCGTGGAGTTCGACCACGGAGCCGCCCGTCCGCGCGGCCCAGCGGGCTGATTCACCTTCCCAGCGGTCGAGGACGCTGATGTTGTCGAGCCCGTCGAAGCCGCTGGTGCCGAGGAAGCCCGCGCGGTCCTTGCGCACGGGGCGGTCGAGCCAGAGCCGGGACACCAGGAACGGCGGCGCGGTGCGCAGGGCCGCGATGTCCGCGCGCCAGGACGCTTCCCCCAGTTGCCCGGAAGCGCCCACGACATGGCGCAGGCCGCGGGTGTCCAGGGCGAGGACCACGGCCTGATGGCGGCCGGCCGGCCCGTCGGTCTCCACACACAGGTCTCCGCCGGCCACCGGGCGGACGCGGTGGACGGGGGTGCCGGTGCGCACCTGGGTGCCGAGTCCTCGCAGATAGCCGCGCAGAGGTTCCCAGAGGGCCTGGGGAAACGGCTCGCGCGGCACGTCGAAGAGGAGTCCCTCGGAGGACCCGAGGAAGTAGATGTGGAACATCAGCAGCAGTTCGGCGGCGGACAGTTCGCGCGGGTCGGCGAAGAAGCTGCGGGAGAACACCTCGAAGGCCAGGTGACGGGCAGCCTCGGGGAAGTCGATCCGGTGCAGGAAATCCTCGGCGCTGATCCCGTCGAACCGCTCGTACACCTCGGGGACCCGGACGTCGAGGAGGGGCAGGGCCTCGCGGGGGTTCATCACGGCGAGGTCGCGCCAGCCGAACGACGGGCTGAGGGCCACGAATCCGAGGGCGTTCCACGGCGGGGTCCTGGGCACGCGGGCGAATCCGTCCGACATACCGCTGCGGTGCAGGAGCGGATAGTCCGGCAGTGGGGTGAACGCCGTGAGCCGGGGGTCCGTACGGCGCAACAGCCCACGCAGGTTGTAGTACTGGCGGAAGAAGGCGTGGAAGCCGCGGCTCATCGTCACCCCGGACCCGTCGGCGAGGCGCACGGGCCATCCGGCGAGGCGCCCCCCGAGCGTCTCGCCCTGTTCGTACAGCGTCACACGGACACCGCGTTCGGCGAGCGCGGTCGCCGCCGCGAGGCCGGCGATGCCACCGCCGATCACCGCCGCCGAAGGCGCGTCACCGGTGAAGCGTTCACGGCCGGGTTCCGGCAGGAGCACCTCCGCCCGGCGGTCCCGACCGTGCCGGCCGGCGTCGGGCCGGGACCTGCGGGCCCTCATGACGCCTCGGGCGTGGCGGGTTCCACGGCACTCCGGGCGAGGAAGGCGTGAACGATACCGGTCTGCCAGCCGCCGACGGGCACGGTCCGCACGAAGGGGAATCCCGCCCGGACGATCCGCTGCGCGAAGGCGGGCGCCGTGTCGAACGCCAGGACGCTCCGCCACAGATGGCGGTACAACTCGCGGTCACCGGTCAGCGTGCCCACCGGGACGATGAGACTCCGGCAGACCGTGTTCCACACAGCCCGGTGCACCGGCGAGCCGCTGAGGCTGTACTCGTGGGCCAGCAGACGGCCGCCGGGACGCAGGAGGGCGCGTACGGTTCGCAGGACCTCGCCGGGTTCTGCGACATTGCGGAAGAGGTAGGCGGCGAAGACGGCGTCGTACGAGCCGTCGTCGTCGGTGGTGGGGAGTTCCTCCGCGGACCGGTGCAGGAAGCGGACGTTGGAGGGCCAGCGTTTCGCGCGCGCCCGCTCCAGCATGCCGGCGGAGGCGTCCACCGCGGTGATCCGGGCGCAGGGGGCCGCCCGGAGCAGCGCTCGCGTGGACGCGCCCGTACCGCAGCCGAGATCGAGCACCCGCAGACCCCGCCCGCCGCGGGGCAGCCGGAGGCGGTGCGCCGAGCGGAGGAGGTCGGAGCGGTAGCCCGGGCTCAGCGCGGTGAGCCGGTCGTAGGTGTGGGAGGCGTGATCGAAAGCGCGTGTCAGGTCATGGTCCCGCAGCAGGGTCATCGGGGGCTCTCTTCGGATCGGCCGGTGGTCCGGCGGGTGAGGAAGGGGAGCTCGGCCGCGGTGCGGAGCATCGGGCCGACGGGCGTGCGCAGGCCGATGCCGAACTCCTCCCACGGCGTGCTCCCGCCGTCGAGGAAACGCAGAAGCCGCTCCATGGGGACGCGGCGGAAGAGGTCGGTGAAGAAGCGCGGCCCGTCCACACGCCCGGTGTCCAGGGCCCGGAGCAGTACGGCGTCCATGGCGAGAGCCCTGCGGCCGTGCGGCCGGGGCACGTCCGGGCGCCCGCGGTGCAGTGAGGTGGCGATGGCCCGGCTCTGACGCTGCACCGCGGCGAAGGTGTAACCGGTCGCCGGCCGGGTGGCGCCCCCGGCTGCCCCGATACGGAAGACGGATCGGGCGGTCCGGCGGGGGAAGCGCGCATCGGTCATGGGGATGACGCCCTGCTCGGCCGACTCCACGGTGAACCGGCCGAGTCGCAGGACGCCCCCGGTGTACTGCCGCAGAGCGGCTTCGTACGCGGTCGTCGTGAGCGGGGCACGGGAGAACTCGGTGTACTCCACCAGCGCCCGGTCCGGTGCGAGCGGCAGCACGTAGCCGAAGGCGAGCCCATGGCCGGGCTGCGGTACCCGGAAGTCCATGAGGTCAGCCACCGCGGGATCGAAGCAGGGGGCCGCGGTGTGGACGAACCAGCCCCGGAAGTGCTGCTTCAGCAGCGTGCGGTGCGGCGGTGTGTCCCGCACGGGCCGTGAGTCGAAGACGCGCCTGCCGCGCAGGACGAGCGGCCGTCCGCCGGCCGTCGTGCAGCGCACTTCGGCACCGTAGGGGGCATCGCGTACCTCGTGTGCGGTGGCCCGCAGGACGCGGGCCGTCGGGGACGCCGCGAGGCGGGAGTGGACGAGCCGTTCGAAGGAACCCGAGCGCACCATGCGATAGCGCAGGGGCACGGGGGCCGACTCGACGACCTCTCCCTCAGGCCCTCGCACCCTCAGCCGCCGCCACGAGGCGACGACGGCCTCCTCGAACTCGCCGGCGCCCGCCTCCCAGTAGCACCAGGTGCGTTCCGCCGGACGCAACGGGCCCTCGGGGGCCTCGACCAGCGTCACTTCCGTGCCCGTCCTGGTGAGCCAGTGGGCGAGGCAGAGTCCGGCGGCCCCACCGCCTACGACCACGGCGTCGTCCACGCGCCCCCGGATGCGCCCGGTCACCTCGTGGGAGTCCGCGCCGCCGCCCGGTCGGCCAGCACCTCACGTGCCGCCCTGCTGCCGGAGGCGAGAGCGCCCTGCACCGATCCGGTGGCCCGGTGGTCCCCGCAGACGTACCGGCCTCGTGCGAAACGCGTCGTACGGCTCAGGGGCCAGGGAGGCCGCATGGCGGGCAGGGCACCCTCCACGGTGTAGGCGGCGACCGTCTCCCAGGTGCTCGTATCCGTGTCGTACAGCTCGGCCAGCCGCGCGCGGACCGTCTTCTCGGGCGGACCCGCGCCGAGGAAGGAGCTCGACACGAGCGCCGTGCCCGGGGGCGCGTAGGTGGGGGCGGCCTCGGTCAGGACACAGCTGTTGAGGACGGCGAGGCCGCTGTCCACGACCAGTGTCGGCTCGGTCAGCGGTGACCGGCCGGCCGCGTGGTAGTACGTCGTCACCGTACGGCTGTCCGGGACCGGCAGCCCGGGCAGCAGACGGGTGGCCGTGGCGGAGTCCGTGGCCACGACCACGGAGGCGGCCGCCCGCTCGCCGCCGTCGGCCAGGAGCACCCCGGAGTCCGTGACCCCGGCGACGGGGGAACCGAGCCGGAGGGAGCCCTCCGGAAGGCGGGCGGCGAGCTGGGCCGGCACGGCGCCGATGCCGTGGGCGGGCAGGCAGAGCGTTCCGCGCGCCATGCTCCGCCAGACCAGGTGCAGGAAGCGCGCGGAGGTCTCGAGCCCCTCCTCCAGGAACACCCCGGACAGGAAGGGCCGCATGAAGTCCTCGATGGCACGTGGCGACAGCCCGGCGCGGACGAGGGCCTCCGCCGCGGTGCGGTCGGGCATACGTCCCAGGCGCCTCGCGGGAAGCAGGACGTCGCGTGTGGTGAGCACGGCGAGCGCGGCGAGGTCCCGGGCCGGGAGGGCCCGCCCCGGCAGCAGCTGTGCCGCGTCCTCCGGGCGCCGGGTGGGGTCGGTGACGCGTACCCGCCCCGAGGGCGTCCGGGCGACGATCCCGGGAGTGAACGGCCGTAGACGCAGTGCGCGCAGGTCGAGGCGCTTCTTCACCTGCGGGTAGGAGGTGTTGAAGACCTGGAAGCCGCGGTCCAGAAGGAAGCCGTCCCTGCGGTCCGTGCGCATCCGGCCGCCCACCGCGTCGGCCGCCTCCAGCAGTTCGACGCGGAGACCGGCGCCGCTGAGGTCCAGGGCGCAGGCCAGTCCCGCCAGGCCGGCGCCGACGACGAGGGCATCCGGCCGCGGGGGGTGCTGTCGGTTCGTCATCCGTGTCCCTCGGCTCGGTGTCCCCGCACCACTGACGGGTTGTCAACCCGATCACGTTCCGGGCCCCGAAGCCAGCAGCCGCCACCTGGATCGCCTCTTCGAGTGACCCGTGTGGCTGCCGGGCCCCTCGCTCCCCGCCTCGTACCGGAGGTCTTCCTCCGAGGCGTCGACGGTCCGCCCCGCGGCACCGGTACGGTCCGTGTGCTTCTCGGCCGTCCTGCCCGTCACGTCCTGACCGTGGATCGAGGAACGGCCGGCCGCCCCGGCAGACGGGGCCTCGGCGGGAGCGCGGCAGGGCGGCCGGCTCAGGCCGTCAGGTGGCGCAGAACCGTACGCATCGCACGGCGCACGGCCTCGCCCGATTCGCCGGTGCGGTCGACCGTCTCGAAATTGTGGTGGCCGTTCGGTACGTCGACCACCTCGATGTCCGCCCCGTACTCGTGCGCGGCGGACAGGAACTCCTCCACGGTGGCTGCGACAGAGGCCGCCTCCAGCCCGGCCCGGACCAGCACGAGCGGCAGGGAGCCCGCGTGGGCGACCGCGTCCGCCGGGTGGAAGCGGCTGCCGAGCCGCCCCCAGTTCGGCAGAGGCGCCATGATGGGGTAGCTGGCCGCCAGGCAACGCAGCCACGGCGGGGTCCTCCCCATCCAGTCCGCGGTGAGCGGACCGCTGCCCGAGAAGAACCACAGGGCGACCCGGTCCGCGTCCACCCGCGGATCGGCCCGGACCCGCTCCACCGCGTCCGCCAGGTCAGCGGCGGCCTGTTCGTAGTCGGTCACGGCGTGCAGCCGGTGGTCGAGGGTCACCCCCGCCACCCCGTGGCCGGCGGCGAAGCGGGCGTATCCCTTCAGGACCGGCCAGTCCCGTGGGGTCGGGCGGGCTTCGCGGGGCACCGGGCCGCCGTGGACGAAGACCAGCGCCGGGCGGGGACCGTGCGCGGCGGGCGGCAGGTACAGGTCGATGTTGCCGGTCCGCTCACGGGGGAGCTCGGGTACCTCCAGCAGGAACGGCTGCACCCGTGTGGCGGCCACCGGAGTCAGCCGTCGGCCCTCTCCGGCCGCGGCCTGCAGGAGCGTCACGGCCAGCGCCGTGGGGCTCGACAGCATCGGCCAGTGCCCTGTGGGGAGTTCGAAGAAGGTCACCCGGGGATCGGTCAGCGCCTGCAGGGTGGGTTCACCGAGGTCCACACGGGCCTGGACCATCGCGATGCTCCCTCCGTTGCCGCTGCACAGAATTCCGGCCATGGGCACCGTGGCAGCCGCGCCGGTCAGTCTCAGAGGCTGCAGGAGCGTGTCCAGCGGCTGCGGGGAGGCGAGGGCGGTGAGACGGTCGAGTGCCGCGTCGGAGACGTCCGCGGTGCTGCCCCAGAGCTGCCAGGCATCGCGCGCCGGAGGCGGCAGCTCCGCGTCTGCCCCCTGTGCTCGTTCCCCGGCGGCGCGCAGCGCTTCTTCGCGCAGGCCCTGGTCGGCCACCGCGGCCAGTGCGGGAACACCGTCCCGGGGCAGCCCGGAGTCCAGATACACGATCCGGGCGACCGACCCCGCCCGCCGGTCGGCCGCTCCCACCACCGGATGGATGCCGTAGTCGTGACCGACCAGCACGATCTCCCGGCCGGCCACCTGCCCGACCGAGTCGATCACCGCGAGGACGTCCGCGATGTGCGTCTCCAGATCGATGCCCGTACCGGCGGGGGGACGGGTTCCACCGAGTCCGGCCAGGGACACCGCATGGACCTCGGCCCCCGCCGCGGTCAGCCGCGCCGTTGCGTCGGCCCACACGTGCGGGCCGGTGAACATACCGGACACCAGGATGAACACGGTCATGGTCTCTCCTCGATACGCCGTCGTCCGTAGACCGGCCCGAGGGCCCGGTCCTTTCGCGGGTACCGTAGGAACTCCCCCTGAGGGAGGTTCAAGTGTTCTCGTCGTACGACGGCCTGTGCGGCATCGGTGAACTCGCCGAGCGCGCGGGAGTCAGCGTCAAGACGGTCCGTTTCTACTCCGACAGCGGCCTCCTGCCCGAGACCGCCCGCAGCGCCGGCGGACACCGCAGGTACGGCCCCGGCTCCCTCGAGCGGCTGCAGGTGATCCGCTCCCTGCGCACCATGGACCTGCCGGTTTCCGTGGTGCGCCGCATCCTGGAGGAGGAGGACACCGCGGGGCGTGCCGGCGGCGCTCTGGAGGATGCCGTCGCCGGGCAGTTGCGCTCACTGGGCTCCCAGCTGAGAGCACTGCGCTGGAGAGAGGCAGCGCTCCGCTCGGTGCAGGAGTGTCCGGCGGCCGAGCGCGCCGACCGGCTCCGTCTGATCGGTGCGGTGAAGGCACCACCGAGCACCGCACCCCTGGCCCGGTTCTGGCGCGGCTGGCTGCCTCCGCGGATGCCGGCCCGGTCCGTCACCGCGTTCCTGGAGGTCGCGATCCCTCAGCCTCCCGAGAACCCCGAACCCGGCCAGGTACTCGCTTTCGCCCGGCTGAACGCCTTGGTCTCCCGCCCCTGCGGCGGGGGCGGGCAGACCCAGCCGTATGCGCACCGAGCCGCGGGAGCGCGTGAGTCGGCCGTCCTGTACGCGGGTCTGGCGAAGGCGTACGACCTGGCGGGCGACGAGATGCGCCAAGGCAGGGATCCGCACCCCGGGGACGCGCTGGACGGGTTCGTGGACGCTTACGCGGGTGCCCGGAACACCGCGGACACCCCGGACTTCCGCCGTGCGCTCGCCCGGCGGCTCGGTGCCGACCCGCGCATCGACCGGTACTGGGAGCTGACAGCCGAACTGGTCGGCCCGCGGGCCGGACGGCCGGAGCCGACGCCCGGGTCGGCTCACGACTGGCTCGTCGCCGCGCTGGAAGCACAGTCGGGGGCGGCGCAGCCCGCGTAGGGCGGCGAGGGCGACCGGGGACGCTCCAGCCGCCTCGTGGGCAGGGGAGCGGGCCCCGGCGGGGGTCATGGATGTACGGTCTGCCCCTGCGCGGTGCCTTCCACCGCTCTCACCCAAGCGCGGGCACCCTCGGAGAACCGGTGTACCGCCTGCCCCGTCCGCACCCGTGCTCTCCGAGGTCTCCTTGATCCATCCGGGGCTGACGGGATCGGAACGCAGGTCCCGCGGCAGCCCGGCAGCCGCGTTGCGAGCGAAGCCCTCGGGGCCGGTATGGACGAGGGCCCCCAGCGAGCCGCCGGCCAGCGGGGCGGGGAAGGCGCCTCCGGTCAACGTGATGGACCCCCGTCCCGCAGATGACGCACGGCTCGCTGCACGAGTGCGACCTGGTCCAGGAGCTTGCCCCGCACCCCTGCGGCGGTCTCCGCGCCCGTCACCGGCCCCCGGGCCACCAGCGGACCACCGGCTGCGCGGCACACCATCGCGTCAAGACCCGGCACCTCGTCGAAAAGGGCGTCCAGGGAGGAGGAAACGTCCGGGTCCACCCTGACCGGGCCGCTGCGTGAGGCCCTGACGACCTGATGAGAAGCCGCCGACGCGTCGGCGGCAGCACGGCCGACGGTCCCCGGTCGCCCTGATCACAAGTATCTTCATACCGGTGATCGGGGCACCGGAGGCGTCCCACACACGCGGGCGCGCCCGTACTCCCTACCCGCAGAGAGCCGGCGGGGTGCGTCCTTCGCACCCCGCCGGCCGTCTGCTCACTTCGTGTCACTGAGGTCTTCCCAGGGCCCAGCCCGACACGTCGGCCAGACGCCCGCGCCACAGGGGAAGCCGCAGGGAACCCGTTCCGCCGAGAACCAGCGTCGCGTCCCTGAGGTGAATCCAGCGCGGCAACTGCGTCGTGCCGTCCTGGCCACCCAGCTCTCTGATCCCCTGGTCCACCGTCTCCGGGAACTCCGCGATCAGGTTCGCGCCTTCGCCCTCCACCTGGCGGAGGCTCCGTGCCCAGTCAGCCTTCCACGCCTCGTGGCCGATCACGTCTCCATGGAGTACGCCACCGGCCAGAGCAAGGGTGATCGGCAGGCTGGAGCGCAGTTCTCTGTCCAGCAGTTGGATCAGCAGCTGAAGCTGCAGATCGGGCACCGGCTCCGTCATCACCGCGGTCGTATCCGGCCGTGTCCCGACAGACTCGCTCATGGATCACTCCTTTCACCTGACAAGCGGCAGGTGACAGCCCGTATGCCCCAGGTGGGAGCTGCCACACCCCCGGGCATCGGGGTACCGGAAGAGGGAGCCGGACCCGTCCTCGGTCACCGGTGTGATCCTCTTCGTCGTCCTGATGCCCGTGACCGCTTGGCCGGGCGGCTTCAGCCGGTGCCCGGGCGGCTGACCGGACCTCCGGAAAGCGAGGGTGTACCACCGCTCCCCGTGCCGGCGCGCCCGGCTCCGTGCGTCACAGCCATCGGCGGATCGGCAGGACCGCCGCCTCCCGCATCCGCTGCACGGCCGAGCGGCGCTTCCACCGTTCGCCGTCGATCAGCGTGCTCCGCTCCACGTCCTCCTCGAAGTGACCGTCCAGTGCGGCGGTGAACTCCCGGTCCAGGACCGTGAGCATCACCTCCTCGTCGTGCTCGAGCGAGCGGCGGTTGAAGTTGGTCGAACCGATCAGCGAGGCGACCCCGTCCACCGTCAGCACCTTGCTGTGGAGCATGGTCGGCTGGTACTGGTAGATCTTCACGCCGCAGGCGGTCAGCTCCTCGTAGTGGTGCTGACCGGCCAGCTGGCACACCCGCTTGTCCGTGTGCGGTCCGGGGAGCAGGACCTCCACGGAAACGCCCCGGCGGGCGGCGTCGCACAGCACCTCGATGAAATACGCGTCGGGCGCGAAGTACGCCGTGGTGAGACGGACCCGCTCCTCGGCGGACTCCAGTACCACGCGAAGCAGGGTCTGCATGTCCTGCCAGCCGAAGCCGGCCGAACCGCGCACCACCTGGACGACCGAGTCACCGTGCTGCGTGGCGTCGACGAACCTGTCGCGGTCGGTGAACAGCTCGTCGTGGCATTCGGCCCAGTTCTGGGCGAACGCGGCGGCCAGGCCGTCGACCGCGGGGCCCTGCACCCGCACGTGGGTGTCCCGCCACTCGTTCTCGTTGCGGGCGTCACCGCACCACTCCTCGGCTATCCCGACCCCGCCGGTGAACGCCGTCTCCTCGTCCGTGATGAGGACCTTGCGGTGGCAGCGGTGGTTCTGTTTGAGCGGTGAGAGGTACAGCGGCTTGCGGAACCACGCCACCTCCACCCCGGCCTCGTCCATCAGGGCCAGCTGGTTCTTCTCGATGAGCCGGGAACCGAACCCGTCCAGCAGCAGCCGCACCCGGACACCGGAGCGAGCCCGCTCCGCCAGCGCCTCGGCGAACTCACGGGCGATGTCCCCGCGCCAGTACACGAACGTCATCATGTCCACCGTGTGCTCCGCACCACGGATGGAGTCCAGCATGGAGGCGAAGATCTCGTCCCCGTTGCGGAGCGGGACGAGCTTGTTGCCCTCGGTCGCGGCAATTCCGATCAGTCGTTCCAGCCGCCGTCGCAGCCGCTGCGCGCGCTCCGCGTAGACGGCGTCGTCGGGCTCGGCGTGGGTGGGTCTCTGATCTATGTGGCTGGACATCTCTCACCTGGTGAACGGGGGACTGGGCAGGGCGACTGTACTCCCGTGGCGCCACGCGCTCCGGAGCGGTGTATCGGCCACCTGCCGGCCGCCCCGTGCTTCCGGGGCCCGGGACCTGGCGGAATACGGCCGGAGGAATTGATCCACGGCGGGGCGCGGCCCTTAGGATGCGCCCATGCCGGACGCCCAGCCACGCCCTGAGCCGTTCATCCAGCAGACCGCTCCCGCGGCGCTCGAAGACTTGCGCGCGCGGCTGCGCGCGACCCGCTGGCCGGACACGCCCGAGGACGCCGGATGGTCACTCGGAACCGACCTGGCGTTCCTCCGTGAGCTCGTCACGTACTGGGCGGAGAGCTTCGACTGGCCGGCCCAGGAGGCCGCGCTCGCCACGCTGCCCCGCTTCAGGGTCCCGCTGGGCGGCCTCAGCATCCACTTCGTGCATGCCCGTGCCGTCGCTCCTGCCGGGCCCGCCCTGCCGTTGGTCCTCAGTCATGGATGGCCCGACTCCTTCTGGCGCTATTCCAAGGTCGTCCCGCTGCTCACCGACCCGGGCGCACACGGCGCCGACCCGGCCGACGCGTTCGACGTGGTCGTGCCCGACATACCCGGTTACGGATATTCCGACCGGCCCGTGGGCCCGCCCCTCGACTCCATCGCCGTGGCCGGTCTGTGGGCGGAGCTCATGACCGTCCTCGGCTACGAGCGGTTCGGTGCGGCGGGAGGGGACCTCGGCAGTCATGTGAGCCGCTATCTCGCCCTGGACCACCCCGGCCGGGTCGTGGCCGTCCACCGCACCGACGCCGGCCTGCCCCTGTTCGCCGGCGATCCGGACGACCTGGCGCCGGAGGAGCGGAACTGGATCGACGGCGTCGCGGCCTGGGGCGCGGTCGAAGGCGCCTACGCCGCGATCCACCGAACGAAGCCCCAGACCGCCGCTTTCGGACTCCAGGACTCACCGGCCGGGCTCGCGGCGTGGATCGTGGAAAAGCTCCGGGCCTGGAGCGACTGCGACGGTGACATCGAGCGGAGCTTCACGAAGGACGAGATCCTGACGAACATCACGCTCTACTGGCTGACGGGGACGATCGGCTCGTCGATGCGCATGTACCACGCGAACGCAGCCATCCCGTCCGCGCAGCTCGCCCGGCGGGTCGAGGTCCCGTCCGGCTTCTCACTCTTCGCCGGCGACGTCGTCCGCCCGCCCCGGGCATGGCTGGAGCGCACGACGAACATGGTGCGAGTGACCGAGCCTCCACGAGGCGGGCACTTCGCACCGTTCGAGGAGCCCGAGCTCTACGCGGAGGAGATCCGGGACTTCTTCCGCCCCTACCGCACGGCGGTGACGGGCTGACCACGCGCCGGCGGCGCTCTTCCGCGCGCAGGTGTGGCGCCGCCTCCGGCAGCGGGCCCTCCTCATGGGCGCCTACGACCGCGACGCCCTGAGGAAGGTGACCTGCGGCAGGATGGGGCCCATGCCCACGGACCCGGACACCATCGAACTGCACGAGGACGAACTCCGGGAGATCGCGGGCTACGCGGCCGATTGCGCGCGCAGGACGCTGCCGGTCTTCGAGGACGGCCGCCCTTCCGACACACGCCCACGCGATGCCATCGACGCGGCGTACGCCTTCGCAGCAGGGGGCCGGCGCACGAATGCTCTGCGACAGCTTGCGTGGGCGGCCTACAGAGCGGCAGGGGACGCGGCTTCACCGGCTGCGGCCGACGCGGCCCGAGCAGCGAGCCATGCGGCCGCCGCCGCCTTCCTGCATCCCAGGGCAAGTGCTCATCAGGTGAAACACATTCTCGGCGCGGCAGCACATGCGGCACGAGCAGCCGAGCAGGCATGCGGAGAGGGCCGGAGCGATGCCGCGACCACCCTCGGCTGGGCGTGCCATCACGCACCGGCAGCGGTCGCCGCGGTACTCGGCCGCCTGCCGGCCGCACCTGCCGGAGGCGGACGCGTGGGGGAGTTCGTGCGCGATCTCGATACCGCGCTCCGTGCCTGAGAGCGGATCGCGAGGCTGTGGTGCATGAAACCGGGGCCGCAGACATCAAGGCCATCGAACAGGCGGTCGCCCGCGCGGAGCGCACCCAGCGGACCAGGGATGCCGAAGGGTGCCTCGGGCTCTTCCACCCCGATGCACTCCGGACCACCGGTCACGGGAAGGCGCTGATCGGCCTCGACGCGATCGCCGGGTTCACCCGTACCGTGCTGCCGGCCGCCGAGTGGGAGGGCGAGGTCACACAGGAAGTGGCTCACCCCCAATCCCCGCGGCACGACGTGGCGGCCGTCGAGGTCCGTCAGGTGTACCGCTCGGCGGAGGGCGAATCAGAGGGTGCCCCGCTCTACGTCATGACCAGGCAGGACAGGGGTACCTGGCTGTTGCGCGCCTGCCGGAATGCCCAGCCCAGGTCCACGCCGGAGGAGGACCGGCGACGGCGTGCCGAGCGGCCGGGGGCGGGCTGCCGTGGCGCGGAAGCGCCGGACGGATCACGTCGAGGGCGGGCCCGAGAGCTGCCGGGCAACTGCACCGGCGGCCCCGGAGCCCGGTGGTCCACCCCGGCCGCACAGGCCGCCCGGCGGGGGCCTTCGGCCTGGAGGCGCAGCCCTGCGCGCCGGATCACTCGAATTCGACGGTCGCGGCCTTCCGGATCGACGCGTTCATGTTGCGTTCCATCATCTGGAGGGACGCCTGCGCCAAGTCCTTGTGGATATGGGCCACGGCGTCGTCGGGAATCGTCACGTCCAGGTGACGGATATGTGCGTCGAGAGCTGAATAGAGAACGCATTGCTCGGTGACCTGTCCACAGAGAACCACACGGTCCACGTCGAGCTGGGACAGGAGATAGGTGAGCGGTGTCTCGTAGAAGATGGAGTGCCTGGCCTTGATGACGAACAGCGAATCATCGTCCGGCAGTACGGGCTCCACCAGGTCTCTGTGGGGCCCCGACAGCGTCGTCTGGATGATCTCGCCGTGGTGGGACCGCCATTCTCCGAAATTGTCGTTCGCGTAGATCACCGGAACGCCTTCGTCCCGGGCCCGTTCGATGAGACCTACGATCCGGGGGAGTGCCTCGCGTACGGAGGGAATGAGGATCTCGGCATCCGGGTGGTCGTACGTGTTGAGCATGTCGATGACAATCAGGGCATTTCGGCTCATAGTTCCATATTAGTGTCGTGAGATGCGGTATGAAGGCGACACGGCTCGCCGGACCCACGGCGTGCGGGAGGCCGCCCTCGCCGGGCGGCCTCCCGCACGCACCGCGGGCCGGGAGGTCACTGGCGGCAGAGGCAGAACGGATGCCCCGCCGGATCGGCGTACACGCGGAACTCCCGTTCGCCGCCCCGGTCGTCGAGATCCAGCGGTGTCGCGCCGAGTGCCAGCACTTCCTCCTGCGCGCGCTCGATGTCCGTCACGTCGAAGTCCAGGTGCGCCTGCTGCGAATTGCGGTCCCCCCGGGGCCACTCCGGCGGCCGGTGGTCCGCCGCCCGCTGGAAGGCGATGCGCGCGCCACCGGGGACGTGGAGGTCGTACCAGTCCTCGTCGTACTTCTTGATCTCGCCGCCCAGCACCGCCTGGTAGAAGCCGGCCAGGGAACCGGGGTCGGGGCAGTCGAGAGCGACGAGGCTGTACGTGGCGATGGGCATGGCCGGTCCTCCGTCATGTGCCGTGTGTCTTCGAGTTGTCGCGGGGTGTCCCCGGGGGCGCGTGCGTTCGGCGAGCCGATCGCGGTCAGGGCAGCGGCGTACCGCCGGTCGCATTCATGATCTCGCCGGTGATGAACGTCGCGTTCGACGAGGCGAGGAAGACGTAGGCGGGCGCCATCTCGGCCGGCTGGGCGGGCCGGCCCAGGGGGCTCTGCTTGCCGAACTCCGCGGTGTCGGGCATGGTCGCGGGGATGAGAGGCGTCCACACGGGCCCGGGAGCGACCGCGTTGACCCGGATTCCGTCGGACGCCAGCATCTGGGCGAGTCCCTGGGTGAACGTCACGATGGCGCCCTTGGTCATGGCGTAGTCCAGCAGATGGGGGCTGGGCTTGTAGGCCTGTACCGAGGTGGTGTTGATGATCGAACCGCCTGCCGGGATGTGGGGCAGGGCGGCCTTGCACAGCCAGAACATACCGTACAGATTGGTACGCACCACACGGTCGAACTGGGACGTCGAGATGGCGGCGATGCCGTCGGGCTGGGACATCTGGTAAGCGGCGTTGTTCACCAGGACGTCGATCCGCCCGAATTCGGACACCGCCCTCTCGACGAGGGCCTGGCACTGCTCCTCGTCCCGGATGTCGCAGGCCACGGCAATCGCCCTGCGGCCGGCCTGTTCGACGAGGCGGCATGTCTCCTGCGCTTCGTCCTTCTCTTCGGGCAGATGTGTCAGCAGCACGTCCGCCCCTTCCCGCGCGAAGGCCAGGGCCACCGCCCGGCCGATGCCCGAATCACCCCCGGTGACGACCGTCTTGCGGTCCACCAGGAGCCCGCTGCCCTCGTAGGAGTCCTCCCCGTGGTCCGGGGGCGGATCCATCGGGCCGGTCCAGCCCGGATGCTTCTGTTCCTGCTGGGGGAATTCCGGCTGCGGATAGCGCCGTGTCGGGTCCGGCTGCTCGGCGTCGGCCATCGAAGCCTCCCTCTCCTCGTCATCTGCTGTGGGCATGCTGGGCATGTGTCGCCGCTTTCCCCGGAGGCGGTTCGTCAATCATCCCGGGCGGATGACCAGCGGGCATGTCGGTCGAAGCGGCACCGGCAGATCCGCGGAGACGATAAATTCGAACAATGAGTTCCATGACCGAGCCTGTACTCCACCCGCCGAAAGGCGGTGGCCGGCTCCTCGCAATCAGCGATCTCCATGTCGGTATCGCCGAGAACCGTCCCATCGCCGACCGGCTGTACCCGTCCTCCGACGAGGACTGGCTCATCGTCGCGGGGGACGTGGCGGAGCAGGCGGAAGACGTCGAACGCACGCTGGCACTGCTGGCAGGGCGATTCGCCCGAGTGGTGTGGACCCCCGGGAACCACGAGCTGTGGACGGTGGAGAAGGACTCCCTGCGCCTGCGTGGCCACGCACGCTACGAGCACCTCGTCCAGGTGTGCCGTGAGCTCGGTGTCACCACGCCGGAGGATCCGTACCCCCGGTGGCAGGGTGCGGACGGCGAAGTGGCCGTGGCCCCCGTTTTCGTCCTGTACGACTACTCCTTCAGGGTCCCGGGAACCACGACCAAGGAGGAGTCGCTGGCGCGCGCCCACGAGGCGGGCGTCGTCTGCACCGACGAGTACCTGCTGCACCCCGACCCCTATCCGACCCGGGACGACTGGTGCCGGGCACGGGTGGCACTCACCGAACAGCGGCTGGCGGCGCACGACCCGGAGGTCCCCCTCGTGATCGCCGGGCACTGGCCCCTGCTGCGGGAACCCACCTCCGTGATGTGGTATCCGGAGTTCGCCCAGTGGTGCGGCACGGAACTCACCGCCGACTGGCACCGCCGCTTCAACGTCGCCGCCGTCGTCTACGGCCACCTCCACATCCCCCGTACGACCTGGCACGACGGCGTACGGTTCGAGGAGGTCTCGATCGGCTACCCCCGGGAGTGGCGCAAACGGGGCCACCCGCGAGGGCTCCTGCGGCAGATCCTCCCGTTCGAGGGCCGGCAGCCCGCGGACGCGAAGGGCGACGTCTCGTGATCGAACGGCTTCTTCCCGCGTGGGTAGCCTGCGCGGACACCTACGACGCGGATGCTCCCGCCGGCAGTCTGTACCCGGAGGAGGCGCAGCTGGTGGCCAGGAGCGTGGCCCGGCGCAGGCACGAATTCGCGGCTGTACGTGCCTGCGCGAGACGGGCCATGGCGACCCTCGGGGTGCCCCCGGCTCCGGTGATGCGCGGTCATCGCGGCATGCCGCTGTGGCCCGAGGGGACCGTCGGCAGCATGACGCACTGTGACGGTTATCGGGCCGCGGTACTGGCCAGGGCGTCCGAGGTGCGCGCGGTCGGTATCGACGCGGAACCGAACGAACCGCTGCCCCAGGGTGTGTGGGAGGTGATATCGGTGCCGTCGGAACGCACGAGGACACCCAGGGGTGAGAACGGCTCGGCGATCCACTGGGACCGTCTGCTGTTCAGCGCCAAGGAGAGCGTCTTCAAGACATGGTTTCCGCTCACCCGGATCGAACTCGACTTCCAGGAGGCGGACGTCAGCTTCCGCACGAATCCGGGTTCCGGGACCGAGGGCACCTTCACCGCGGAGCTCTCGCTGAGCGCGCCCGGGATGCCGACGTCGTACGAGGGCCGGTGGCTGATCGACAACGGCTTCGCGGTGACCGCGATCGTGCTCCCCGCACGCCCTTCCGCCTGACACCGGGGCGGCTCCGGAAGGACACCGTCGCACGGATCCGGTCTCGCCACGGCCGAGTCGGCACCGGCGACCGGCCTGATGGCTGGGCCGGGTGCCGAACGCGAACGAGTGGGACGGCTGAGGGGAGCGGCGCGCTGCGCCTGCTCCCCTCGCCTGCCGCTGCGCGTGTCACTCCTGGTTCTGCTGCTCCTGCGCGGGGAGTCCGGGACCGAGGCCTTCGGTCATCGCGTGAGCCATCCGCAGATGCGTGGCGGCCTCCGCGTGCCGGCCCTGCCGTTCGAGGGTGCGCCCGAGCATCAGCCGTGCGTAGTCCTCGACGGGGTTGCGCTCCAGCACCTCACGCAGCTCCGTCTCCGCCTTGGCGAGCCGGGCCGAGTGGTAGTAGGCGCGCGCCAGCAGCAGCCGTGGCGCGACCTGCTCCGGTACCTCCTGGACCAGGCCGCCGAGGATCCGTGCCGCGGTCAGGTATTCCTTCGCCCCGAAGAACAGCTGCGCCCGGTCCCAGCGCTCGGCGGGCGTACCGAACTCGTAGTAGGTATCGTTCACTTCTCCTCCTGGGCCGGAACGGTCACAGACCTGCCAACACACCAAATCAGTTAAACATTCCACTAAATGCTCGGTGTGGGGACCGGAGCTCCATGGCCGCAGGGAATAGGTTGTGCGCCATGAGCAATCTCGATCACCAGGCCGCTCCGTCCGTCTGCGGAGGACGTGGTTTCGTCGTCGCCGAACCGGTACGCGAACTCCTCACTCCGCGCCGCGTCCCGCTCGGCGAGTCCACGGAGGTCCGCAGGCTGCTGCCCAATCTGGGACGCCGCATGGTCGGTGCCTGGGCATTCGTGGATCACTACGGTCCCGACGACATCACCGGCGAACCCGGGATGCAGGTGCCGCCGCACCCCCACATGGGCCTGCAGACGGTCAGCTGGCTGCACGAGGGGGAGGTCCTGCACCGTGACAGCCTGGGAAGCCTTCAGCGGATCCGGCCGCGCGAACTGGGGCTGATGACCTCCGGAAAGGCCATCAGCCACTCCGAGGAGAGCCCGGCGTCCCACGCCGGATCCCTGCACGGTGCTCAGCTCTGGGTCGCCCTGCCCGGCTCCGACCGGGATGCCGAGCCGCACTTCCAGCATCACACCGGCCTGCCCGCCGTCACGGCACCGGGTCTCACCGCCACCGTGATCCTGGGTGAACTCGACGGTGCTGTCTCGCCCGGCAGGTCCTACACCCCGATCGTAGGAGCCGATCTGGCCCTTGCCGCCGGTACCGAAGTCCGGCTGCCGCTGGATCCCGACTTCGAGTACGCCGTGCTGTCGATGTCCGGCGAGGCCGAGGCCGACGGTGTGCCCCTTCTGCCCGGGTCGATGCTCTACCTCGGGTGCGGTCGCAGCGAACTGCCGCTTCGTTCCGTCTCCGATGCCGGGCTGATGCTTCTCGGGGGCGAGCCGTTCGCGGAGGAGATCGTCATGTGGTGGAACTTCATCGGACGGTCGCACGAGGAGATCGAGGACGCCCGGCAGGCGTGGGCGGAGGGCTCCCGCTTCGGTGAGGTCCACGGCTACGACGGCGGCCGGCTGCCCGCTCCCGCACTGCCGCCGGTGGCCCTGAAACCGCGGGGCCGGGTGCGTTGACCTGGGGGCGATGTGTCCTCCAGGAGCCCTCGCCGAGTGCCTTCACCACGCCCCTCGGCGGCCGGGCAGGGGAACGGGGTGGTGTCTGCCGCGAGCCGGCATCGGGACCGCGGCCTTGCACCGGTGCGTCCGTGAAGCGGGAGTTCCGCTGCGGCACCAACCGGATCACCGGCATCGTGAAGGTCGTCGTCGCCCTCCACCACGGCTCAGTCCGAGGTGGGAGAAGGCCCGGCCACCGGTGCCCGTCACCTTGCCGCCTGCCCCCGGAGGGGGGCGGCCGCCCGTTGTCGCGTGGGACTGCTGCGTGAACAGGTGGCAGCGGAGGTCCATGCGGCCAGGACGGCGGGTTTCATGGTGCTCTCCCACTCGATGAGGGACAACCGGCCCGGTCGTAGCTGCCGGTGGCGGACCGGCCCGGCCCGGATGGTGGTCGCGGTGCGGAGCGCTTCCCGAGTGGTCCGGTCACGGCGGTCCAGGACTTTCCTCCGCAGGAGCGCGAAGAAGGGTTCCGTGGCCGCGTCGTCACCGGCGCCATCCACTCCGCCCAGCGATCCGGTCGGGCGGTGACGGTTCGGGGCGTGGACGGACTTCCGTCACCTGAACCGCGATCCACGACCGGGGCGGACGACGCGGCCGGCAGGCCCGCCTCCGCGTGCGACCGCCCGGCCCGGTGAGCTGACGCCGCAATCCTTCGCGACCCGCGCAAGCGGGACTCCCTTCTCGCGGTTGCGGCGCCGCACGCACGACATCGTCGCGGAAGCCCTCGGGGCACGGAGCAGGCACAGCGGCGTCCTTCCAGGCGGCCCACCCCGGCCACGCCGGACCAGATGCCACCTCATGGTGCGGCGGTCCCGGATCCTGTTCGCCCAAGTGGCGTTGTCGGGCCGAGGTGATGTGGGAATAATGGACGGGGGCACCCCGTGCTGCGCGTCCCGGAACGAAGGTTGTCCAGTGCCGGCCGCGCGAAGCCCGGTCCGTTGTCGTACCAGCCCTGACCCACTACGTGACCGCCGGTACCACCACGGGCCCGGCCGATGCGAGGGGAACCATGAGCACATCCTTGTACGAGCGGTGGAAGTCCCTGGCGGTCCGTCGCCCCGACGACATCCCCGCGACCACCTCGCTCGCCTGGCACATCGAGAAGTTCGCCGAACACGACAGCCGCTTGACGAACAACGCACTGCCCGCCGGCTCCCCATGTGGCGCAGGCCGCAGTGGTGTTGTCGACGCGCTCGCGGCCATCGCCCTTCGCGAGTCCATGCGCCGACACGTCGAGCGGGAGCGTGGCGGCCGGATACGCGAGGCGATCGAACTGGGCGCCACCTGGAACGAGGTGGCCACCGCGCTGGGCGTGACTTCCGCCGACGCCCGGCACGCGTTACGCACATGGGCAGACGCGCGGCGCCGTCTCGACCGGCGCGACATCGAACACGCGCTGGGCGACTCCCTGGGGCTCGATCCGGAACAGTACGCCGCCGTACTCGCCCTCGAACAGCTGGGAGACGACGAGCGCATGAGTTCCGGCTGACCCCATGGAGCCTGTCGGAGCTCATGGGCCAGGGGTCGGCCGCGGGATGTTCCGAGGAGTGCCGTCAGCGAACGGCAGCCGCCGTCCCACCGACGAGTTCGGCGATACGGCGGCTGCCGGGGGCGCAGGCCAGACGGAGTTCCTCCGCCTGCTGGGCGGAGAGCCGGGCCGCGGCGCCGGCCCGCTTCCGGTCGACCTGCCCTGCGACCCGCGCGGCCCACCTCTCCGGCTCGGCGAGGCCCACGAAGCGCCCGAACGTGGTCAGTCGGGGCACCGGACAGGCCAGCACGGCGTCGTAGGAAAGGTGCAGCAGCCGCTCCGGCGGCAGCCCGTCGAGGTACCGGAGCGCCCCCGTGGCCCGCGACCACATGTCACCGAACCGGGCCAGAGGGATGTCGGTGTCCGCGAGTGCCGCAGCGTCCAGGCTGCCGGGGGCGAACGGGCGCAGCCGTTCGGGAAGCAGCTCCGTGTGCCGGGGGTCCGGGCTCCGGTAGGGGTCCACGCCCAGTTCCGTGCGCATGTCCCCGATCAGCACCCCCAGCCGGAACAAAGGGTGGCGGCTCATCGAAACCGCGGCGTCGGGGCCGTCCCTGTACACGTGGACGAACCGCGCCGCGGGAAAATGGGCGAGCAGGTCCGGGAGGAAACGCAGTGATGCCCCGGAGCGTTCGACGACGACATCCCGGCCGCACGAGGACGCCCACCAGAAGAAGAGCCGCAGGTAATGGCGGGAAACCGGTGCGGGGCCCCAGCCGGTCACTTCGGCCCGTATCCGGTCGTGCAGCCCGTCCGGGTCCTCGGTGAGCGGGGGAAGGGTCATCAGGCTGATAGCGGGTACTTCACCGGCCGCATAACGGCCCGAGCCGATCGGATACCGGTATTCCGGCACCGTGACGCCATGACGCATGAGTACGCTCGGCTTCAGGCGCGGGGTGCCGAGGAGTCTCCAGAAGGCTGGTCCGTCCAAAGTGCCTCCAGGGAAGACACCGGGGTCGAGGCAGGCGAAGAACTCGCTCAGACTCAGCGCTCCGGGATGCTCGTTCACCAGGTCGGACAGCATGGTCGATCCACAGCGTCCTGTACCCAGAACAATGGTCAGCGGTACCTGTGGATCTTTTTCTCGCATTATGCCGAATCCTCTTCCTTAGCTCTTCTTCAGCTCTCTCGACTCCCCGGGAACAGGGCTCCGAAGGCGATACCGTCAGGAATGTCCGAGTGGCGTGATCGCTGGCTGGAACAGTGATTGACCCGGCCTGTGTGACGCGCCTAGTGTGCATCGGCGATCGGGTTCTTAAGGTAATCCGAAAGTGCGAGAAGAGAGGTCGCCGATGTCGGTCCCGCTCCAGTCCTACCGAAACAGTCGCAAATCCCTCGGATGCTCGTACATAGGCGACGGGGTCATTCTTGTCGAGTTTTCCGGAGCGCACGAGCAGAACCCGTTCAGCCGTGCCCGGATGCAGGAACTGACCGCGCTGATGCAGGACATCGACCAGGACGACTCCGTCCGTTCCGTCGTGCTCCACGGCGGGCCCGGCCGCTCCTTCGGCGTGGGCGGTGACTTCAACGAGGTCTCCGCTTTCACCGGCGGGGACGAGGTGAACGGCTGGATCGACGACATCACCGACCTCTACACGGCGATCGCGGGCATCTCCAAACCGGTGGTGGCCGCCATCGACGGCTACGCCATCGGCATCGGTCTGCAGATCGCCCTCTGCTGCGACTACCGCGTGGCCGCGGACACCGCCCGACTGGTGATGCCGGAGCTGCGGGTCGGCATCGCCTGCAACTTCGGCGGGTTCATGCTGCGGTACACCGTCGGTACCACGGTCATGCAGCGGATGCTCTACACCTGTGAGGAGTGGCCGGCCGGCCGGGCGCTCGAGGACGGTCTGCTCCATGAGGTACGCCCCTCCGCGGAGGTGCTGGAGCGCGCTGTGGAGCTGGCCCGTACCATCGCCGGTTACACCCCGGCCGCGGTGCAGGGGACGCGGCCACGGGTGAACGCGCCGTTCGTGGAGGGACTGGAGCGCGTACGGACCGAGGCCAAGGAGTCGCACCGCAGGGCGTTCAGGGCGGGCGAGGCCCAGGCCCGGATGCGGCGCATCATCGGAAAGGACTGAACAGGGCGGCACCGGCCCGGCGGCCTCCTCAGCCATGGCCGCCGGGCGGCAGGGTGACGGTGCGCCGGACGTCGTCCCAGCGGGACTCCACCCGCCAGCCGAGCCGCCGGTACAGAGCACGTGCCCGGACGTTCTCCTGGTCCACGGTGAGGACCATCCCGGTCCGGCCCCGGCGCCGTGCTTCGCCCAGCGCCCACCTCAGCAGCACGGCCCCCAGCCCTCTGCCGCGCACCGACGGGTCGATGCCGAGCTGCCGCACGTAGGCCACGCCACGGCTGTCCAGCATCCGGTCGGTGATGTTCACGAACCCCACGACGCGGCCGTCGAGTTCGAGCAGCGCGCACTGCTCCGGGTCGACTCCCGGGTCGGACCGGTACCACCGTGCCCAGGCGTCGAAGGAGTCCTCCTCCTTGCCGGCCTCCTCGGCGGCGTACGCCTGGTTCTTCGCACGGTGGAAGGCACGCAGGTCCGCCTCCTCGCACAGTGGGCGCACCACCGCGCCGGGAACGACGGGAACGGGCGGGAGGGGGCCGTCCAGTGCGACCGACATGCGATGGTAGGCCCGGGGTGAGCCGAATCCGTGGTTCCGCAGGGCCGCACGTGTGGTGTGCTCCCCCTCGGAGACGAAGCAGGACAGCGTCGCCTGCTCCACACCGTCCGGTCCGCCCGCCGTCTCGCGGCAGCGCGTGACGGCGAAGTCGAGCAGCCCGGTCCCGTCGGCCCGGGTGGCCTGGGGTCCCAGGACCAGCTCCACGACCCAGCCGGCCACACCCGAGGTGCGGCTCACCCACGCGGCGCCGACCACGTCGCCGCCGGGCCCCAGGCACAGCCGGGCATCGCGCGCGGGATCCGAGCCGGGGGCCGTGAGCCTGCCCGCGATCCACCCCCGCGTCGTCTCCGCCCGGCCCAGGGCCGCCAGATCCCGGGCGCGGGCGAGTTGCCAGACGGTGTCGGTGTGGACCGCGGGGTCGAGCTCCTGCAGGTCCGGCGTCCGCCTTGTCCGCGAGACCGTACCGAGCGAGTCTTCCGGGACCGCAGCCGTCACCGCCCGCCTCCCGCGGTGCCGGGACGCCGCGGCAGCGAGTAGACGTAGCTGACGGCGCGTCGCTGGTCCGCGGTGTCGTTGGCGGAGGAGGTGTGCGCGGTGAAAGCCCCGAAGAGAACAGCCGAACCGGCGCGCCGGGGCAGGGTGACCGGCGTCAGGTCGGGCCACAGCCGGCCGATGTCCAGTGAGGGCTCACGCGGGGAGGCGAACAGGTCCTCACGGTCGATGCCGTCCGGCTCCTGCAGCACGCGGCCGCGGTGGGACCCGGGCAGGAAGCGGAGGCAGCCGTTGTCCTCACGGGCGTCGTCCACGGCGATCCAGATGGTGAAGACGTCCTCGTAGGTTTCGTAGAACTCGTCCGCGAGGAAGAGCGCGTCCTGGTGCCAGGGCTTCTCCGAGCCGACCTCCGAGGGCTTGGCCCAGAGGTAGCTGTTGTAGAAGTCGCCGCGCAGACCGTGCAGCGGCTCCACCACGTTCTCGTTGAGACACAGGAGTTCGGGAACCTTGGCGAGCTCCGGGGAGTGCTCGTGGGCACGGCCCAGCACCCGCACCTTGCCGGGAATACCCTCCCTCCCCGAGGCGCGGGCCGCCCAGCCGCCGCCCTCCCCCTCGGCCTCCAGCTGCCAGCTCTGGGTGCTGTGGCGCATGTGCCGGGTCCGTCCGATCAGGTCGTCGCAGCCGCGGCGCATGATCTCCAGGACCGGTTCGGGGACGAGATCGTCAAGTAGGACGAACCCACGCTCGTCCAGTTCACGGGCGAGTTCTTCCACCGGCCGACCGAGCTGCATCCGTGTCACCCTCCGGTACGTGTGAGCCTGCTGCCGCACGATGCCGTACCGACTATGTGCCGCTCCTGCGGACGGCGGCAACGCATCCGCGGAGACGGGTCGGCGCACGCCTCAAAAGGCATAGGGCGAATGGGGAAGGGAGTGCTGCGGCCGGCCGGCGCGGCGGGCACCCTGGAACAGGACCGGCAGGGGCCCGTCGGCCCCGTTGCCCGAAGGCGAGGGGGAACCTGTGGCAGAGGTGTCGGGGATCGTCGTCGACTGGGGCGGGGTCCTCACGCGTTCCTTCGCCGACGGCATCGCCGTATGGGCGGCCGCCGAGGGGGTGGACGCCGAGGAGTTCCACGCCGCTCTGGGCCGGCTTCTGGGCCCGCGGGCGGTGCCCGGTGCGGTGGCGCGGCAGTTCCACCTGGTGGAGCGGGGCGAGTTGCCGGTGGCCGAATTCGAGGCGACGCTGGCCGCGCTCGTCCGCCGGTCCGACGGTTCGCACCCCGTCGCGGAGGGCCTGGTGGAACGGATGTTCGCGCCGTTCACCGAGGAGCCGGCCATGGTGGCCCTCCTGCGGGCACTACGTGACGCCGGCCTGAAGGTCGCCCTTCTGTCCAACTCCTGGGGCCACACGTACGACCGGCGGGGCTGGGACGGGTTGTTCGACGCCGTGGTGATCTCCTGCGAGGTGGGGCTGCGCAAGCCGGAGCCGGAGATCTTCCGGCACACCGCCCGGCTGCTGGACCGCCGGCTCGAGGAGTGCGTCCTGGTGGACGACCTCGGACGCAACGTCCGGGCCGCCCAGGCCCTGGGAATGGCCGGTGTCCACCACCGGACGTCGCAGGAGACGGCCCTCGCCCTGGCACCCCTGCTGCCCCGTGCCGCCCGTCGGGCCGTCCTGAAGCACCTCGGCGGGGTGGCGTCCGGACACTGACCGGGGATCAGGCCGGTCCGGCGCCGGCCTCGGCAGGTGCCCGGCCGGCCGGAGGGACGGGAGTGGGATCGCCTGTGCGCAGGTGGTTCGCCAGGGCGTCGAGCCGGTGCTCGGCCGGGCCCGTACAGGCCAGCAGCCGACACGCTGTGGCCGAGAGCGAGGTGCCGCGGGCCGTGCTGTGCACCAGCGGCAGACCGCAGCTCGCTTCGAGCCGGTGGATACGGCGGGTCAGCGCGGGCTGCGTGACCAGGAGGGCCGAAGCCGCCTGGTTGAGACTGCCGGTCCGGCCGATCACCCGGAGCAGGTGCAGGTGCTCGGGCTCGAAGCCGTCGCAGCGGGCCGTCGCGGACCAGCGCAACTCGGACAGCAGGACCGGGGGCACCACCCCCTCGCCGGTGGCAGGGGCCGAGAGGTCCCCACTGCTCGGAGTCTGGTCCCGGTAGGTGCCCACCGGGATGGTGCCGTGCCCCGCCGTCCGCAGCGCGTACCGTCGGCGCAGCCAGGCGCACAGGTCCTCGGCGAGCGGCTCCGGGATCGCCAGCGGGTCGACGGCCAGCCGTAGCCTGCGCACGAACTTCTGCCGCAGCGGGCGCAGCACCACGCCCGGTCCGGCGTTCCTGCCGCGGCCCGAGGGAGAGACCAGCGCGATGCCGTACCCACGGCGCACGAGGTCGAGGGCCGCCCCCTGGGAGCGCACCGTGCAGCTGACCGGCGGAACCGGCGTGAGCCGGGAGAGAGCCCAGCCCTGGTCGTCGCCGGAGTCGCCGCCGACCACGGCCACCCAGTCCGTGCCGGAGAGGTCGCGCAGGTCAAGTATTTCCTGTGCGGCGAGCGGATGTCCGAAAGGCAGGGCGATCTGCTGAGGCTCCTCGGCGACGGTCCGGATCAGTACGCCGCCGCGCCGTGTCACCGGCCGCCTCGCCGTCTCCCAGCCGAGTGCCGCGTCGGCGGCGTACCGTTCGAATCGCTGCCAGACCCGGTGGCAGTCGTCCGGCACTATGTCGAACACCACGTCCGGGAACCGTCCGGCCAACTGCTGATCGAGGCCGTACGCCCACTCCGTCCCCACCGCGAACTCCACCACGGACAACCGGCTCGCCGTGTCGGCCTCGTGGTGGGTGGTGGCGATCGCGAAGTCGATCGCGGCCAGCAGCCGGCGTCCGGCGTGCAGGAGTGCGTGCCCGGCCTCGGTGGGCTCGGTACCCGTGGCCCCACGGGTCACCAGCAGGGTGCGCAGCCGGCGTTCGAGTTTGACGAGCCGGCGGCTGGCGGACGACTGCGTCATCCAGCCGTCCCGCTCGACCGCGTGCAGACTGCCGTGGTCCGCCACGGCCTGCAGCAGCACCACGTCCGAACGGCGCAGATCGAACATCTGGCACTCCTCTCCGCCACGGCCCGGCCCGGGGCAGGTGAGCCGTGACGGGCCGTGCCTACCGGTTCCACGTGCGACCCGGACCACGGTAGATCGTCGGAGGCTCCACGGAACCCGGCGTTCAGATGGTTGGCCGGATCGTGCGGGAGGCGCGGCCGGACGGCACCGGGGCGTCCTGACGGGGGACAGGCGAACGAGGGAAGAGGAGAGCCGCGCCCACAGCGACCACGGCCAGGACGGCCGAACCCGCGAACAAGGCGCGGTACGCGGCGGCCGGGGGGTGGGCGGACGCACCGCCCACGACCGCCAGCACCATGGAACTGACCTGCACTCCGAAGGCTCCGCCGAGGTTCCGCAGCACGCCGTTCAGGCCGACCGTCACTGCGGTCGACCCGCTCGGCGAGACCTGCACCAGCAGTTCCACCATGGCCCCGCCCAGCAGACCGGTGGCCAGACCGTTCAGGGCGGTGCCCAGGGCCAGCCCCGCGGCCCCGGAGGGCAGGAGGGCCAGCACGAGGGGACCGGCCGCGAACAGGACCGTGCTCGTGCCCATCACCGTGCGGGCGGTCTGCCTCCCCGACTCCCGGAGCCAGCCGGACAGCAACCCGCCGGAGAGCGCGCCGAGCTGCATGGGCAGCATGACCAGGGCCAGGACAGCACCACCCCCGCCGAGGCCGTACCCCGTGCCGTGAGGGGCGGCCACCAGGGCGGGTACGAGTACACCGATCTGGAACATCACCAGCCCGGTCAGCAGGCTGACCAGGTTCAGGCAGAGGAGCGGCCGACGCGACATCAGCCGCACGTCCAGCACCGGTTCCGGTGACCGGCGCTCCACCCGGAACAGGATGACGCAGCCCGCAGCTGCGGCCGCCAGCAGCACCGCGCCGGTGGACGAGCCGAGGCCCTCCTGGCCGTACCGGGTCAGCCCCAGCAGCAGGCAGGTGCTGACGGTGCCGAGGAGCAGCAGCCCGGGTACGTCGATGCGGGTGGCGGGCCGGCGCGGCGTCTCGGGCAGCACCAGGGCGGCCGCCGCCAGCAGCACCGCGGCGAGGAGCGCGGCGGCCGCGAACAGCCAGCGCACGGCCGGCAGGCCACCGCCGAACAAGCCCGCCAGCACGATGCCGACACCCCCACCGACGCCGAAGGAGGCGGACAGCAGGCCCGACGGGCCGGACAGCGGCCGTAGGGGGAAACCCTCCCGCAGCAGACCGACGCACAGCGGGAAGAGGCCGGCGGCCACACCCTGCACCAGGCGCGCGACGAGCAGCACGGTGAACGACCCGGTGAGCGCCGACACCACGGACGCCACCGCCACCACGGCCAGGACGCAGAGCAGTACCACGCGCCGGCCGTACAGATCGCCCAGCCGGCTCACGACGGGGGTGGCGACACAGCCGACGAGCAGATGTCCGGAAACCACCCACGCGGCGTCCGCGCCGGACACCCCGAACCCACGCTGAATCTGCGGCAGCAGGGTCGCCACGCCGAGCTGGAGCAACGCGAACAGACCGCAGGCCCCGGCGAGCACGGCCAGTGCCGCACGGTGCGGCAGGTCGGAGGCCGGAGCGCCGGGCCCCGCGGTCACCGCTGCTCGCTGAACGCGGGCTCCGCCAGAGGCGTCACCTCGGCGGACTCGAAGCGATGCCGGTAGTGGCCGATCCGCGAGACCGGATAGCTCGGGCCGATCGCCGCCAGTGCGAACGCCTTCAGGTCGCCCGGCACGGGGCGGAAGCGGCCGTTCGCCCCGAACTGCTGATCGCTGTAGTCCACCCGGACGCGGTGCGGGCGCAGCGGGGCGCCGCCGAAGTAACGCGGCCAGTCGTGGGCGTACTCGGCGGTCTTGCCGTGCTGCGGGTCGTAGTCCGGGCGCAGCGTGACGTCACGCTGGAAGCGCAGCACGTCGCGCAGTTCCGTGTCCTGGTCGGGGTCGAGCCCCAGGGTGCGAAGGTACTCCTCCAGTTCGGCGTGGAACCGGTCGAACTCCGTGGCCACCCGCAGCCATCCCCAGTTGTCGATCGTCCAGCCCCGTCGTCTGCCGTACGGGGCGAGGTGGGAGGCCAGGTCGGGCTGGCTGGCCACCAGGTTGGCCAGCGGCAGCGTCGGGATGTCGATGTAGTCCTGGTACAGGCTGCGCATACGCAGGTAGAGGGATCCGATGAAGCTGGTGGGCCGGGCGGTGAAGTAGTTCTGCAGCCCCTCGTAGAAGGCCGTGTATCCGATCTCGTGCTCCTGCCGGAGGTAGATGGACAGGTAGCGGGTATAGCAGCCGTTGTGCAGGAACTGCACCGCCTGCACGAAGGCGAAGGACTCGACCCATTCGTCACGGGGCATGGCGCTGGTCTCCATGACCATGTCCATGGTCTCCGCCTCGTCGTCGGGGGTGCCGGGCCGCTCGACGTAGAGGCGCTTGGGTACCGTGCGCAGACCGTAACCGGTGATCTTGTCCGGGGTGTTGATCGGCGCGTTGGGCAGGATCCCGAACTCGTAGACGCGGATGTCCTCGTGGTTGCCGGCCTCCAGCAGTGAGCCGATGCCGTCGCGGAAGGTGCGCGCGGTCTCCAGCGGCAGCCCCAGGATCAGCTCGGTGTAGGTGTGGATGTTCTCGACGGCGTAACGCTGTTGCAGTTTGCGGTAGTTCTCGAGGCCGATGTTCTTGCGGTCGATCGCCTCCAGGACGTCCATGTCGGTGCTCTGCATGGACAGAGTGGTGCCCATCAGCAGGTCCGCGTCGTGCCAGGCCTTGCTGATCTCGAAGACCCGGTCGTTGGAGTTCTTGGCGAAGTTGACCCGGATCTGCTTCGGTGAGCCGGCCTCCGTGCGTGCCTCCGCCAGCGCGTGCGCGATCTCCAGGTCGCGGGGCATGATGCCGAAGTTGGCGTCGCAGATGAAGAGGTCTTCCACGTCGTTGCGGGCGAACCACTCGATCTCGTGCTGGAGGCGGTCCTCCTCGAACATCCGCAGAGCGCTCATCGTTGCCGAGCCCCAGTCGCAGAAGGCGCAGGAGTACGGGCAGCCACGATTGGTCTCCCACAACGCGTAGAAACGCAGGCCTCGCTCCCGGCAGGTTTCCACAGCCCCGTCCATCACCCCGTTCAGATAAGGGCTGGGGGTCTCGATACGCCGCGGCAGTCGCTCGGCGGGCGGGCCGGCGACCGGGACGCCACCCTTCCTCACCGTCACGCCGGGCACGCCGGCGTAGTCGGGACGGTCCGAGAGCCGCACGGACAACAGCCCCCGGAAGGCCACCTCGCCCTCACCGTGTGCCAGGACGTCGACGTAGGGGTGGTGGGTGAAGAAGTCACCCACCCGGTCCGGCACGTGCGGCCCCCCGGCCACCACGAGCATGTCCGGGTAGCGCTCCTTCAGGATCTTCGCCACCTTCATCTGCCGGCGGAAGTTCCACACGTAGCAGGACAGGGCGAGGACGTCCGGCTCGGTGATGCTGTCCGCCATCTCCTGCACGGGGGCGACGAGGAACAGCGGCTCCTGGAAGTCGTAGGAGGCCGCGATGCGTTCGTCCTGCTCCGCGTACGTGCGCAGCAGGCCGGCGACTAGGGGGAGGAAGGGCACCGCGTTGAGGCCGATGAAGTACACCTTGCGGCGGCGGGAGGATTCGGCGGACATGCTCGGTCACGGCTCCTCGTGGTCGGGTCTGCTCAACGGCGGGACGGCACCGGCGTGCCGGGGGCGGGGAGACGGCGGGGTCATCCGGTGCTCGGGACACGCTCCGGCTCCCGGGCCCTGCCCGGCCCGGCGGCCAGGCGGATGCTGCTGAGCATCTCGTCGAAGGCGCTGTTGTCGGAGTAGTAGAAGACGGACGGGTCCTGGCCGGAGGCGACGCCGGGGGCGGGCCGGGCACTCGCTCCCGCCAGCAGTTCGGCGAGCCGGTGGTAGAAGTCCTCCAGCGGAAGGGTCGTCGGGAAGAGCGAGTGGTAGCAGTCGAAGAGCTCCGGGTCGTCGCTGATGAGCTGCTCCCGGCTCTCGTCGTACAGGTCGGTGCCGGGCAGCGGGGTCAGCACGGAGAAGCTCGGCATGTCCACCTGCAGTTCCTCGATGGTCCGGCCGAGCCGTGCGAAGTCCTTGTCGACCCAGTTGGGCTGGACGATGAAATTGGCCCGCACCTTCACCTGGTTGGTGTGGAAGAGGTCCAGGGCCTGCCGGGTCTGGTCGGCGTCGGTGCCCTTGCGGTAGCCGGAGAGTTCGTCGTCGGTCATCGACTCGGCCCCGACCAGCACCGAGTCCAGGCCGATCTCCGCCCAGCGGGCGATCACGTCGGGCCGGCGCAGCGCGGTGTCGGTGCGTACGTACATGTGGAACCGCTTGCGGAAGCCGGCCTTGTCGATGGCGTCGGCGAGCTCGAGCATGCGCCCGGGCTGGATGAACGCCTCGTCGTCCACGACGTAGAGGTTGTCACCGTCGATGTCGGCTATCTCCGCGAGGACCCGGTCGATGTCCTTGACCAGGTAACGCCGGTCCGTCATCCGCCACAGCGAACAGAACTTGCAGGTGTACGGACAGCCCGCGGTGAACCGGATCAGGGACACCGGCCGGTAGATCGAGTGGAAGTAGTCCTGCCGGTGGTGGGAGAGCAGCGAGCGGTCCGGCATCGGCAGGTCGTTGAGCGCCGCCGGGCGGGGCCGCCGGTTGCGTTCCAGACCGGTACGGGCGTCGTACGGCGCCAATCCCGGCCCCGTCTGCGGAGCGCGGCCCGCCTCCAGGTCGGCGGCCAGCCGGTTCAGCGGGGCACCTCCCTCGCCCGCCACCACCCAGTCGGCGGCGAAACCGTCGAGCCACTCGGCCGAGACCGTCGGGTGGTGGCCGCCGAGTACGATCGGTACGTCCGGCCACAGGCGGCGTGCCTCACGGCTCACCTCGCGGGACACCCGGACGCTGGTGGTGTACGGGATGGCCACGCCCACCAGGTCCGGTGGTTCGTGCGTCGCCGCGTACTGCGCCAGCGACGGATCCAGGCGCAGGTCGTGGATCGTCACGTCGTGATGGCCGCGCAGAGCGCCCCCGAGATATTCCAGCGGCAGCGGTTCGCAGCAGCTCAGCCGGTCGCTGAGAAGGGCCCGCTCGTTGCGAGGCCACACCAGCAGAACCCTCATCCCATGCCTCCCAGACGTCGGTCCCGGTCCGCCTCGTCGTGTCCGGTCTCCGGTCCGCCGTCCCGGAAGACGCCGGTGGCGATCCCGTACAGCCGCCCTGCCTGGACGGCGGGGTCGTCGCTGTCCAGCGCGGCAGCGAACATGCGGCTCATCGCGGTGCCCTCGTGGATGCCGCGCTTGGGACGCCAGGCCACCTCCTCCGGCAGGACATCGGCGGCGGCGCTGCGCAGCACCCACTTCGCCGTTCCCTCCCGGACCTTGAGCCGCCCGCGGATGCCCAGGGCCGTATCCATGACCTCCCGTGACCAGTACGGGTGGCGTACGGCGGTGTGGCGGGCGTCGGCGAAGGCGGGGTGGAACTCGTTGCTCCGCGCGGTCGCGCGGGTCTGTGCGACGACGGAACGCTCGACGGCCTCCTCGTCCCCGGTGCCGCCGAGCCCCGCGAACAGCAGGTCCGCCCCGTACCCGGACAGCAGCACCTGGCGGCTGCCGGTGGCGATGTGGTCCTGCAGGAAGCAAGCGGGCGCGGCGATCTGCAGGGTGAGCGGGTCCCAGGTCTCCAGCGCGTGGATCATGCGGGGCAGCATCCCGGCGAGCTGCTCAGGGCCGAAGAGCACCTCCTCGTGCTTGGTGCCCAGCCGGTCCGCCAGCCACGCCGCCTGCGCGAACTCGTCGCCGAACGGTGTGCCCACCGTGTACGTGCGTACCGCCGACGCGCCCACCTCCCGCACCGCGAGCGCCGCGACCGTGGAGGAGTCCACACCGCCGCTGAGCGACACGCCGATCTCGTCCGCGCCCGCGGTCAGTCGTGCGACGGACTCGCCCAGCACCGTCAGGACGGTCCGCACCGCCTGGTCCGGGTCCGTCACCGAGGGCCGCTCCGGCAGCGGTGCGAGCCGGTGTACCGCCACGGGATCGTCGCCGTATGCGTTCACCACCAGGGTCACCGCGCTGTTCGCGGGAACCGCCGTGACCCCGGTGAACCGGCCGCCGGGCAGCAGCGACCGTTCGGCGTCGCCCAGCACCACGGGGCCGCCGAGACGCGGAAGCATGGCGCCGGCCGATGTTCCGACGAGGAGCTCCCCGGCGGCGCGCGCCCAGTGCAGCGGACAGGTCGCACCGACGTCGCTCCACAGGGTGGCCCGGCCCTCGCGGACCAGGACGGCACAGTAACGGCTGTGACTTCGCTCGGCCCAAGCCGTCAGGCCGGCGAGCGGCGCCTGTTCCGGCGGTTCCTCCTCGGTGAGCCGGTCGCCCTGAACCACGACGACGTCCGTACCGTTGCGACGCACCATGACGTCCATGCCTCGGCCCTCGCCGAGCAGGCCGACCTCGGTACTGCCGTCAGGTCGGACGGACAGCAGGAATCCGGCCATGTCAGTAGACCCCCTCGACGCGGTGTCCTTCGGTGAACTCGGGGCTGTACGGGTCTCCCACCCACGGCCATGGATAGCGTTCGGCCGCCACTCCGTAGGGCCGGACCCGCCTGGCCCGGTCCCGCTCCCAGAAACCGGGCAGCAGGGCGTCGTCCGTCAGCCGCCAGACCCGTACCCGGCCCTCCTCGCCGTAGGGCACGTCGTCCCCCTGCTCGTCGACGACGTCGAGAGCGATGTGCGGCTGGCACGGTACGTACACCACCCGGTGCTCGTCCTCGGCCTCGAAGGGTTTCTGCCAGCTGATGCCGGTGGTCGACGTGCCGTACATGCCGACCACCGGGACGCCGGGGAAGAACTGCTCGCGCAGCTGCCGGTGTGTTTCGGGCTCCAGGGTGGTACCCGCGTGCACGATGGCCCGCACCCCGGCCAGTGCCTCGGTGCCGAGCCGTTCGGGCAGCATCTCCAGCAGTCTGGAGGTGCAGAACAGGACGCCGACGTCCTGGGACCTGGCCACTTCCGCGATCTGCGCCCAGATGTGGTCCACATAACGGTCGTACGCGGCGGTCATGCCTTCCTCGCCGAAGATCTTCACGATCCTCGGGTCGAGGTCGATGGAGAAGCACATCCCGCCGCGGCGCTCCGCGAAGGCGACCACCAGCCGGCCCGTCGTGTGCGGGCCCATCGGCCCGACGAACAGCCAGTTCTTCCCGCGCGGGACGCCGTGCAGGTCCAGGAACTCGTCGGAGAAGGCGAGGATGTCCTGCCAGTAGCGGCTGCCCCAGGTGCCGTGCTTCGCAGGTCCCGTGGTACCGCCGGTCTGCGCCGCCCAGAGCGTGCCGCCCTCGGCGAGCACCGAGCGCGGCACGAAGTTCTCCAGCGGAGTCCGGCGCGCGGCCTCCTCGAAGTGCATCTGGTCGGGTCCGTCACGCAGCCCGATCAGTGCGGCGGCGTCCACGAGCCCGTGCACCTTCTCCAGGACACGGGTGCCCTGGCGCCGGTCACGCTCCAGCCAGTACGGCGTGCCGTGCCGTGGATCGAAGTGGAGGCGGACGAGGCGGCGTACGTCCTCGTCGGTGATCGGACGGAGCCTCGACTCGCTCGGACTGCGCATGACGGGTCCCTCTCCTTGATTGCCGTCCGGGCCGGTCACGCGGAGGTGCCCGGGAGTACGGCCTTCTTCTTGAACAGGAAGTCGGCGAGATGGCCCTCGTGCGGGTCGCACGGGTGGTAGCCGCGGTCGAACCGGTCGCCGGCGAAGACCTTGTCGACGCCCGGTTCCTCCGCGAGCGCGTGCACCAGCCCGTCGGCCTCACCGACGACGGAAACGATCAGGGACCCGGCACACGCGGCGACCGCCTTCGACCGGGGAACGTGCGCCACCGCCGTGAAGGGGAACGGGAGTTCCGTACCGAACAACGGCGATCCGGGATCCACCAGCAGCACCGTGGGACGCAGGAAGGCATGGCCGTCGAGGTCGACCCGCAGCGGCACACCGGTCGTGGCCGCGGTGACGTCCACCGCGCCGGCGGCGACCTCCCTCTCGATCCGCAGCGCCAGTGCGTCCCGCACCGCCCGGTCCGGGAACGCGGGCACCGACGCCCGTGGATCGTCCAGCGGCAGCACCGGACGGAGCGCGAACTCGTTCGCCAGTGCCTCGGCCGCTTCCTTGGGATCGCCCAGCACGACAAGGGAACTGATGTTGGTGCAGAGCCTGCCGCAGCCCGCGAAGGCCTCCCGGGCCAGCCGCTGCCAGGCGTTCCCCGGAGACCGGTCACCGATCACCGCGCGGCTACGGCCGAAGTGGTACGTCTTCACCTTTCCGGGCGGCAGGTCGGCGGGCACGTCCTCGCCCGGCCACAGCACCTGGTCGGCCAGCCGGCGCAGGGCGGGTGCGTCGCCGTGCACCACGGACACACCGTGCTCGGGCAGCCCGGCCGCGTACAGCTCCTCGGTGAGCAGGACCGGTGTGAAAGGGTCGGCGGCTCCGGTGCTCAGCAGTACCGGACGACGCGCGGCCAGGGCCTGGAGCCACTCGACGTTGATGGTCGGGAAGTTGCCCGGCTGACGCACCAGCACCGACCGGCCTGCCGGCCGCCAGCTCCAGCGCGGGTCATGGCCGCCGGTCCGGTAGGCCGCCACCGTGCCGTCGGGGGACTGCGCAGCCAGGATCTCCTCCATGCGGGCGAGGTCCAGAGCGGCCGTGCGCAGCCCGCGGGCGGCCCGCCGGTGCGGCAGGCCGCTCACCGAGGACAGTGCCCGCAGCCACAGGTCGAGGTCACCACTGTCCAGCCGGGCGGTGAGACCGTCCGCAGCGCGGCGCAGCAGCCCGAACCAGGCCGTGTCGTCCACGCTGCGCAGCCGGCGGGCCACCCGGCCGGCCTCCTCAGCCATCCGGAACTGTGCGAGACGGCCGGCGGATCCCAGCCGGGCCAACGGCTTGCCCTCACCGTCGTGGAGGACGTCCGGGCGGTGGGACATGACCGGCCGCGCACCGTCGTGGGCCGGGACGTCCAGGACTTCCGTGCCCAGGGCCGTCGTCGGCGTAGTCACTGGACCTCCGGAACCAGGGCGGCCGGCTCCTTCGTCTGCGGGGCGCCGCCGTCGAGCAGGCCGAGCCGGGTCTGGACGGTGCTCAGGTCGGCCAGGTACGCGATGCGCTTGTACTTGCCGTCGCGACGCGTGGGGGTCATGTCGTCGTACAGCTTCCACAGCTCGTCGATGGACGCACCCTCACTGGACGTCACCGGGATGTGGCCGGTGAAGCAGTCGCTGTCGTCGGTCTCCAGGGTGAAGTTGACCCGCTTCGCCATGTCCTTCTCCACCTCGTGGTGGAAGGGCACGAAGAAGCAGGGCGAGACGATGTCGTGCCGGTTGTCACCGAGCCGCGACTGCAGCCAGGTGATGGTCGTGCGCATCGCCTCGTCGGTCTCGCCCGGAATACCGAGGATCAAAGTGGCCTGCACGCCGATCCCGGCCTTGCTCAGCGAGGCGATCGCGCGCTCGGTCACATCGACCTTGACCGGCCGGCCGAGTCGTTTGAGCAGTGACCAGTCGAGGGTCTCGACGCCGACCAGCAGCCGGAAGCAGCCGGAGTCGCGCAGCATGCGGGCCATGTCGTCGTCGATGAGGTCGGGGCGTGCCTTCGCCTCCCACTCGAACTTGCCCTGCAGGCCCGACTTCTCGATGCTCCGGCACAGTTCCTGCATGCGCGGGACGTCCTCGACGAAGTCGTCGTCCTCGATGCGGATCCGGTCGAACCCGTGGACCTCGACCAGCTCCCGGATCTCCTCGATCACCCGGTCCGCGCTGTGCCGGCGCTGCCCCACTCCCCACTGGTGCTTGGAGTAGCAGTAGGCGCAGGCGTACGAGCAGCCGCGGCTGGTGACGAGGTTGCCGGACCGGCCGCGGGAGATCTGGTTGTACAGCTGCATGTCCGCGAGGTCGCGGGCCGGTCGGGGCAGCTTGTCGAGACGCATCACCTGCGGCGCGGCCGGCGTCTCGACCACGGTGCCGTCCTCGTCACGGAAGACGATGCCGCGGATCTTGCGCAGGTTCTTGCGGCCGTTGGTGCCGTATTCGTGGACCAGGTGGGAGAAGGTGACCTCTCCCTCGCCCTTCACCACCACGTCCGCCGAGCCGTCCTCCACGAGCTGCCGTGCCAGCGGGGTGGCGCCGACGCCGCCGAACACGACCAGTGCGCCGGGGTGGTGCCTACGGCTCTCGGCACCGAGCTTGATGCCGTTCTTCAGACTGGAGGTGAGGACCTGGATACCCACGATGTCCGGCTGATGGCCACGCAGGAACTCGTTCGGTGTGGCCAGTGGTCTTTGCAGGACGAACAACTGGTCGTCGATGAAGCGGACGTCGGTTCCCTTGGTGTCGTGGAAGGTGCCTTCCCGCAGGACCGCGGCCAGGGAGAGCAGCCCCAACTGCGGTGCGGAGATCGACTCCCCGGAGTACAGCGACCGGCGAGCGTTCACGAGTAGAACCTGCATACGTGTCTGGCCTCCTGCGCGTGGACAGTCCCGGGGCACCGACCGTCTGCCCGCACAGCCTGTGCACCCGGCTCCGTGGCGTGGCGAACATGGTGATGCCGTGCCTGCCCGCCTGCGAGTAGGCGGGAGTGGTTCCGGAACGGCTCGCGTCGAGCGGGGTCATATGGGGCTTGCAAGCCGCGGTCCAGAGAACACCGCACGTCGGAGTGGCGTCCAATGCCATTCGCGGGTCACCGCCACCCGCCGGCGGCATGAGTGGGTCCGGTCCGCGTACGCCATGCCGCGGGCGCATCGGAGCGATGCCGTCTCGGCCTATGGGCCGGAGGCCGGCCCTGTGGCAGCATCGCTGCGGAGTCCGGCGGGAAGACCCCGGGCCGGCCCGGCCGGCTCTCCTGCCGCACACGACTGCCCGGCCCCTCCCTTCCCGAGGAGTGTCATGACCGCTTCCCACTTGCCCGCCGGTGCGGTGGAGCCGACGACCGCGACGGACCGGGCGGCCGGTGAGATCGAGGTCTTCCGGCGCGACGGAGTGGTCCGCTGGGACCACGTGCTGACCCCCGAGCAGGTGACAGACCTCCGGGGAAGCGTGGAGCGGGCCTTCTTCGACGGCGGCCGGCCTGCCGAGGGGGTCCGGGACCTGTCGGAGCGGAGGGGCAGACCGCTGGACCTGGCCCTGCTGCAGAAGGTGAACCTGTGGCAGTCCGACCCCGCCTGCGAAGCCCAGGTCCGCCGTTCCGACCTCTACCGGCGGGTGGAACGCCTGCTCGGCGGACCGGTGCGCCTGTTCCGTGACCACTCCTTCTACAAGCAGGCCGGCAAGGGCGACCGCAGCCGTCTCGTCCTGCACCAGGACAACCGTTACTGGCACCTCACCCCGCCCGAGGCGGTCACCGTGTGGATGGCCCTGGACGACGCCACGCCGGAGAACGGCTGCGTCCACTACGTCCTCGGCAGCCACCGCTGGGGCCGGGTGGAACACACCCGGCCGGAGGAAGGCGCCGTCCTGGTGGAGGCACGCAGCGAGCAGGAACCCGTGGCATACCCGGTGCCCGCGGGCAGCGCACTGGTCCACCACGCCAACGTCCTGCACGGTTCAGGGCCGAACCTCACCGACGGCCCCCGCCGCGCCTACGCCCTGGTCTTCGTCCGGGCCGACGTGTCCGTGCGCGGCGAGGCGATGACCGGGGTCCCGCTCGCGGCGGACCTCGCCCGGTGACCCAGGCGGAGCGGGGGGACCCGGCGTACGAGACGATCCTGCTGGACCGGGCCGACGGGATCGCCTGGGTCACGCTCAACCGGCCCGAGCGGCTCAACGCCGCCACCGAACAGATGCATCACGAACTGCTGGACGCCTTCGCCCGTGTCGCCGAGGACGGCTCCAGCCGGGTGCTCGTCCTCACCGGTGCCGGTGACCGGGCCTTCTGCATCGGCAGCGACCTCGGTTTCCTCACCGAGGTCCTGGACGGCGAGGAGGCCGACTCCGATCTCTTCGCCGCCTACCTGGAACGCCTGAACCGGGTGGTCTTCGCCCTGGAACGCATGCCGGTGCCGACGATCGCCATGGTGCAGGCCAAGGCACGGGCCGGCGGCTTCGAGATGGTGGTGGCCTGCGACTTCGTGCTGATCGCCGAGGAGGCCCGGATCGGCGACGTGCACACCCCGTACGGTCACATGCCGGGTGCCGGCGCCACCCACCGCACCGTCCGGAAGATCGGCCTGCAGCCGGCGATGGAACTGCTGATGACCGGCCGGTGGCTGTCGGCGGCTGAGGCCGTCGACAAGGGGCTCGCGCTGCGCGCGGTCCCGCGGGACCGGCTCCGGGAGGAGACCGCCCTGTTCGCCCGCACGCTGGCCGATGTCCCGGGCGCCTGCCTGCGGCATCTGAAGGCGGCGGTGATGGACGGCCTCGGCCGGACCGTCGAAGAGGCCGTCGCGGTGGAGACGCGCGAGTACCTGGCCCTGTTGCGCTCGTCCTCGGGGCCGGTCGACGGTTTCCGCGCGGGGCAGCGGGAACGGGCACTGCGGCGGGCCGTCCCGGTCTCCGGCACGAGGACCGACGCCGCGCGCACGGTTCAGGGGGGCGGGCCGCCTCCGTAGCGGTGCCGCGCGTCGGACAGGTCTTCGACCCGGCCGGCGTCCCAGGGCCGCTCCCAGCCGCCGACCCGCAGCAGCCAGGCGGTCAGGGCGGCGGTGAATCCCCACACGAACAGGTTCCGGGCCAGGAACGCGGGGCTCAGATGGCTGTCGGCCACCCGGATGAGCAGCCGCGCCCCGGGGTCGGCGAGGTCCGCCAGGGGCACCCGGTGGGCGGACACGATCTCCTCGCCGTCTGCGGCGATCCGGCCGCCGGCACCCCACCAGCCGAGCACCGGAACGACCGAGAAGCCGCTGTGCGCGAGGTTCAGCGGGGCCAGCGTGCCGGCGATCCGGACCTCCGAAGGGTTCACCCCGGTCTCCTCCCGTGCCTCGCGCAGCGCGGTGCGCACGGGGCCGCCGTCACCAGGGGCGGCGGAGCCCCCCGGGAAGCACACCTGGCCGGGGTGGTCCCGCAGGGTCCCGGAACGCCGCAGGAGGAGCAGATCGGGGCCCTGGTCGCCGGTGCCGAAGAGCGCCAGGACGGCGGAGCCCCGTGCGTGGGCGGGCACCGGGCCCGCGTACCGCGTCAGCTCCGGCGACAGGTTCCCCGGCGCCTTCCGGCTCAGGCCGGCCAGCCAGGGCGGCACGGCGGCGCCGGGTCTGTACGTCTGGTCGTCAGCCACGGGCGACAAGAGTAGGGAACGCCGGACTCCGCCGGAAGAGGGCGGGTATCACTGTCCTTGTCCGGCGGCCGAGGAGGATCATACGGGCGGGACGGCGGTGCGAACCGGTGCCGCCGAGACAGGCGAGAGAGCTGAGGGCAGTCGATGAACGGGATGCGGACACCCGCGCCGGCACCGCGCACCGGACCACGGAACGCGTTGACGGACGTGGCCGGGATCCGGGTCGGGCACGCCGCGCGCACCGGTGACGGCTGGCTGACCGGTGTCACCGCGGTCCTCGCTCCCGAGGACGGGGTGGTCGCGGCGGTCGACGTACGCGGCGGCGGGCCGGGGACCAGGGAGACCGACGCCTTGGATCCGCGCAACCTGGTGGCACGGATCGACGCGGTGGTGCTGACCGGTGGCAGTGCCTTCGGCCTCGACGCTGCGGCCGGTGCGGCGGCCTGGCTGGAGGAGCGGGGCCGCGGTTTCCGGGTGGGCGCCGGTTCAGCTCAGGTGGTGCCGGTCGTGCCCGCCGCAGCCCTGTTCGACCTGGGGCGCGGCGGTCTCTGGAAGGCCCGGCCTGGGGCGGCGCTGGGGCGGGAGGCCGTCGTGGAGGCGGCCCGTGGTGGCGAGGGCGGGCCCGTCCTCCAGGGCTGTGCGGGAGCCGGCACGGGAGCGGTGGCCGGTGGCATGAAGGGGGGCGTCGGCACGGCGAGCGTCGTCCTGCCGTCCGGGGTGACGGTCGCGGCCCTGGTCGCGGTCAACGCTTCCGGTTCGCTCCTGGACCCGGCCACCGGTGCGCTGTACGGAGCCTGGACGGCGGTGGGCGACGAGTTCCGGGCCCACGGGCTGCGTTCCCCGTGCCCGGACGCCGAGGTACACGCCCGAGCACAGGAACGTCTGGCCGCCGCGCGCGAGGAGAGCCGCCGGCGGCAGGCCGACGAGGTACGGCAGCTGAACACGACCCTGGCCGTCGTGGCGACCGACGCCGCCCTCACCCGAGCACAGGCACAGAAGCTGGCGGGCACCGCGCACGACGGTCTGGCCCGCGCGATCCGGCCGGTGCACCTGCTGACCGATGGGGACACCGTGTTCGCACTGGCGACCGGCCGGCTGCCTCTGACCACCGGTGGGGGGGACGGCACCGCGGACCGTGCCGGCTGGCGGGCGCACACCGAGGTGATGGCGGTCAACGAGATCCTCGCGACGGGGGCCGACGTGGTCTCCCGGGCCGTGGTGCACGCGGCGCTGGCCGCCCGCACCACCGACACCCGCGGCGGCCTCTTCCCTTCCTACCTGGACCTGTACGGCACGCCGGCGGACGGCACCCCGATCAGGTGAGGAGAGCGGTGAGGTCCATGCCCTCCAGGTGTCGCGGGGCCACGACACGTGAGCCGGGGCCGGCCGCCGCCGCCAGTTCCCGTACGGACGATTCGGAGGTGGCGGCCGCCAGGAGGTCCGGCGGGCCGGTCAGCGGTGTGACCATGTCGTCATGGTGACAGGGAATCAGCACCTGCGGGTTTCCGGTGACTGTGAGGAGCCGCTCGGGGTAGCGGTGGACCGTTGCGGTCGTGGTCATCGGCACCGCGGCCACGTCCGGGCGGATCCCGGCGATCTCCCGGGCGGCGAAGTTGCTCGCCCCCATGAGCAGGATCGACGGCCCGCCCTGGACGGACACCTGGTAGGCGAGAGTGTTCCCCTCGACGAGGTCACCCAGGACCGAGGGCGCCGACGGCGGAGCCGGCCGGTGGCCGGGGGCGAAGTAGCCGTAGTCGGGGCGTCGGCTGTGCAGGCTGCGGAAGACCTCGACCGTGTACCCGTCGAACTGGAGGTGTTCCCCGCCCTCGACCAGGACGGCGTCCGCGAGCCGCCGCGGTGGAGTGCCCATGGCCGCGAGCAGGCTGCACACCGTCGCGTCGCACAGCACCCGGATGGGTGACTGCCGCCACTCCGGCCGGGCGAGAAGCTGCGGGACGTCGGCCATGTGGTCGAAGTGCCCGTGGCTCACCAGGACCAGTTCGGGGGCGCCGGTGAGATGCCGTGACGCGACCGCCTCGACCGCCCCGTGGTCGAGGCGCAGCGGGATGCCGTGTTCCGTGACGCCCTGGGCATCCGTGAAGGGCATTCTGCTCAGGTAGGGGTCGAACAGGATGCTCCGCCTGCGGTGCCCTCGGCCGATCACGATCTCCCACCCGCTGACGCCGAGCCAGCGCAGCTGGACACGGACGGGAGCAGGGCCGCGCCGACGGTCCGCAGGTGGTGGTGCGGCGGGCCCCGCACCGATGACAGCGGCCTCCGGTGCCGCCTGCGGGCCCCTCAGGCCCGTACACCTCTGCGCCATCGTCTCCCCATACGTGTCGGACACCGCGAGTCACGGAGACATTACCGTCCGCGACGGGGATGGTTCCCGGCCGGCCGGCCGGCGGGCGTGTCGTGGGGCGGAGGGCACGGAATGGGCGAAGCCTCCTCGCCCGTACGACTGCAGCGGTCCGGTCCCTGGCCGTCACGCGGGGGAGAGAGGGGTGAGAGCAGTCCGGGGCACAGTGGCCGGAGGCCGTTACCGGGTGGTCCGTCCGCCCACGGCCGACAGCTCGTCGAACCCGGGAGGAAACTCCGGCCGTGGAGCGCATCGCCTCGCCCGCGCGCTCCCGCGCGCGGCCCCCCACCTTCCTGCGACTGCCGTTCGAGCGGGACCCCACGGCCCGTGACCTCGTGGTTCTCGGCCTGCCGTACGACGAGTCTGGCCGGTGTCCCGGCATGCGTCTGGGGCCGGATGCCGTCCGGGAGGCGTCGGCTCTCGCACACGTTCCCGGCGCGGACTGCGGTCCAGGCACCTTCGACCTCGTCGACTGTGTGGACGGCGGGGACATCGACCTGACGCCCTGCGGCTCGGGGACCGTGCCCGAGGTTCTGTACACGCGTCTGTCCCGCCTGCTCGCAGGCAATGCCGCCGTGCTGCTGCTCGGCGGTGGCCGGTCGCTGACCGTGGCGGCACTGCGCGCGGTGGCCGAGAGGCACGGTCCTGTCGCCTTTCTCCGCCTGGCCGCGGACCCTGTGGGTCCGCACCCTCAGGAAGATTTCCTGTGCCGGGCGATCGAGGAGCGCCTCGTCGACCCCTCCGCGGTGGTCCGGATCGGCTTGCGCGGCGCCTCCGGCCGCGCCCAGGGAGGGGTGATGCTGGATGTCGGCCGGTTCGGCCGGCTGGGCGTCCGAGGTGCCGCCGAAGTCGTCCGGCACCGGATCGGCCGCCGGCCCGTCTACGTCTCGGTGGCCGTCGACGTCGCCGATCCGGCCTTCGCTCCCGGTGCCGGCACCCGGGTGCCGGGCGGGCTCACCTCACGGGAGGTTCTCGGGTTGTTGCGCTGCGTCGGAGACCTGTGCCCGGTCGGGTTCGAGGTGATGGGGGTGTCTCCGCCCCAGGACCTGTCCGGCATCACCGCCGCGCTGGCTTCGGAGATCGGCGGCGAACTGATCCACCAGTACGCCCGGGCGCAGCGCATTCCGATGTAGAAGTGCGCGCCCCTCCCCGGAGCCCGGGTTCGCCGCCTCACCGCTGTTCGGATTCTCGGCGAGTCCCCTTCCCGCCGCGCGGGAGCCGGGTCGCCGTACGGGCAGGGAGACGGCGGCACGCGGCAGCCGTTCCCCGCGGGAGTCCGGGCCCGGCCGCGCGGTCCCCCAGGCCCGGAGGACTTCCCGGCCGGGGCGAGGGCGACAGCGGGGACTGCGCCCTTTGCGGTCTCGTCATGCCGGACCGGCGCCCTCGCCGCATCGAGTCCTCCACGGAAGGGGATCAGTCCGGGAGCGTACGGCTGTCCGAGCGGACCGGCGTCGTGGACCGGACGGCTGCCCGGGCGGCGTCGTGGGCCCCGACAGCACGTCGGTTGTTCCCGCAGGCCGCTCACCAGTGCCCATGGTGCCCGGTCGACGGACTTGGCCGGCCGGCCGTGTGCAGGTGGTCCGGATCGAGGTGTCCAGCGGGTGCGGGAACCGGTAACGGCTGTGCCAGGCTTCGAGGACCTGCGCGAAAGCCGCGTCTACGACGCGGACGGCGGCGCTCAGGGGCAGGCACAGGGGCACGAAGTACGGGGCGGCGGCCCCGACCGGGATCACTCCGGGCAGCGCCACGGCTCGCCGCAACGGCGTCTGCGCCGTTCGGTCCGTCCCGGGAAGTCGGGTACGACCGTCACGAACCGGACGATCACGGCCAAGGTCGGCGCGGTCGTGACGCCGAAGGCGCAGCGCCGGCCGGCCAGGCCGGCCAGGAAGGTTCCGGCGTGCGGGCCGGTCCGGACGGACGCCGGAGCGCCTGGCCGACACGTTGCGCGAGTTGCCGCCTGCGCTCGGTCACCCCCACCATGGAAGTCTCGTCCGGAGGCCGACTCGCCCGGCCTCGCGGCCGGGACGGAAAGGGTGCGGCGTATGGCCACGTATTTTGAGAACGGAACCGGTGAACTCGTCCCCGACGCACTGGCCGGCTTCGCCCGTGCCCACGCAGACCTCATGGCGCACGACCCCGTCGACGGGTTCTTCACTGCCAGGCACCCGTCGCCGGCGAGGAGGGTGGCCCTCCTCTCCGGTGGAGGCTCCGGGCACGAACCCCTGCACGCCGGATACGTCGGCGCGGGCATGCTCGACGCCGCCTGTCCGGGAAGGGTCTTCGCCTCACCGCACAACCGGCAGATCTTCCGGGCCTCCCGCTCGGTGGCAGGTCCGGAAGGCGTGCTGCACATAGTGAAGAACTACACGGGGGACCGCATCAACTTCGGTATCGCGGCCGAGCGGCTTACCGACGCGGGAGTCCCCTGCGCACGGGTCCTCGTCGACGACGACCTCGCTTCCGATTCCGGGACGATCGCTGCCGGGCGCCGCGGCACGGGTGCCACCGTGCTGGTGGAGAAGGTCCTGGGTGGCGCGGCGGACACCGGAATGGGCCTCGAAGGGCTGGTGGAGCTCGGCACTGTGCTGGCAGGCCGTTGCCGGACGCTCGCCGCCGCCTCCGCCGCCCACCACGCACCAGGCACCGGTGAACCGGCATTCGAGCTGCTGCCCGGGGAACTGGAGTACGGAGTCGGTATCCACGGCGAGCGCGCCGATCGCACCAGGGCTCAGGGGCGGGTGGGCGCGCTCGTGGAGGACATGACGGGTGCTCTGTTGGACGCCCTGCGCCCCGGTCCGGAAGATCCGGTCATCGCACTGGTCAACGGTCTCGGCTCGGTCACCTCGCTCGAGTTGTACGGCATCTTCGGCGAGCTGGGCCGCGTTCTCGACGCCCGGCGGACACGGCTCGCCCGGCACCTCGTCGGCAACTACGTCACGGCACTCGACATGCGGGGCTTCTCCTTGACCCTCATGGTCGCCGACCGTGCCACGCTGGACTTCTACGACGCACCGGTCCGCACTCCGGCGCTGCGATGGTGAGCGGCCGGGGGGCGGGCGCCGGACGGCTCGTGACGGAAGAACAGGAGGATGTCCTCATGACGGCTGACGCGTTCGACGGCATGCGGACCCGGGACTGGGTGCGTCGGTTCACCGAATCGGTATACGCCACCGAGGCCGAACTGACCGCGCTCGACCAGCAGGCGGGGGACGGTGACTTCGGGATCAATCTCGCCGCTGGTGTCCGGGCCGCCGGGCTCCTGCTCGACCGGACGGACGGAACGGCCGGGCCGGGGGAGACTCTGGGCATCCTGGCCACCGCCTTCCTCGACGAGATCGGTGGGACCAGCGGCCCCCTGTTCGGTCTGCTGTTCCAGGCGCTGAGCAGGGCCGCCGCAGGGTGCGGGCCGGACCTTACGGGAGCCGCGCTCGCCGACGGCACCGCTCAGGGCCTGGCGGCCATCCGCCGTGTGGGTGGCGCCTCACCCGGGGACAAGACGCTGGTCGACGCCTTGACTCCGGCCGCCACCGCGTTGCGGGCGGCGGTGGGTACGCCGCCCGCGACCGCCCTGGTCGCGGCGGCGGACGGTGCATGGCGGGGGGTGCGGGACACCGCGTCCCTGTCGGCACGCATGGGCCGGGCCAGCTATCTCGGTGAGCGTGCGACGGGCATCCCGGACCCGGGCGCGGTGGGCGTCGCCCTGTTCTTCTCGTCCGCCGCAGGCACCGTGCACGCCCTGGCTCCTCATCTGGCCACCGGCTGACCGGCCGCCGGAACGACCTGTCCATGCGGTTCCCGTGTGGTGGGGGCCGGCGTCCCCGCGCCTCCGCCGGCCGACGGGGCCACTGCTGAGTGACATCGAACGGCTCTGCGTGGTCCGTACGCCGGCCGTTGCCGGACCGCCCTACGCGCCGATCCGGCTACGCGCCCACCACACCAGATCCTGGTCCGCGAGGCTCGTGACCCACAGATCGGCCTGCTGCGCCTGCAGACCCGGCGGGCACGGTCCCAGACCGAGGACGCGGAGGCCCGCCCTGCGGGCCGACTCCATGCCGGTGAGAGAGTCCTCCACCGCCAGAGCCCTCTCGGGGGGAACGCCGCAGAGGCGGACAGCCTCCTGGTAGACGTCGGGCTCAGGTTTCGGCCGTACGCCCTCGCCGGCGACCACGACATGGCTGAACGAACTGAGGAGCCCGGCCCGGTCGAGGCACGATTCCACCATGTCCCGCGGGCAGTTGCTCGCCACCGCGAGAGGGATGTGGCGAGCGGCCAGCTGGACCAGCGCGGCGGCCCCCGGCATCGTCACGGGGTCCTGGTCGACCAGCGCGGTGAAGGTGGTGAGGAGCGTGTCGGCCAGGTCGTGCGCGAGGTCCGGTTTCCCGGTCTCCAGGGCCATGAGCGCACCGCACTCGGTGTAGTGCACACCCTTGGCGCGCTCGGCGAACCCGGCCGGCGGCTTGAGGCCGAAAGTCCGGAAGGTGATGTTCCGGGCCTCCTGCCAGTGTCGTTCTGTGTCCATCAGAGTCCCGTCGCAGTCGAAGACGATGGCGGTGGGGGACCACGAGAGGATGTTACGGGCTGTCATGTGGCTGCCGTTCTGTTCTCGGTGGCTGCGCAGACCGGTTCGGTGCACGGATGCAGGAGGGTGGCGAAACGCGTGATTCACTCGCGAAAATACGAGGGACGAACGATTTCGTATGACTGCTGCGACCGTGGGCACGTCGCTGAGCGCGCCGTGGCGGACATGGATCGCCGTTTCGGCAGGGGCCGAAAACATCGTGACCGTTACGTTAATTTGGCCACTCCTATTTCCGCAATCACCAATTCGAGTGCATGGAAATTCCCGAGCCGCAGGCGGCCTGGGCTTGCGCGTAGTGCTGAGCGAGAAGGCGCGGAGCCGTGGAGTCGATCAGTGGTCCCAGGTGAACGGCGCTTCCTGGTCGTCGCACCGCTGTGCGGAGTGTCGTCCTTTCGTTCCGTGAAACATTTCTGCAGGTCGGGCGGAAGGACCCGTGAGCGACCTCCCGTCCGTACATGGGCGGCGAATAATAAGATCTTCGCGCGATGCGACCACATCCTCTGCGGGAAGGCCCTGGGATCTCCGGCCCCGGCGTTAGTACATTTGAATGAGGAAGGAACTCAAGTGCAGAAAAGGGCTCGGGGAGCTGCAGGGTGCTACTGGAATCAGCAGCACATCTATTTGTCGAACGGGGATATGCGAGAACGGGCGTCAATGACATAAGTGATCGCTCGGGAAATGCCGGTGGCGTGATCTGATTCCATTACTCCGGCAAGGAAAATCTGGTGCCGGCCGTGCTTCGGGAGCGGTACGCCACCTGGCCTCGGCCCGCTGCCACTCGGGCCGCGCCCGGTATCCCCTCTCGAAAGACCGGTCCTTCTCGGCCTCGGTCTCCCACGGTCCCTCGGCGAGGACGTCACGGCGCGCGGGCACCCGCCTGCGGGCGGAACGCCATGGCATCGAGGCGGTCGTGCCTGCACCCTTCGGTCCGATGGCGGGCCCTGGTGGCGGAACTTCTGCCCGGCGGCGCCGGAGCAGCGGTCCCGGACGATTCCCGTACCGGCTTCAAAGACTTGGCCGCGCAAGCTCGGACATCGGCCAGGGGCGCGGCGGGAGGCAGCCCACGCCTGGCACCGCCAGGACGAGCCACGCCGCTGCCGGCACCATCCACTGGCTGGAGAAACGTTCCCGGTCACCGTCCCGGTGCCGCGGCGGGAACAGCGTGCCACTGACCGGGAAGGAGCTGACGTCCACCAGGATCGCCGACACCGCCGGTGCCGCGATCCTTCCGACCGCTCCGGTCGCCCCCGTGCGAGGAACGGCGCGGCCGACGGGGTCAGCGCGTCCACCACGCCGGCCGAAGCTTCCACGCCACCGTGCCCCCGCAGCGTGTGGCTCGCCGAATTCATTGGAGTCCGTCGCGGACCGGGTCGCCGGGAGCAGGCACGCATCCCTGCGGCGGCACCATCGCTCCCTGGCCCAGCACCGCGCCGTTCCTCGACGCGATCGAGGAGCAGTGCGGCGAAGCCGCGGCCACGGCGATACGGCGCCATGTCCGGACCGTGGCGAAGGCGAGGCTCCTGGACCGGAATCCCGAACCGGACACCCCCGGGCCGGACCTGAGCCGATGCTGTCCACGGATGCGGGGCGAGGTGGGCACGGTCCTCCGGCACACCCGCACCTCGATGGTCACCCGTCATGATCCACGCTGGTGGGTGGCGTTCAGCGGACAGACCAGGACGTCAGGCGCAGGGGGTGTCAGGATGTTCTTATGGATGTGGGCAAGAGGCACGGGGTGCGGGAGACCGGCCGGGAGAGCAGCCCGTTCGTCATGTCCGCCCATGGTTTCGGATGCCCCCGGCCGAGCGTCATCGAGGAGGCGGCCGAGGCGGTCATCGTCTTCGTGCAGGAGACGTGACGGTGTACCCGGGTGGCGGTGGGACCAGTGGGCCGCGGCCGGAGGGGGACCGTGACCAGAAGCAGCTGCCGTTCTCCGACCTGCCGGAGGACAGCGTGGAGGACCTGTACGAGAACGCGCCGTGCGGCTACCTCTCCACACTGATGGACGGACGGATCGCCAAGGTCAACGGAACCCTGTTGAAATGGCTCGGTTACCACCGCGAGGAACTGGTCGGCCACAAGCGCTTCTCCGACCTGCTGACCGTCGGCGGCAGGCTTTACCACGAGACGCACTTCTCACCGCTGTTGCGGATGCAGGGCGAGGTCAGCGGCATCGCACTGGAACTCAAGGCCGCGGACGGCAGCCGGCTGCCCGTCCTGGTGACCTCCACCGTCAAGCAGGACACCGACGGTGAACCACTGCTGATCCGGACCAGCCTCCTGGACGCCAGCGACAGGCGTACCTACGAGCGCGAACTCCTGCGAGCCCGGCAGGAGGCCGAGCGCGACCGCGAACGTCTGCAGCGCCTCGCCACGACCCTGCAGCGCACCCTGATCCCGCCGGCTCTCGAACCGGTCCCGGGCCTGGAGGTCGCCGCGCACTACCACTTCGCATCCTCCGACGAGGTGGGAGGGGACTTCTACGACCTGTTCCCGCTGGCCTCCGGACGCTGGGGGTTCTTCATGGGGGACGTGCGAGGCAAGGGCGCGGGCGCGGCCGTGGTGACCTCGTTGGCGCGGTACACCCTGCGAGCCGCAGCGGTCTCCGACCCTGTGCCGGCCACGGTTCTGGCCAACCTCAACACCGCGCTCACCCAGCAGTTCGAGGAAGACGAACCGCGCTTCTGCACTGTGATCTTCGGCCTGCTCACACCCGAGGAGAACGACGCGGGATTCCGGGCCGTCCTGGCCGGCGGTGGCCACCCCCCGGCCGTACTCCTGCGTGCCGACGGCAGCGCCGACCATCTGCCCACGCCAGGCGGCCAACTGGTCGGAGTCGTGGCGGACGCGCAGTTCGCCACCGTCACCTTGAGGCTGGAGCCCGGTGACACCCTGCTGCTCTACACCGACGGCCTGACCGAGGCCCGTACCCAGGACGCGGGTGGACGCTACGGCGACGAAGCACTCCTGGACTTCGCTCGTGGACTCGCCCCCACCTCGGCGCCCGGTGCCGTCGAAGCTCTCATCGCGCTCCTCGACTCCTTCGGTGAGGGGCTCGACGATGACACCGCCCTCCTGGCGATGAGTGTGCCTCCGGACGAGAAGCCCTGATCAGCTCTTGTCGCGCGTTCACCCAACCGTGCGGATTCACTTACCGAATCTCCCCATCGTGCTCACGTCCCGGCTGTCCAGCGCGCGAAGAGGCGGTCCCGGACTCCCCGGAAGCCTGGGTGACCCGCCCTGACCTGGGCACTCGTACCAGGACGGACCGGTCACAAGCTGCCGTTCTCCGGCGCGTCGCACTGATTCGGCAACGGGACGCTGCCCCCAGGGGGTGGCTTCGGTCCTGTCGCCCTATGTGCACAATGACTCGTCCGCTGATCACACTTTCGCTGTTCTGTATCCGAGCTCCATGGAACGTCCTTCCGAGATTGCGAATTTTTACTTGCCAGCACATCCGGTACGCCTGGTGACCTCCCCACCGTGTGCGACACCTGTTATCCCCCTGGCCGTCTCCGCTCGCCGGGTGAGGGCGCGCCCCCGCTCCGTGCTCCTCGGGGGGCGGCCATGACGGCCGCCCCGCTGACGGACCGGGAGATCTCCCTGGTCCGTACGAGCCTGGCGGTGGTGGCGCCGCAGGCCACGGAGATGACCGTCTACTTCTATGCCGTCCTCTTCGCCCGCTATCCCGAGGTGCGGGGGCTGTTCCCGGAGAACATGGACGTTCAGCGTGACCGGTTGCTGCGCGGGCTGCTGCGCATCATCGATCTCGTCGACGACGTCGACAACCTCGTGGAGTTCTGCTCCCGGCTGGGCCGGGACCACCGTAAGTTCGGGGCTCTGGAAGCCCACTACCCGGCAGTGGGCGAATGCCTGGTGGCCTCCCTGGACCGTTACGCGGGAGCCGCGTGGAACCACGAGGTCGCCGCCGCCTGGACCCGCGCCTACACCATCGCCGCCCAGGTGATGATCGCGGCCGCCGCCGATGACACCCGCCTGCGACCGGCTTCCTGGGACGCGCAGATCATCCGCCATGAATACCGCAGTCACGGCATCGCCGAGATCACCGTGCAGCCCGACCTGCCCTACCGCTACGTCGCCGGGCAGTACGTGAGCATGGAGACCCCCTGGTACCCCCGTGCCTGGCGGCATTACTCCCCCTCCCACCCGCCGCGCACGGACCACACACTGACGTTCCACGTCCGGGCCGTTCACCAGGGCCGGGTCAGCAACGCGCTGGTCCACCACGCCGCCCCGGGGCACAGGGTGCGGCTCGGTCCACCGCAGGGCGAGATGACCCTTGCCGCGGCAGGCGACCGTGACCTGCTGCTGGTGGCCGGCGGGACCGGTCTCGCGCCGATCCGCGCGCTGATCGAGGACGCGGCGGCCTCCGGAATGCGCCACCGTGCCGACCTGTTCGTCGGAGCCCGCACCGCCCAGGAACTGTACGGCCTCGACGACATGCTGCGTCTGGCACAACGCCATCACTGGTTGTCCGTCCGGGCGGCCGTCTCCCACGAGAACATTCCCGGTCAGCAGGGGACGCTCCCACAGGTGCTGCACGAGTTCGGTCCCTGGGACCGGCACGAAGCCTTCCTGTGCGGTCCGCCCGACATGGTCACCACAGCCGTGCGCACCCTCCTGCGCCAGGGCACTCCCCTCGCCCACATCCACCACGACCCGCTCGACACACCTGTTCTCACCGCCCCCCTCACGCCGCACCGACCCGGTCAGGAGATCGACCAGCTGTGACCCGCCACGACGCCACCCCCTCGCGGGGAGAGCGCCTGCTGCAGACCCACCTGGGCACCGGTGAACGCGCCGACGCCTTCTACGACCGGCAGGTCCACCCGCACCTCACCGCGGCCATGCGTGACTTCATCCGCCGCCAGTCGATGGTCTTCCTCTCCACCGCCGACGCCCGGGGCCACTGCGACGCCACCTTCCGTGCCGGCCCTCCCGGGTTCATCACGGTGCTGGACGACCGCACCCTGGCCTACCCCGAGTACCGCGGGAACGGCGTTCTGGCGAGCGCCGGCAACATCGCCGAGAACCCGCACATCGGTCTGCTCTTCATGGACTTCACCCGCGACCACATAGGACTGCACGTCAACGGCTCCGCCCGGCTCGTCAGCGACCAGGAGATGCGCGCCGCCCACCCCTGGACACCCACCGACACCGCTCCCGGGCGGCACCCCGTGCTGTGGACGCTCATCGACCTCCACGAGGCCTACGTGCACTGCTCCAAGCACATCCCTCACCTGGAACCCGCCCCGCGTCCGTCGGGACCGGCGCGTGCCCGCCCCAGGGACGCCGACTACTTCACCGAACCGGCCCCGGTGTCCTCGGTGCCCGGCCCCGGGCCGGCCCTGGCGCCTGCCGGCCCTGACGCCTCAGGTCCCCCGGGCGGCAGCCCGGCCCTGCACCCCCTGACGGGTTCGCGTGACCGCTGAGCCGGCACCTGCCGCGCACCGGTGGGCGGGAAGAGCAGGACGGACCGGCAGCGGGCGCCGTCGCGGACAAGTGGCGCGCGGGGCGGGCCGGGCCTTCGGCTGACGGCTCGGCAACCGGAACCCCGACCTGAGCGGTGATGAGTCAGGTTCGCCGTTCCCGCGCCTCCCGGGCGGCGTCCCGGCCGACCTCGCGCAGGCCGGTGGCAGCCTCCTTCCCGGAGTCCCGAGCCTGCTGCTTGGTGGCTTCGGCCGCGTCCTGCGCCGTGCTCTTCACCGACTCCACGGCTTCCGTCGCCGGTTCGCGCATTCCCTCCCTGAGGTCCTGTGCCGCTTCCTGCGCCTTCTGCTTGGCCGACTGGAGCAGTTCGTCGGAGTGCTCGCGGAGCTGGACGCCGATCCGCTCCTCGGCCTCGGAAGCCGGGAGGAGCGCGGCAGCCAGCATTCCGGCGCCGAAGGCGATGACTCCGGCGGCGAGAGGGCTTCCCTGCGTCTGTCTGGTCACCTGGCCGGGGGTCTCGCGCACGGACTGGCCGACCTGACCGGCCGTGCGTTTGACGGTGTCCCCGGCCTGCCCGGCGGCGTCACCCGCGCTCTCCGCGAGATCACGGGCCTTCTGCCCTGCCTGTGCGCCGGTCTCGTCGGCAGTGCCCATGACACGCTCCTTGAAGCTGGTCAGCCGGTGGTGCGTGGCGTCAGCCTTGCGCCGGGCCACCCTCCCCGGTGTCACCCTGTCCGCGAGGCGGTCGACGTCGTGCGCCAACCGTGCCCGGGTGTCTTCCACTTCAGCCTTCAGTTCGTCCGGTTCCGTGCCCATCGGGCATCCTCCTTGAGCGTTTCCACGGTCCGTTCGGGCTTCATCTGCACCGCGCGCATGCGTGTGCGACCGGCCAGGAAGAGGACAGCGCCCACCAGCGCCCAGACCACGGTCATGATGAGCGCGGCCCAGGCGAGACCGACCAGGTGCGCCAATCCGAAGATCGCGGCCAGGCTGCCCATCAACAGCACCAGATGTCCGGCGTATCCGGAACCCGCGAGCATGCCCGCGGCTTTGCCCGCTCTTGTCGCCTCCTGCTTGATCTCGGCTTTTGCCAGGTCGATCTCGCTGCGTACGAGCCGGGTGAGATCGTCGCTGATCTCACCGACCAGTTCTCCGACGGACGGGTCCGCGGGCGGGGCCTGGGTGGAGCCGGACGGGACGGTGCCGTGCCGGGCGGTGGCGTTCTGCGAAGAAGAGATGGCCACGAGTCGACCCCCTTACAGCTGTCGCGGGTCGGGGTTGGGGTACGGATCCGTGACCGGGAGCGGACCGGACGGCGAAACCGGTCCTCCGTAGGACGGCGTGGGCTGCTGCCGTCCGTAGGAGTCCGGAGGCTCCGGCGCGTCGTAGAACCGATCATCGGTGATCGCTGCGGGCAGGCCGGGCTCGCCGGCTTCCGCCGCTGACCGGCCCGTTCCGCGGGACGCGGAGGAAGTCGTGCCGGTACTCGCGGACTTGACGCCCTTTCCCAGACGAGCCGTCGCGAAACCGGCCAGCGCGGCACCCGCCAGGAAGACACCGGGACGACGGCGTGCGAAGTCCTGGAGGTCGCTGACGAGTCCTTGCGGCCCCCGGTCCTCCAGCCTGGCCGCCACGCTGCGGCCGCGGTCGGACATCTGTTTCACCGCGTTGGTGGCCGGTGAGCCCTCCTTGCCGCTTTCCCCCATGTCGCCCAGCTCGTCGGCCAGCCGACGGACGTTCTGTGCAAGGCGCTGGGTCTGTGTCCGCGCCTGGTCCTGCAGTTGATCACGTAGCTCACCCGCGACGTCCCGGGCCCGGGCGGAAGCTTCGCCTGCAACGTCGCCCGCACGTTCCTTCGCGGTGCCGGCGGCATCGGTCGCCTTCCCACTCACCAGCCCGATGCCCTCGCCGGCTTTGTCCTGTGCGGTCTGCTTCACAGCCGCTGCTGTGTCGTTGTCCGGACGGTTCGCACCGTTGAAGTCACTCAACGTTCCTCCTCGGTCGTCCTGTGCGGGGTGTTGTGCACCTCTGCCCCTTTTACCGGGCGCACCATGTTCCATCATGACAACCCATATGAAATCCGCCACATGACCCGATTTGGTCAGTATCGCTCCAGGTCGGACGCTTTACTCCTTCAAATGCCGCGAGCCGTTCCCGGGCGGTCGCACCTCCTGGTGCCGGGACCGGCGTGTACCGCGTCGAAGGGCGCGGTGCGGGAAGGACGGGCCGCCGTGGGCCGGGGGTGTGGTCCCCGCGTGGATCCGGTCGACCGTTCCGGCCGACGGCTCGTCCTTCGTGAACTCGCCGGTGACGAGGCGGGCGGTGTGAGGATGCGATACCGGTCTTCACCCCGGCGGCGTCGGCGGTCAGGACTGCGGTGGGAGCGTGAAGTCGCACGCCAGGGGGACGCCGGGTTGCGGTGGTGCCGGGGCGATGTCTTCCGGACCGCCCGGGGAACCCCTTACCCCTCACGTTTTTTGCAATTAATATGCAACAACTTGAAAGGTGCAGGAGAGGCGTGAGGTATGACGAGCCGACAGATACGAGGTGCCGCGGCTGTCGCGGTGGTGCTGGGCATGACGGTTGCCGCGTGCTCGGCACCGGGGAGGGGTGCGGGGAACGAGAACTCCGGCGACTCGGTCGTGATCGGAGTGGCCTCGGAACCGGAGACGCTCAGCCCGCTGCTCGGCTACGGCAAGGACGGCAACTCGAAGCTCTTCGACGGCCTGCTCGCCCGGAACGCCGACATGGAACTGATACCGGCGCTCGCCTCGTCGATGCCCGAGATCAGCGCCGACGGACTCGTGTACACCTACACGCTGCGTGAGGGGGTGGAGTTCAGTGACGGCGAGCCGCTCAGCCCCGCCGACGTGGTCTTCACCTACCGCACAGTCCTCGACGAGAAGACGAACAGCACGGCCCGGAGCGAACTGGATGCGGTCAAGGACGTGAGGGCGGAAGGCGAGGACAAGGTCGTCTTCCACCTCAGCTACCCGTACGCGCCCTTCGCCGGGCGCACGGTGCTGCCGATCGTCCCCGAACACATCGCTGCGGAGCAGGACCCCAACACGGGCTCCTTCAACACTGAACCGGTCGGCACCGGCCCGTACGTCCTGTCCTCCTGGCGCAAGGGCGAGAAGCTGACCTTCAAGGCCAACCCCGGGTACTGGGGTGGAGCACCCGAGGTGAAGACGCTCACCATGGCGATCGTCCAGGACGACGACGTGCGCGCCACCCGGCTGCGCTCCGGGGACCTCGACGGGGCGATACTCCCGCCCAACCTCGTCGCCACCTTCAAGGACGACGACTCCAGGAAGACGTACAGGGCGACCTCCTACGACAACCGCACCGTCACCCTGCCCACGGCGGGTGAGGTCACCGGTGACCGCGCGATCCGGCAGGCCCTGGACCTGGCCGTGGACCGTGGGACCATGGTCGACAAGATCCTGGACGGCGCGGGCCGCCCCGCCTACGGTCCCGTACCGGTCGACGACCCCTGGTTCGCGCCGGAAGTCGAACGCGCCCACGATCCCGGAAGGGCCGAGGCCGTCCTCGACGACGCGGGCTGGACGGCGGGGGCGGACGGCATCCGGACCAGGGACGGCCGCCGCGCCGGTTTCACCCTGCTCCACCCCTCGGGTGACAAGGTCCGCCAGGACCATGCCCTCGCCTACGCGTCCGATGCCAAGAAGGTCGGCATCGACGTCACCGTCGAGAGCGCCACCTGGGAGGTCATCGAGCCGCGCATGAAGGACGACGCCGTTCTCGCGGGCTTCGGGAGCACCGGCGACCCCGACTTCGGGCTCTACACCATGCTGCACTCCACCCTTGCCGGTGATGGGTTCAACAACATGGGCCGTTACGACAACCCAGCCGTGGACCAGGCGCTGGACACCGGCCGCCGCACCCAGGGCCAGGAGGCCCGTAAGGCCGCCTACGACACCGTGCAGCGAGAACTCCTCAAGGACCCCGGCTACACCTTCCTCACCCACATCGATCATCTGTACGTGCTCGCCGACCGCTGGGACGGGCTGACCACGCAGACCGAACCGCATGAGCACGGCTTCGCCAGCGGTCCGTGGTGGAACGTCGAGGACTGGAAGCCGAAGGGATGACACCGCTGCCCTGGGGCGCGATGGCGCGACTGGCCGGGCGGCGGGCCCTGTACGCCGTCCCCGTCCTGTTCGTGGTCACCTTCGGCGTGTTCGCCGTCGCCGCCGCCTCCCCGTTCGACCCCGTCAAGGCCTACGGCGGCACCGCGGCCCTCGGCGCCGGCCAGGAGACTCTGGACCGGCTCCGTGCCAACCTGGGCGTCGACGAGCCGTTCGCCGTGCGCTGGTGGGACTGGCTGACCCGGGCTGCCGGCGGCGACCTCGGCGACTCCAGCGTCATGCGGCAGCCGGTCGCCGAAGTGATCGGCGAACGACTCGTGTGGTCGGCCCTGCTGTGCGCGGTCGCCTTCGGTGTCGCGGTGCTCGTGGGCACCCTCGCCGGGGTGCTCGCGGCACGCCGCCCCGGATCGTGGTTCGACCGGACGGTCACCTCGCTCGCGTACTCGCTGGAGGCCGCCCCGGTCTTCTGGGTCGCCTTGCTGGCCATCTGGCTGTTCGCCCTGCAATGGGGCCTGTTGCCGGCCGGAGGCCTCACGGACACCGGCGACGAACAGGTGTCCGCCGGGCAGGTCCTCAGCCATGTGATCCTGCCGGCCGGTGTGCTCGCCGTCGCCCAGCTCCCCTGGTTCACGCTGTACGTACGCCAAGGCGTCGGCGACGCGCTGGCAGAGGACCCGGTGCGCGGCGCCCGCGCCCGGGGGCTGAGCGAACGCACCGTACTGCTCGGCCACGCCCTGCGCTCCGGTCTGCTCCCGGTGCTCACCCTCATCGGATCCCGGGTCCCTGAACTCATCACCGGGGCTCTGCTGGTCGAGAGCGTCTTCAGCTGGCCGGGAATCGCGGCTGCCACTGTCGAAGCGGCCACCTCCGTCGACTTCCCCCTCCTCGCCGCCCTGACCACCCTCGCCACCGTCGCCGTTCTCGCCGGAAACCTCCTGGCGGACCTGCTGTACGGCCTGTGCGATCCGAGAGTGAAGCTGAGTGAACTGTGACCTCCATGACCGGCACCGGCCCAGGGACGACGGCCGGAACGGAGGCCGAGCCGGTCTGGCGGTCACGCGGCACCGGCCGCCGGTCCACCCGTACCGTCCGCCTGTACACCTCCGCCACGCTGCTCGCCGTCACGGCCCTCGCGGTCCTGCTCGTCCCCCCGGTGGTCCAGCTCGACCAGCAGGCCGTCGACCTGTCCGCGAAGCTCCTGCCCCCGTCCTGGGAGCACCTGTTCGGTACGGACGACGTCGGCCGCGATCTGTTGCTGCGCTGTGTGTACGGGCTGCGGGTGTCCCTGCTGGTGGGAGTGGCAGCCGCCCTCACGGCGACAGTCATCGGCACCGCGGTCGGAGCGTGCGCCGGAGCACTGGGCGGGTGGGTCGACCGAGGCGTGATGCGTCTCGTCGACACCTTCTCGTCCGTACCGCACCTGCTGCTGGGCATCTTCATCATCGCCATGTTCCGTCCGGGGGTCTGGCCCGTGGTCATCTCGGTAGCGCTCACCCACTGGCTCTCCACCGCCCGAATAGTCCGCGCCGAGGTCCTCTCCCTGCGGTCCCGCCCCTACATCGACGCGGCCGTGTCCGGCGGGGCGTCACGGTGGCGGGTGACGGTGCGCCACCTGCTCCCCGGGGTGCTGCCGCAAGCCGCTCTCGCCGCCGTGCTGATGATCCCGCACGCGATGTGGCACGAGTCCGCCCTGTCCTTCCTCGGGCTCGGACTGCCCACCCACACCGCGAGCCTGGGCACACTCGTCCAGAGCGCTCGCGGCTCCCTGCTCGCCGGGCAGTGGTGGCCGACGCTCTTCCCCGGCCTCTTCATCATCGTTCCCACCCTCGCCATCGCCGGCATCGCCGGAGCCTGGCGAGAACGTCTCAACCCTCGCCGCCGATCGGAACTGATGCTGTGACCCAGCGCCCCCAGCCGCCCGTCCTGTCGGTCCGCGGACTGTCCGTACGCTTCCTCATGCCGGGCGGACGCCAGGTCGCCGCCGTCACCGACGCGGACTTCGACGTCGGGGCGGGCGAATGCCTGGCCCTGATCGGCGAAAGCGGATGCGGAAAATCCGTCCTGGCCTCCGCCCTCCTCGGTCTTCTCCCGGCCAACGCCCAGACCGCCGGACGCGCCCGCCTGGACGACCTCGACCTGCTGGCGGCCGACGAGCGCACGCTGGCCCGGAGGGTACGGGGCAGGATGATCGGGCTGATCCCGCAGAGCCCGGCCGCGCACCTCACGCCCGTACGCACCATCCGCTCGCAGGTGGAGGAGACCGTCGCCCAGCTGACCGGCGTGCGGGGGCGCACCACCGTGCGTGCCGCCGCCGAAGCAGCCGCCGCGCGGGCCGCGTTCCCCGCCGGGCACCTGGACCGCTACCCGCACGAACTGTCGGGCGGACTCGCCCAGCGTGCCGCCACCGCCCTCGCGCTCGTCGGTGATGCCCCTCTGCTGCTGGCCGACGAACCGACGACAGGACTGGACCGCGACCTGGTCGAGCACACCGTCGACGAATTGCGCCGTCACGTCGAGACTCCCGCCGGCACAGGAGCCGTCTCCCGCGACGGCACACGACGTGCTCTGCTGATGATCACCCACGACCTGACAGCGGCTGAACGCGTCGCCGACAAGGTGGCCGTCATGTACGCCGGCCGAATCGTGGAACTGGCCGACGCGGCGGCCTTCTTCGGCGCGCCGGGCCCCCGTCACCCCTACAGCCGGGGTCTGCTCCGGGCGCTCCCCGACAGGGACTTCGTCCCCATTCCCGGAATGCCGCCCGAGCTCGGGGACCTGCCCGCCGGCTGCGCCTTCGCCCTCCGCTGCGAGCGGGTCACCGACGCCTGCACACGCCGACCGAGGACGTCGGACTCCGTCGCCTGCCACCACCCCTACCTGCCGGAGGACATCCGTGCTTGAACTGCAAGCCGTCACCGCCGGGTACGACCGCCGGGCCCCCGTCGTACGCGATGTCTCCCTGACCGTCGAGCCGGGCGAAGCAGTCGGTCTGCTCGGGCCCAGCGGCTGCGGGAAGTCGACCCTGGCCCGGGTCGCGGCCCTGCTGCACCGTCCCGACTCCGGAACGCTCGTGCTGGACGGCCGGCCCGTCCCTGGCTGGCGCCACCGCGCGCCGCGTGCCCTGCGCACCGCCTTCGGCGTCGTCTTCCAGCAGCCCAGGCTCTCCTCCGACCCCCGCCTGAGGCTCGCCGATCTGATCGCCGAACCGCTCCGTGCCACCGGCCGGCGTGAGGAGGCCGAGGGCCGGGTCACCGAACTGGCCGCCCCCCTCGGCCTGACCCCGGACCTGTTGCGCCGGCGTCCCCACGAGGTCAGTGACGGCCAGCTGCAACGTGCCTGTCTCGCCCGCGCCCTCGTCCTTCGTCCCCGGTGGCTGATCTGCGACGAGGTGACCGCCATGCTGGACGCGTCGACCACGGCCGCGCTCGTCGAGGCCATCGAGCACTACCGCGCCACAGCCGGCGCGGGACTGCTGGCCGTGGGGCACGACCACACACTCCTGCGCCGCTGGTGCGACCGCACGGTCCACTGGGACACCCTGACGGCCCCGCCCGCTCGCACGCCGGCCCGTGGTGTCCCGGCCTCTCGTTCGCCCTGTTGATCCGGTACCCCGCTCCGGTGCCCGCTCCGGTCCGGCGCTGCCGGCCGGACCGAAGGCGGTTCACGGACCCGCAGGCAGGCCCGGCGAGCTGGGCTGCATGGCCGGCACGGCCCTCGCGCTGCTCTCGCCCTGGTCGTGGTGCGCGTGGCCGCCGTGGGGTTGTCGTTCGCCGGGCGCGTGGCGGAGCGACGGCCGGACCCCGGGAGTGTCACCGCCGCACCGTCGGACGGACGGGCGGGAGTGAGAACCTTCGCCGAACGCACGTCGTGCAGGCCGGCGTCCAAGCGATGCCGCCGGTCGGACGACTGCTCCGGAGACCCTCCCTGACCACGCGGAGCGGGCAGCCCGGAACCTCTCGTGCTGCCCGCTCCCGCCCGACGGGTCACCGCGCGGCTGGACGACGGCATACCGGTCTCCGTCATCACACCGGAGCCCGTCACGCGGCCGTGCGGGCAGGGGAGAGCGGTGCGGAGCCAGGACCGGTGGCCAATAGGGTGGCCCCATGGCTGTCATCCTGAGCTCCACCAAGTCCCGCGCCGCCCTCCGCGCTTCGGCGCGCGTATCGGGCGAATTGCTTCTGGTTCTCGTCATGACCGCGGTGGCGGTGTGGTTGCTGGGCCACATGTGGTCGGTCGTCTGGCCGCTCATAGTCGGCTTGTTGCTCACTACCCTGACGTGGCCCACAGCCCGTTACCTGCGCCGGCACGGGTGGCCGCCGGCCCTCGCGGCTTCCGTCGTGACGGTGCTGTTCCTCCTGGTCGCCGTCGGCGTCGTAGCGCTGATCGCGGTACCGGTGGCCTCTCAGTCCGGGGAGCTGACCGACGGTGTGGTGGAAGGAATCCAGAAGCTGCGCGAGTGGGCCTCCGGACCGCCCCTCAACATCGGTGACGATCAGATCACCGGCGCGTTCGATTCGGCGACCTCCCGCATCCAGGACAGCGTCGGCAGCATGGTCACCACTGTCGTCACCGGGGTGAGCACCGTGGTCAACGGTGTGGTCACCGCCGTCCTGGCGATCTTCCTGATGTTCTTCATGCTCAAGGACGGCCCTCGCTTCCTGCCGTGGCTCGCACGTCAGCTGCCCGGGCGGTTCGCCACCGATGTTCCGGCCGTGGCGGCGCGCAGTTGGGAGACCCTGGGCGAGTTCGTGCGCTCCCAGGCATATGTCGGCCTGCTCGACGCGGTCCTCATCGGCCTCGGCCTGTGGATCGTGGGAGTGCCGCTGGTGCTTCCTCTGGCGGTGCTGACCTTCGTCTCGGCGTTCGTGCCCATCGTGGGCGCCCTGTTCGCCGGCTTCGTCGCCGTTCTCATCGCCCTGGTCTCGAACGGATTGACCGACGCGCTGATCGTGCTGGCCATCATCATCGTGGTGCAGCAGCTCGAGGGCAACGTGTTCCAGCCCATGATCCAGAGCCGTGGGCTCGGTCTGCACGCCGCGGTGATCCTGCTGGCGGTGACATTGGGCGGCAGCCTGGCCGGCATCGTCGGCAGCCTGCTCGCCGTACCCGTCGCCGCGCTGGTCGCAGTGGTATGGAACTACCTGCGCGAGCAGCTCAGCGAGCCGCCGCAGAAGCCCGAGGACCATGCGGCACCGGGTGGTGCTGTCTCTCCGTCGTAGGGCGTCCCGAGGTGCCCGGGCCGTCCCGTCGCATGCACCGGCGACGTGGCGGCAGCCGGCAGGAGGGGCGGCGTCGGCCGGAAGCGCCCGCTGCCCCCTCGACGAAGCAGGGCACGACGACCGGCGGCCGAAGGCCGGGGACAGTGGCCGGCGGCATCCACGAAGACCTGCCGCCGGCCGGCCGCCGCCCCCGTGCCGATCCACCGAAGCGGACACAGCCCTCTCCGTCGTTCGCGGGTCATCGGTGGCTCAGCACGTTGACCACCCGGCCGTCGGGGTCACGGACGAAGAACCGGCGTACTCCCCACTCCTCCTCCTGCAGGGGGCGCACGATCTCGGCCCCGCTCGCGCGCATCACCCCATAGGCCGCATCCACATCGTCCACCTCCACGCTCATGTCGGGCACGACCGGTGCGGTGCTGTCGTGGCTCATGAAGGTGACTTGCGCCGTGGGGTGGGAAGGAGAGGCCAGCGTCATGACCCATCCAAGGTTCATGACCTCTTCGAAGCCGAGGAGCGCGTAGAAGTCCCGGCTCTCCTCCAGGGCTTCCGACCGGATGTCGGGCATGACCCGGCGGACGGACATGGGCGGCTCCTCTCACGGGGGGCGTGCACGTGGCGCTGATTCTCTCCGGAACGGCTCTGCGCCGCACCCGTCGGGGTGCGTGGCAGGACACAGGAGCGAAGCCGGGCGGCCTGCCGGAGCTGCGCTGCCGGGTACCCTGCGTGACCATGACACGTACGTGGATCCTGTCGATGGTGCTCGTGGTCTCCGGCTCACTCCTCGCGGTCACGCTGGTCGTGAGGGGGGCGCCCGGTACCGGGTTCGCACTCCTGGTGGTGTTCGCCCTGCTCGCAGGGCTGCACTCGCCGCTGGTGTTCCCGCGGCCGACGGGGGCGGCGGAGGCACGGTGCCGCAGCGCGGCCGACGGCCGGCCGATCGTCTACTGGCGGGCCGGCTGCACGTACTGCCTGCGCCTGCGGATCCGGCTGGGCCGCAGCGCCCGGCAGCTGCACTGGGTGGACATCTGGGGCGATCCGGCCGGGGCGGCGGCGGTGAGGGCCGCCGCTGACGGCAACGAGACCGTGCCGACCGTCGTGGTGGCCGGCCGGCCGCACGTCAACCCCGATCCCGGATGGGTGCGCGAACAGCTTGCCCGCCCGCCGGGTCCGTCGCAGCACCGGTGAACGGGCGTTCCCGACACGGTGAGCGGTGGCCGTCCCGCGGGGCGGCCACCGGTTTCCCGACCGGTGGCAGCCCCCGGGGGTATCAGCGCCGCGTGCGGACCAGCAGGTAGACGAAGTACGGCGCGCCGATGACGGCCGTCATCAAACCGGCGCCCAGCTGCGCCGGGGCGATCACCGTGCGCCCTGCCAGATCCGCGAGGCAGACCAGCACGGCTCCGAGCATGAGTGCTACCGGTACCACCCGTACGTGCCGTCGGCCCACGAGGGCGCGCGCCGCGTGCGGAGCGACCAGGCCCACGAAGGCGATCGTGCCGGCCGCCGCCACCGCGGTGGCGGCGAGCAGGACGGCCACGACGAGGAAACCGAGACGGGCCCGGGGGAGACCGAGACCGAGGAGCCTCGGGGTGTCCTCGTCGAGCGCCACCAGGTCCAGTTCCCGACGGCGTACCACCGCCAGGACGATGCCGATGGCGAGAGCGACGGCCACCGGCATCGAATCGGGCATGGTGCGCCCGTACGTCGACCCGGACAGCCAGGTGAGGGCCTTCGTCGTGTCGAAGGGGTCGCTCAGGACGATGACCAGGCTGATCAGCGCCGACGCGGCGGAAGAAATCCCGATCCCGAGCAGGACCAGCCTGTTCTGCCGGAAACCGCCCCGCGCGGCCAGGCCGAAGACCAGTGAAGCGGTGACGGCCGCCCCGCCGAACGCCGCTCCCGCGACCGCCCACGAACCGGGGGCGTGAGCGGTGGTGACGAGCAGGACGGCGCCGAGACCGGCGCCTCCGGAGACCCCCAGGACACCGGGTTCCGCGAGGGGGTTACGGGTCACGGCCTGGACCAGGGTGCCTGACAGGGCCAACGCGCCCCCCGCGAGGAGCGCGGCCGACACCCGGGGCACCCGGGTGTCGAGGACGAAGGTGACGATCCTGCCCGCCCTGCCCTGCGCCCAGTTCACGACGTCGCCGAGCAGCAGCTTGGAGTCGCCCAGGAGTACCGCCGCGACCAGCAAGCCGACGAGTACGACGGCGAGCGCGACCACGGTGGCGAGGAAGGCCTTCCGGCCCGGGATGCGCAGCCGGTCCGGTGCTTCCGCCGCGGCGGTGTCACGGGTGCGCAGCGCCATCACGACGACGAAGACGCCACCGACCACGGTCGTGACCACTCCGGTCGGCACCTCCACGGCGGTGTCGGCGGGCACGACCGCACGCAGCACCACGTCCGAGACGAGAACGAGCGCCGCGCCCACGAGCCCTGCCACGGGCAGGCTCACCCGGGAGCGCGACAGCCCCCGGAACCGGCGGGTCAACGGCCGGACGAGCGCGGGCGCGCAGAGGCCGACGAAACCGATGGGCCCGGCGATCGTGACCGCCGCCGCCGAGAGCAGGGTGGCGAGCACGACCGTGGTGACCCGGGTCCCGCGGACGGGGACGCCCAGTCCGCGGGCGGCGTCGTCGCCCAGGGCCAGGGCGTCGATGCGCCGGGCGACGAGCAGCAGCCCGAGAAGCCCGGCAGCGATGACCGGGGCCATCTGGCTGACGCCGTCGAAGCCGTTCTGCCCGACGCTTCCCTGGTTCCACCGGTAGAGGCCCTCGGTCTGCTGGGGGAACAGCAGCAACAGCGCCTCGGTCACCGCGTTGAGCCCCAGCATGAGGGCGCTGCCCGCGAGGACCAGGCGGACGCTGCCCTTACCGAGCCCGGACACCCCGAGTACGACCGCCGCGGCGGAGAGTCCGCCGACGAAGGCGGCGCCGGACGAGGCGAGAAGGGGGAGGGTGGTGCCCGTCGCGGCGAGCACCCCGAGTGCCAGGTAGGAGCCGGCGTTCACGGCGAGGGTGTCCGGTGAGGCGAGCACGTTGCGGCTGACCGCCTGGAGGGCGGCGCCGGCCATGCCGAGGGCCAGCCCGACGAGGACGGCGGCGGCCATCCTCGGCAGCCGGGACGCGATGACGACGGAGGAGTCCCCCGCCGCCGCGTTGCCGGTGAGCGCGTTCCAGACCTCGGAGGCGCCCACGTCGGCGGTGCCCTGGGTGATGTCGACTGCGGCCAGGACCATGACCAGCAGCACGAGCGTGGCCGTCACGGCGACCGCGCCCGTCATGGCCGCGGCGGAGTCGTCCCGGCCGACCGCGGTCTTCTCGATGACGGCCACCGCGTGCTACTTCGTCAGCGCGTCGACGAGGGAGTCGGCGTACGCCTCCATGGAGCGGGGGCCGCCGAACATCCAGACACCGTCGGGCAGCCGGTGCACGTTGCCGTCCTTCACGAAGGGCAGCGACTTCCACACGGCGTTCTTCGCGAGGGGCCCGGTGAACGGGTCGACGTCGACGTCGTTCGCGATGTACGAGAACTGGACGTCGCCGAGGCCGGTGAGCCCTTCGACGTCGGTGGTGGCGAGACCGTAACTCTTGTCGCCTTCCACGGTCCAGGCGTTCTTCAGACCGAGCTGCTCGTTGACGGCGCCGAGGAGGGAGCCGCTGGTGAAAGCGCGGACGGAGACCTGGTTCGACGCGACGTAGCCGTCGGCGGAGGCGATCTCGGCGCCGCCGAGACCGGCGTCCGCGAGGGCCTTCCTGCCCTCGGCGAGGCTTGCCTCGAACTCCTTCTTGACGGTGCCCGCCCGGGCCTCCTTGCCGGTGGCCTTCGCGATGAGGTCGAGGCCCTTGGTCATCGTGCCGATCTGGTCGGCGGCGTCGGCGGCGTTGACCTCCAGGACGGGGGCGACCTTGCGGAGCTGCTTCACCACTGCCGGTGAGAGGTCGCTGGTGGCGACCACGAGGTCGGGCGCGAGGGCCGCGACGGTGTCGATGCTCGGCTCGCCGCGGGTGCCGATGTCCTTGGGGCTGCCGGTGAGCGGGGCCGCGGTGTTCCACGCGGAGTAACCCTTCACGTCCGCGACACCCACGGGGTCGACGCCGAGGGCGACCAGGTCCTCGACCACGTTCCACTCGGTGGCGACGACCTTGGTGGCAGGGCCGTCGAGCGTCACCTTCGTGCCCTTGGCGTCGGTGAGGGTGATCTTCTCGGCGGACTTGCCGGAAACCGCTGCGCCATCGGATGACGGCTCCGTGGTTCCGCAGGCGGTCAGTGAGAGGGCGGCGACTGCGACGGTGGCCGTGGCCAGGAGGTGGCGTCTCATGAGGAGGTGCTGAGCCTTTCGGATCTGGAGTGGTGGCGGCCGATCGCACGGGTGCGCAGCCGGCCGGTCGAGGGATCGGTGTCCACGTCGATGCGGATGCCGTAGACGTCCGACAGGAGGTCCGGCGTGAAGACGTCCTCGGGTACGCCGTCGGCGACGATGCGCCCCGCGCGCAGCAGGGCCACGCGGTCGGCGACGGCCGCGGCCTGGTCGAGGTCGTGGAGGACGACGCCCACGGCGATGCCATGGGTGTCGGCGAGATCGCGGATCAGGTCGAGGAGTTCGACCTGATAGCGCAGATCGAGGTAGGTGGTCGGTTCGTCCAGGAGCAGGACGCCTGTCTCCTGAGCGAGACAGCTCGCGAGCCACACGCGCTGGAGCTGCCCGCCGGAGAGCTGCTCGACACCCCGCCCGGCAAGGTCCTCCACACCCGTGAGACCGAGCGCACGGTCCACCGCGGCGGCGCCGCGCGGATCGGGACGGCCCCAGCGGCCCCGGTGAGGGTAGCGGCCGAAGTCGACCACGTCCCGGACGGTGAGTCCGCCCGGCGTCGACCGGGACTGCGTCAGGAGCGCGACGCGACGCGCGAATTCGCGGGCACCGAGCGCGAAGCCGTCCGTGCCCCCCTCCGTTCCTGCGCCGACCGTGAGCGAGCCGGTGCGCGCGGTCTGAAGCCGGGCCAGTGTGCGCAGCAGAGTCGACTTCCCGCTGCCGTTGGGGCCGACGAGGGCAGTCACCTCGGCGGGCCGCAGAACGATGGCCGCCTCGTGTACGACGTCGACCCGGCCGTACGCCACAGTCACCCCGTGGGCGGACAAACCGTTGCCGTGTGCGCGTGGCACAGGGGAGTCCTCGGCACGGGAAGTGCTCTCACCAGCTCTCATGTGCCTTAGGTTAGCCTGCCCTTATGTCGCGTTGAACCACCCCCTCCCGTAACGGTGAAGAATGTTCGGAGCCGTCGCCCGGCTGCGCCGCCGGCCGCCGATGCCGGTCCGCTGGGTCCCGCCGAGGTGCAGCGCGGGCTGTCCGCCGTGCCGCAGGGGCGGACTCGTCGTGCGGACGGTCCGGCGCCCCGGACGTGCTCGCGGTCGGTGGAGCGGCCGGCGGGCGGGGTCACGTCCACCGGGCCCGGTGGACGTGACCCCGCGTGAGGTCCTCGGCGTGCTCAGCGGGGCGGCTCACGCTCTTCCCGGTCACGAGGTGAACCTCGTTCCCGCTGTCCATGGGAGTGGTGGCGAAGTGATCCGGTCCGCCCCGAGCACGTATGCCACCTTCTGCAAGGGCATGAGTCCGTCCACGCTGTGCGCCCTCTTCGCCGAAACGGGTCATCCCGCCCTTGCCGGCGGCGAATCACCCGGCTGGGCACGGGTGCCCCATGGTGCGTGTCCTGCTTCGCACGGGGGGCGGTCTGGAAGCCGGTGTGACCCAGCCGCGGGTTCCGCTACACGGACCGAGGAGGAGGCCTGATCCGGTGGAAACAGCGTTCCTCACCTCCGTACCACCCTGTGCGCGCGAACAACGGGCAGAGCTGCATGGCCCCCACCGTGCCGGCCGTCCGTTCCGGTGCGGCGGATGCGCACAGTCGTCTTCCACCAGGGGAGGAGGTCGTGGATCATGGTGAAACTGAGGCCTGTTGGCGATCGAACTGCTCGACGCCGGGGTCACCGGCCGGAACGCCCCGGCGTACGACGCCGATCCCGGTTCCGACACCGAGGGGGGCGCACACGCCGCGGATCATCGCCGAACACTTCGGTCTCCCGGCGTCACCGCTCCCCGGGCCCGGCACCTGCCGGTGTGACGCGACCGGTGGATGCCCGGCTGGGCGGGTGTCCGCCTCCGGTGAGGACACCGCGGCCGACACCTGCCGGAGAGCGGCCCAGTCACCGGGCCCGGAGCGTGAAGCCTGGCACACGGCACCGACGGGCGAAACGGCTTTGCCGCCCCGCCGGTTCAGGCCGCCGCCTCGTCCGCGGCGCTGACGGCGCTGTCGAGGTGGGGATGGACGACGAGCCGGGACCTCCCGGAGACGGCATTGGCTTCCAGGAGGCGCCGGACGGCGGCGTCGCGGGTGGCGGCCGACATCGGTACGCCCAGTTCCTCGCATTGACGGTGGGCGCGCAGGACCGCGCTGACCGTGGCCGGCGTGGCTGCCCGGTCATCGATGATCACGAGCACCGGAGCCGGCCGGTAGACGCGCACGAACGCCGTTATCCCGGCCACCAGTTCGGCTCGTCCGCCGATCCCCGGATCCTCCTGCACAGTGAGGACCAGAACACCACGATCAAGTCTGTGGGACAGCATCACGACCTCCGTCTCGGGGCCTGCCGAGGGGCCCTGGTGCACCGGTTCTTCCCGCCCCCGCCATTTCTCATGCGGCGCGCTCACGCGCCGACCGGGGATCGAAGTCCGCCACCGGCGCCGGACGGGCCGTCGACGGCAGTTGCTCCACCGCCCTACCGGACCGGAATCATGGTGCCGGGCGCCGTACCGGGAACGCGGCCCCGTGACACGACCGAGAGGACCCCGTGGCCGATCCGAAGAGTTACATCATCGAGTCGTTGGACACCGGGCTGCGCCTGATGCGGCTCTTCCTCACCCATGACACCCTGTCGGTCACCGGCGCCGCCAGGGAACTGGGAGTGGCCCGTTCCACCGCGCACCGTGTGCTCAGTACCCTCGAGTCGCGCGGCTTCGCCACCCGGGACACCTCGGGCCGTGGCTACTCGGCAGGGCCCGAACTGGTCACGCTGGGCCGCCCCGCAGGTTACGGACCCGAGATGAAAACCCGTCTGCGGGTGGTGCTGGACGAGGCGGCCACCGCCACAGGGGAGACGATCAGTACTGCCGCCCTGATCGGCGACCAGGTGATCATCACCGACGGGAGGGAGTCGCCGCATCCCGTGCGTGCCGTTCTCGAGTGCGGCCGCGCCCACCCCGCGCACGCCACACCGGCGGGCAAGGTGCTGCTCGCCCAGCTGACCACCGAACAGGTCCGCGCTCTCTACCCGGAGGAGCGGCTGCCCGGGGTCACCAGCCGTACGCTGGTCTCCCGTACCGCCCTGCTCTCCGAACTGGCCGGTGTCCGCGCCCTCGGCCGCGCCGAGAGCCGCGGCGAGTCGGTGGAGGGGATGAACGCCGTCGCCGTGCTCCTCGCCGGCAACAGCTGGCGCGACCGTCTCGCCCTGATGGCGTCCATGCCGGCGGACCGGGGCGGGGAGCCCGAACTCACCAGGTACGCCGTGGCACTGCGGAGAGCCGCGGGACTGCTGCCGCCGCCCTCGTCCTCCTGAGAGGCGGGTGGCACCACTTCGGCCGGAAGTATTCCGGCCTTGCGCAAGGTCCTGTAAGAATTTGCAGAAATCCCTGACGGCGGTGCCGGCGGCCCGGAACACACCGCAGGCCGGCACCCGGGACGGAGCGTCCTCCGCCCCGGGCGCCGCAGGCGGACCGGGGCGACCCGGCCGGACACCACGGCCTGCCTCCCTCGAGCGAGAGGCTCCGACACCCTCATGCGCACTCAGACCGACGTTCTCGTACTGGGCGGTGCGGGCGTGGACACCGTCGTCCATGTCCCCGAACTGCCGCTCCCCTTCGCGGACAGTTACATGATCCGGCCGGGCATCGAGACCCGCGCGGGACAGAGCGGGGACTTCGTCGCGCTCGGACTGCACGCCCTCGGTCTGCGCACCCACCACCTCGACATGATCGGTGACGACCACGAGGGAGATCTGGTCCGCACCCTCCACCGTGACCGGGGCGTCCCGTTCACCGGGGTTCTCCTGCCGGGCGGCACGAAGCGCGCGGTGAACCTCGTCGGCCCGGACGGGCGCCGGCTGTCCCTGTACGACGCCTCACGCGCGCACGACTCGGACCGCTTCGACGAGTCGGCGGTCCGCGAACTCGTCGCCGTCTCCCGCCATGCCCACGTCGTCATCACACAGCCGTGTGCCTCCACGCTGCCGGTGCTGCGTGAGGCGGGGGTGACCATCTCCACCGACCTGCACGACTGGGACGGCGTCGACACCTACCACGAGGCGTTCGCTCTCCAGGCGGACGTGGTGTTCCTGTCCACCACCGCCCTGACCGACATCGAGCGGACCATGCGCGACATCACCGGACGGGGAAGGGCGCGCACCGTCGTCGCGACCGCGGGCGCCGACGGCGCGTACCTGCTGCACGAGGGCGAGTTGACGCACGTCCCAGCGGCCGCCCCGCCCGCTGCGGTGGTGGACTCCAACGGCGCCGGCGACGCCTTCGCCTCCGGTTTCCTCCTCGGCCTGCTGAACGGCGAGAACACCCGTCGCTGCGCCCTGTTCGGCACGGTGGCAGGTGCTTACGCATGCACGGTGCCTTCGACGCGCACCGATGCCATCGGCCGGGAAGAACTCCTTGCCAGGGTCGCCGAATCGGAGCAGGAACGCGTGGCGGACGGCGTTCTGCGGCCGTCCTGATCACCGGTTCCGGTTCGGAAGCAGGAGTTTCCGAGGGTGATGCCCCTTCCGGGGCAGGCCGATCAGTTTGAACCGCGGCTATTGCTCTCCATGACTTCCTTGCCGGAGCCAGGTGTCTCACGACGAGTGCGGAAACTATCGACTGCCTGACGGGTACCGCTCAGCACTGCCGGCATCACCGGTTCACACTCCCCGGCAACCCCGGACTACGCGCGTCCGGTCTCCTGGGCCGGCCGCGCGGTGTCCGGTCACTCCACTGCGCGGCACGGCGCCCTGTGCGCGGTCGGACCACACCATCCGTCCCACAGGGCCCTCGTGCCCTCCACGCACCCCCGGCTCCCCGCAAGCCGTCACAAGGAGGAAGCACGAACAAGGACAACCGTCCGTCCGCCCGGTGAGCCGCAAAGACTTCATGGGCCGGGCGGGTGCCGTGGCGCCGGGCAACATCCGGGCCGATGCTGCCCGGCACCGCTCACGCCCCCACGGTCGTCACCACGAACCGGACGGGCACCGACGACGGCTGGTACCACTCGTTCCGCGCCGACGGTGGCGGTTCGCTCTCCGTACACCTCGCGTCCGGCGGAACCAGGTGCACCGTGCCCCGGCGGACCGGCCCCAAAAGGGGTGACGGAGGATACGTAGGTCTTCTTCCGGATCCCAGACACCTGGAGTGCGTGTGGCCACCCGTGCCCTTCCCCTGTTCTTCGGCCGCAGGCGCGTGAGGGCCGCAGCGGCGAGGAGCCTTGCCTGCGTCCTGGTGGCAGGCGTACTCGCAGGCTGTTCCGGTGAGGGCGGCACGTCCGGGGACACCGGGGCCGGGCAGCGGGAGAACACCGCCGAAGTGCTCCTGCCGACGCCGGGTGCGGAGTTCGACTACCAGATCGGCGGTAGCTACGCGCCGCCCGAGGGGGTACGGGCTGTCTCCCGGGACCGCGAGGACGAACCGGCTCCCGGCCTGTACAACGTCTGCTACGTCAACGCCTTCCAGACGCAGCCCGGCACACTGGAGTGGTGGCAGGACACCCACCCCGGCCTGCTGCTGCGTGACGGCGACGGGGAACTGATCATCGACGAGGGCTGGGACGAGGTACTTCTGGACACCTCCACGGCGGCCGGCCGCACCCGGCTTGCGGAGATCGTCGGGCCTTGGATCGACGGCTGCGCCGAGGACGGCTTCCAGGCGGTGGAGCCGGACAACCTCGACTCCTTCGAGCGCTCGCAGGGCAAGCTGACGAAAGAGCACAACGCTGACTTCGCCAAGACATTGGCCGCGCGGGCGCACAGTGACGGCCTCGCCATCGGGCAGAAGAACACCACCGATCTGCTCGGCCGGCACGCCGCGATCGGCTTCGACTTCGCGGTGACGGAGGAATGCGCGCAGTTCGACGAATGCGATGCGTACGCCGACGCGTACGACGGCCGCGTCTTCGCGATCGAGTACGAGGGCGAGGGTGAGGTGGGCTTCGACGAGAGCTGCTCCACCTGGGGTGACAGGGTCTCCCTCGTGTTGCGGGACCTCGATGTGCTCCCCGCGGGTGAGAAGGGGCACGTGTTCCGGACCTGCTGAGCGCAGGGGAGGAGCACGGGACGGCGGAGGGCAGGAGCTGGGCGGCGGCGTGAAGGGGGCGTGTCCGCGGCCCGGTCCGTACGCACAGTCCGGCCACGGCCTCACCGGCTCGGAAGTCCACCGGCGCGCGGATGAGCGGACCGGCCGTGCAGCGCCCGCCGCCCGGCCGCGACCCAGCTCCACACCGACGATCGTGATCACCTCGGCTCCCGCCCCGCGCAGCGGCTCGTTGGCCCGGGCGCCGCGGTCGTAGGTGAAGACGACACCGGGTACCAGGGCGACGGCGTTGTCGCCGCTTCCCCATTGCCGGTGTCCGGAGTCGTACACGTCGCCGCCCGTCTCGACCACCCGCGGGACGGGCGGTCCCAGGCTCCGGGCCACGACGTCGGTGAACGTACGCGGCCCCTCGTCGGCGGCCTCCGCACCGGGTGACACGTCACCCGGTGCGGAGGGAGAAGGAGTAGGCCGCCTCCATGATCCTCGGATGGGGGCGACGTCGCGGCCGGCGAAGGTGAAGACGGTGTCCAGGTGCATGGCCGTCCTGAGCTTCGGCACGGCGGCCACCACGACGTGTCCGGCGGTCCCCTGGACGGACAGGGACACGACGACCTGTATGAAGGGCTTTCAGCGGCAAGCAGAACGTGACGGTCGACAGAGGGTGTGCGGGCTGCGGGTCACGGGCTGCGGCGGAACCGGCTGTTGCTGCCTTTGACGGCAGGCGGTCAGCCGGTGACCACAGAGGCCCGGGTGGCGGGCCGCGGTGTGCCCCCACCCTGCCCGGCCGCGCGGCGCCAGGCCGATTCGCGCAGCAGCCGGAGGCCGTTGAGGCCCACGACGACCGTCGAGCCCTCGTGCCCGAGGACGCCCAGCGGCAGCGGCAGATGACCGGCGAGATCCCAGATCACCAGACCGGAGATGAACACGCCGGCGATGACCAGGTTCTGCACGACCAGTCGGCGGGCCGCCCGGGACAGGGCCACCACCGTGGGCACGGCGGCCAGTTCGTCGCGGATGATGACGGCGTCCGCGGTCTCCAGCGCGAGATCGGACCCTGCCCGCCCCATCGCGATCCCGATGTGAGCGGCGGCCAGCGCGGGTGCGTCGTTGACGCCGTCACCCACGACCAGGACCTTGCGTCCGGCCCTCTCCTGTTCGCGAACGGCGGCCACCTTGTCCTGGGGGAGGAGCCCCGCCCGGACGTCGGTGATGCCCGCCTCGGCGGCGAGGTGGGCGGCGGCACGCGGGTTGTCGCCGGTCAGCAGCATGGGGGCGCGGCCGGTCAGGCGGGTCAGCGAGGCGACGGTCGCCGCGGCGTCGTGGCGCATGCGGTCGGCGATCCTGATGACTCCGACCGGCAGGCCGTCGCGCATGACGAGCACCGCGGTGCGCCCCGTCTCCTCCGGACCGGCGGCCGCCGCGCGGGCCGCCCGGGCCCCCTCGGAGGTGGCGATACCACGCAGGAGCCGGGCGGGGGCGCCGACCGCGATCCGGTGGCCGTCGACGGCGGCGGTGACCCCCGTGCCCGGCGCCGAGGCGAAATCCGTGGCCGGGGGCAGGAGCAGCTCTCGTTCCTGTGCGGCGGTCACGACGGCGCGGGCCAGTGGGTGCTCGCTGGGGTGCTCGGCGGCGGCGGCCAGGGCCAGCAGCGTGTCGTCGGTCAGTCCTGCTCCGGCCAGGGGATGGACACCGGTGACCCGCGGGGCGCCCTCAGTGAGGGTGCCGGTCTTGTCCAGTGCCACAGCGTCCGCCTGTCCGAGGCGCTCCATGACGACGGCGGACTTGACGAGGACGCCGTGGCGCCCCGCGTTGGCCATGGCGGAGAGCAGGGGCGGCATGGTCGCCAGAACCACTGCGCACGGAGAGGCCACGATCATGAACGTCATGGCGCGCAACAAGCTCCCCGTCACGTCGCCGCCGAGAGCGAGGGGGACGAGGAAGACGGCCAGGGTGGCGGCCACCATGCCGAGTGAGTAGCGCTGTTCGACCTTCTCGACGAACAGCTGGGTGGGGGCCTTGGTCCGCGAGGCCTCCTCGGTCATCGCGACGATCCGGGCGATGACCGACTCGGAGGCGTCCCGCTCGACGACCACCCTCAGTGTGCCCGTACCGTTCAGCGTCCCGGCGAAGACCTCGTCCCCGGGTCCCTTTGCCGCGGGCAGCGGTTCGCCGGTGATGGTGGCCTGATCGATCTCGCTCGCACCGTCGAGGACCCGCCCGTCGGCGCCGACACGCTCACCGGGCCGGATCCGGATGACGTCACCGACCACCAGGCCCTCGGTGGCGACGTTCTCCTCGCCACCGTCGGCGGTGATACGGGAAGCGGTGGCCGGGGCCAGGTCGAGGAGGCCGCGGACCGCGTCCCGGGTGCGCGCGGTGGCCAGCGCCTCCAGCGCGCCGGAGGTCGCGAAGATGACGATCAGCAGGGCACCGTCCATCACCTGCCTGATCGAGGCCGCACCGAGCGCCGCCACGATCATCAGCAGGTCCACGTCCAGGACCTTCCCCCGAAGCTCCCGCACCCCCGACAGGGCCGGTTCCCAGCCTCCCGCGGCGTAGACGAGGGCGTACAGGGGACCCCATGTCCAGACCGGTGCACCGGCGAGCTCCAGCGGGAGCGCGAGCAGGAACAGCACCAGGGCCGCGCCCGCCCAGCGGGCCTCGGACAGCGCGAGAACGCGTGTGCGGCGCCGGGGGATGCCACCGGCGGACACGGTGCGCGAGGGGCGCGGGAGTACATCAGAGGGCATGGCGGAACAACCCCTCACGGGTGATGGAACGGCGACGTGCTTACCGTACAGGAATATATGAACAGGTCTTCATGTGTCATCCGTAGAATGGACGCCATGGGTCACGGACGCGACGAGCAGACCACCGTCAGCACCCGCGAGCGCCTGGACGCCGTGGGGGCGGCAGGTGTCGCCGCGACCCTCCAGGCGCTGGCCACACCCTCCCGGCTGCGAATCCTGGCACGCCTCCAGGAGGGCCCATGTGCGGTCGGTGATCTCGCCGAAGCGGTGGAGATGGAGCCTTCCGCCTGCTCCCACCAGCTGCGTCTGCTGCGTAACCTCGGTCTGGTCGCAGGTGAGCGGCAGGGGCGCTCCATCGTCTACGCCCTGTACGACCATCACGTCGCCGAGCTCCTGGATCAGGCCCTCTACCACGTCGAACACCTGCGCCTGGGCCTTCGTGACACGCCCGCCGAGATCGCCGTGGCCACCCCCGGGCGCTGAGCGCGCGGCGCGCGGGGAATCCCGGCGCGGTCCTCGCGTTGAACCATGCGTGAGCTCTTCCATCGCATCGACCCGCTTCTCCTTCCTCGACCGCTCCCGCGTCCGCGAGGGGCACGACGGCCCGCAGGCGCTGCGTGAGACCGTCGCGCTGGCCGGCACGGCCGAGGCCCTCGGCTACCACCGTTTCTGGGTCTCCGAGCACCACAGCGTGCCCGGTGTGGCCGGTTCGGCGCCGACCGTGCTGGCTGCCGCCGTCGCAGCCGCGACCTCCACCATCAGGGTGGGGACCGGCGGGGTGATGCTCCCGAACCATCAGCCCTTCGTCGTGGCCGAGCAGTTCGGTGTGCTCGCCTCGCTCTTCCCCAGCAGGATCGACATGGGCCTGGGGCGCTCGGTCGGCTTCACCGACGGCATCCGCAGAGCCCTGGGCCGGGGCAAGGAGGACGCCGACGCCTTCGCCGGGCAGCTCGCCGAACTCCTCGGATGGCTGGACGGCACCCAGCACGCCCACCCCCAGGTCCACGCCCGCCCCGCCGAGGGGCTGCGCATCCCTCCGTACGTCCTGGCGACCGGCGAGGGTGCCGGTATCGCGGCGGCGGCCGGTCTGCCGCTCGTCGTGGGAGATCTCCGGGGCCGCGAGAAACTGATACGGGCGGTCGAGGTCTACCGCAGCACATTTCGTCCCTCCGCATGGGGCCGGGAGCCCTACGTGATCGTGGCGGGCACCGTCGCGATCGCCGGCACCGCGGAGGAAGCGCGGCGCCTGCTGGTCCCCGAAGCCTGGTCCATGGCGTACGCGCGCACCCACGGGTCCTTTCCGCCGCTGGTACCTGCCGAGCGGATCGAGGCGCTGGTCATGACAGACAGGGAACGAAGGCTGTTCGAGAGCGGACTGAGCGGGCACCTGGCCGGAACCGAGGACGAGGTGGAGGCCGGAGTCGACATACTGATCAAGGAGACCGGTGCCGACGAGGTGCTGGTCACCACGAGCACGTACGACCGGGACGCGCTGGTGGACTCCATGCGGCGGCTCGCACGGATCGCGGGGATCGGCTGAGTGTCAGCCGCTCTCGGGGTGGCCGAACAGGAAGTCGTACCCCGGAGGCAGCTGCAGGAGAAGGCGCTGGAGCAACTCCTCGCCCGCGGCGTCGGAGACCACGCTGAGCACCGCACTGGTGTCCCACGCGGCCGTCTGCTCGTTCGCCCCTTCGATCCAGGCGGAGACCGCGCGCACGAAGCGTTCGGAGCTGAGAGGTTCTGCGGCCTGCAGAGGGTTCAGAAGGATGAGCGCGAAGGTCTCCGGCAGCCGTGCGGCCAGTTCGTTCCGCTCCTCGCCGACCAGATGCGCCCCCAGCAGTGCCAGTACCACGCGTGACGCGCGCTCCGCTTCCAGCGCCGACGGGTAGGCGCCACGCTCCTGGACGGCCTCCAGGAACTCCTGCCATTTCATGTGCGTCACCGGTTCCCCTTCGCGGAGCGCGGGCGGAGAGCGGAGCGGGGGAGGGGAGCCCGTGCCCCGCCCTCCGCGTATCCACCGCATGTCACCTCAATTCAGGTATTAGCATGCCGGCCCGGCGAGGGCAAGTAGGGCCTCGGCACACAGCTCCGGAGCCGGCCGGCCTACTCCATGGGGTAGATGTCACCGCTCGCCATACCACTGACCTGCACGCTCCTGGATTCGAGCCGGTGCGCCTCGTCCAGGAGGCGCCGGCGTTCCGCGGGGTCGGTGGCCTGCTCGGCGGCCTTCTCGAGATCCTCGGCCCGGAGGCGCATCCGCTGGAGACGGGACCGGACGTCTTCTGACTCGCTCATGATCACTCCTGGCGCTGGGCGGAGCCGACCCCTCCACCGAAGCAGGAACCCGGGGGTGCGCGCATCTCAGCGGGGGCGCCGGAAACGCGGAGTGACCGTACGGGCGGTGGCTACTCGAAACGGGACAGGTCGCCGGCCCCCCGGCGTACGACCTCCAGATCGCCACCGGAGAAGTCGATGACCGTGGTGGGCTCGGTGCCGCAGTCACCCGAGTCGAGTACGACGTCCACGACGTGGTCGAGGCGTTCCTTGATCTCCCAGCCCTGCGTCAGGGGCTCCTCCTCGTCCGGCAGGAGCAGCGTGCTGGACAGCAACGGCTCCCCGAGTTCGGCCAGGAGCGCCTGAGTGACGGTGTGATCCGGGATGCGGACGCCGACGGTCTTCTTCTTGGGGTGCAGCAGCTGCCGCGGGACTTCTCTGGTCGCGGGAAGGATGAAGGTGTAACTCCCGGGTGTAGCCGCCTTGACGGTGCGGAAGACGTCGTTGTCGACCTGGACGAACTGGCCGAGCTGCGCGAAGTTCTGGCACACCAGAGTGAAGTGGTGGCGGTCGTCGAGGTTCCGGATCGACCGGATGCGGTCGATCCCGTCGCGGCTGCCCAGCTGGCATCCCAGGGCGTAACAGGAATCGGTCGGATATGCGACGAGGGCGCCGGACCGGATGCTCTCGGCCACGCTGGTGATGGTGCGGCGCTGGGGGTTCTCGGGGTGCACATCGAAGTACTTGGCCATTCGGCGAGTCTACGGCTTCGGAGGATCCGCGTTCCGCTCACGGAGGGCACAGGCGCCTCCTGGTTTCCGTTGCCTGCCGAGGAACCGGCGGGAGCAGGGGAGGCGCGAGTCCTGGAGCAGCGCTGAGGCTGGACCGCCGGCCCCGCTCCCGGCAACCACGGAGCGCCCCCGGAGCTTCCTTCGGTGAAGGGCCCCAGGGGCGCGGGTGTCCTGCCGGCCGTCAGGCGCCGGACGCCTCCAGCATGGCCGCGCGCTCGACCACCTTGATGCGCTCACGGCCCTGTTCGGCGCCGAGCGCCTGCTCGTGGGCGTCCAGGCGGTGCCAGCCTTCCTTGGTGGTGTACCGGACGCCGCGCTGCTCCAGGAAGTCGACGACCGCGTCGGTCCCGGGCTGCGCGGGGGCGGCCAGCCGTCCGGCGGCGTGGTCCTCCAGCAGGCAGGCCACGGTCTCGTTGGCGTCGCCCTTGGTGTGCCCGATCAGGCCGATCGGACCCCGCTTGATCCAGCCCGTGACGTACACCGAAGGCATCGGCTCGTCACCGGTCAGAACACGCCCGGCCGCGTGCGGGACGGTGCCGGAGACGACGTCGAAGGGCAGCTTCGGGAGCTCCTCCGAGTAGTAGCCGACCGCGCGGTAGACGCTCTGCACGTCCCAGTCCGTGTGGCGGCCCGTGCCCTTGACGTTGCCCGTGCCGTCCAGCTCCGTGCGTTCGGTGCGCAGAGCGACGACGCGGCCGTCCTCCCCGAGGACCTCCACCGGGGACTCGAAGAAGTGCAGGAACAGCTTGTGGGGACGGTCGCCCACGTCCCGGATCGCCCAGTTCTCCAGCGTGGAGGCGACCATGTTGGCCTGCTTGTTCTCCCGGCGGGTGGCGATCGAGCCCTCGTCGTAATCGATGTCCTCGGGGTTCACGATGACCTCGATGTTCGGCGAGTGGTCCAGCTCGCGAAGCTCCATCGGGCTGAACTTCGCCTGCGCCGGCCCCCGCCGGCCGAAGACGTGCACCTCCAGCGCCTTGTTCGCCTTGAGTCCGTCGTAGACGTTCGCGGGGATCTCGGTCGGGAGCAGCTCGTCCGCCGTCTTGGCGAGGATGCGCGCGACGTCCAGGGCCACGTTGCCGACTCCGAGCACGGCGACCTTCTCGGCCTCCAGCGGCCAGGTGCGCGGGACCTCCGGGTGCCCGTCGTACCAGGCGACGAACTCGGCGGCGCCGTACGAACCCTCCAGCTCGATCCCGGGTATGTCGAGGGCGCGGTCGGCGTCGGCGCCGGTGGAGAAGATCACGGCGTCGTAGAAGGACCGCAGGTCGTCCAGGCCGATGTCGTTGGGGTAGTCGACGTTGCCGAACAGCCGCAGCTGCGGCTTGTCCAGGACCTGGTGCAGCGCCTTGACGATGCCCTTGATCCGCGGGTGGTCCGGAGCTACTCCGTACCGGATCAGGCCGAAGGGGGCGGGCATGCGCTCGAACAGGTCGATCGATACGCCCGGCTCCTGGGCGGCCTCGGATTTGAGAAGCGCGTCCGCTGCGTAGATTCCGGCGGGACCGGCTCCGACGATGGCGACGCGGACGGGGCGTGTCATGGAGTGTTGTTCCTTAGGGCGGACGAGCACGGGCAGAGTGCAGCGGGGTAAGGCTTGGCTTACTCCGCTTCCCCCACGGTACGGCCTGTGCCCGGGGAGCCCTGGCACGGGGCGAGTGGATATTTCGGAAATAAATGAACATTTGCACCTTAAGGGGTCCGGTTTCTGTGAGAGGAGCCCCGCCCAGTCGTCTCACGGAGGTCCATGGAATGAGACGAGCTGCCATGGGCAGGCTGTACGCCGGTGCCTCTGCATGCTCCCGGGTCACGCCGGAGCCATGATGGGCACACGGCAGCAGCACTCCGACGAGAGGACAGGTGTCATGCCGATCGAGGGCGATTACGAGCCGAGCCCGACGACGTGGGTCCGTGAGCAGGTCGAGCTCATCGAGAGCTCCGGTGGGACACAGGGAACCACCCTGCGCGGCATGCCCGTCATCCTTCTGACGACGCGCGGAGCCAAGAGCGGCAAGCTCCGCAAGACTCCGCTCATGCGGGTCGAGCACGACGGTGAGTACGCCGTGGTCGCCTCCCTCGGCGGTGCCCCCAAGCACCCCGTCTGGTACTACAACGTGCAGGCCGACCCCCATGTGGAGCTGCGGGACGGGACCGTCCGCCAGGACATGGTCGCCCGCGAGGTCACGGGGGAGGAGAAAGCCCTCTGGTGGGACCGCGCGGTCGAGGCGTTCCCCGACTACGCGGATTACCAGACCAAGACGGACCGGGAGATCCCGGTCTTCGTCCTCTCCCCGGCCGGAAAGGGCTGAGGCCGGCCAGGAGCGGGCGGACCCGGGAGCGCGGGGTGAGGCCTGCTCCGCTCGGTGCCGTTCCGGCCGTGGCCGGCCCGGGCCCGACGGGTGGCGCGGGCTCCCGGAGCGATGGTCCCGAGGGGCTGTGCCGCTACCGGTGGTGGCCGCCGGCCGCGGCGATCCGGTCGCGGGCCCGGGCCCTGTCGGCGGCCGGTACCCGGTGACGGCGGCCCGGAGCCGCCTCCTGGGGTCCCGCCACGCGTAGTGCAGGGGTTCCGCCCCGCTTCACCTCGCGGTCACGGAGAGATGGTCCCGTGCCGGTGGACGAGTTCCACCGGCACGGTCACGCCGGGACCTCTGCGGGCCGCTCGGGCGCCCAGCCGGAAGCGTTGCCGTGCAGCGCGCCGTAGTACGGATCACCGGGTCCGATCTCACCCGCGCGTACGGTGCCCCCGGTGAAGGCCGCCTTGTACAGAGCGGTCACCAGCTCGAGACTCTTGCGGCCGTCCACGCCACTGCTCCGCGGCCTGCGTCCGGCGCGCAGGTCCTCCAGCAGGCCCTTGAGCTGCGCCTCGTGCGAACTCGGCACGTCCGGTCCGAAGTCCCGCCAGGCGGCTGCCTCTTCGGAGGTGACTCCGGGCGCCGGTGTGATCCGCCAGTCCGCATTGCGATGCCCGTACAGGTGGGTGAGCTCGACCGTCGCGCGTTCGCAGTCGATCCGGATCCGGCTGACCTCGTCCGGACTGAGCACGCTGTTCACGACGGTGGCCATCGCGCCGTTCTCGAAGCGGATGAGCGCGGTGGAGATGTCCTCCGTCTCCACGTCGTGCACCAGGCGCCCTGCCATCGCGCGGATCTCCGCCCACGGCCCCAGCAGATCGAGCAGCAGGTCCATCTGGTGGATGCCGTGGCCCATCGCGGGCCCACCGCCCTCACTGCTCCAACTGCCGCGCCAGGGGGCGGAATAGTACGCCTCGTCCCGGTACCAGGTGGTCTGACAGTGAGCCACCAGTGGCCGGCCCATGGATCGGTCGGCGAGCAGCCTCCTGACGTGCCGGGAGCCCGATCCGAAGCGGTGCTGGAACACGATCGCCGCGTACGGGCCGTTCTGCCGAGGCCCTTCCTCCGCCTCGATGGCGTCGAAGTCCTCCAGTGACGGGCAGGGGGGCTTCTCGCACCACACCCATGCCCCGGCGCGCAGCGCGGCCACGGTCTGATCGCGGTGGAACCGGGGCGGGGTGGCGAGGGTCACCAGGTGAGGGCGCTGTTCGGCGAGCATCCGGTCGAGGTCGGTGTACGGATGGGCGATCCCCGCACCGGCGCAGAACGCCTCGACCGCCGCCGCGTCGACGTCGACCGCGGCGACGATCTCCAGCTGCTGCCCGGCGGCGAGTGCGGTCAGCGCGGGCAGATGGCTGCCGTGCGCGATCGCACCCGTGCCGACGATCGCGACCCGCACCGGTTCGTGAGGCGAAGGATGGCTGGTCGTGACGAACACCCCTTCAGGCGGAGATGCGGGCGCCTGCCGGACAGCAAGCGCTTTCTCCCCAGGAAACCTAGGCTCCGCGCACGAGGCGGGTCAAGAGGTCCGAGGCGTGGGTGTCAGGCCTTCAGCAGCCGTGGGAGCCACGTGAGCTGAACCGCATGCTGGAACGGGCCGCCGCCCTCGTGGTCGTTGAAGTCGTACACCTCGATCTGCTTGTCGGTGTGCGCGTACGCGTTGAACGCGGCGAACACCGTGGAGGGCGGGCAGGTGAGGTCCTCCATGGCCACGGAGAACAGGGCCGGCACCCGCCCCCGGGCGGCGAAGTGGACCCCGTCGAAGTAGGCGAGTGTCCTGCCGGCCTGTTCGGCTCTGCCGCGGTGCGTCTTGAGGTAGTCGCTGATCTCGCGGTACGGATTGCGGTCGGTCACCCGGGTCGCCCGGGGGAAGTCGCAGAGGAACGGCACGTCCGGTGCGACGGCCGCCAGGTCGGGGACCAGCCCGGCGACCGCGAGGGCGAGGCCGCCGCCCTGGCTCGCGCCGATCGCGGCGGTACGGGCAGCGTCGGCCAGCGGGTGCGAGCGGGCCGCCTCCACCGCGCGTACCGCGTCCGTGATCACCCTGCGGTAGTAGTACGTGGCAGGGTCCTCGATGCCCCGGGTCATGAATCCGGGCACCGAGGGGCCTGAACCCACAGGGTCGGCGGTGTCGCCCGGCGCCCAGACGCTGCCCTGGCCCCGGGTGTCCATCACGAAGTGGGCCATGCCGGCCGACGCCCAGAGCAGATGCGCGTGGGGCAGGCTCCGCCCCCCGCCGTAGCCGATGAACTCCACGACCACCGGCAGGGGTTCGGTGGTTCCGGCCGGTATCACGAACCAGCCCTTGACGGGATGGCCACCGAAGCCGGTGAACGTCACGTCGTACACGTCGACCGTGACGAGGCCGAGGTCGTCACGCAGTTCGAAGCGGGCGTCCAGTTCGCGGGTTCCGGCCTCCTCGAGCGTGGCCGACCAGAACGCGTCGAAGTCCGCGGGCTCCACCGATCGGCTGCGGTAGGCGCGCAGTTCATCGAGAGGAAGATCGAACAGGGTCATGCGGGGCCGCCTCATGTCGCTGGGTGAATGAATGGTCATACCGTACGGCGGTCAGCCCGAACGTCAACAAGTTCTCGGATCGCGGAAAACGCGTTGCCCGTCAGGCCGGCTGCTGCGAGGCTGCCGCCATGTCCGATACGGAGGCCCGAGATCCGTGCGGGGTGGCCGCACTCCTCTCGGGTGGACGCCTGACGGCGGTCCCCCGGAAACCCGCCCGCCGCGAGCAGTTGCTGCTGCACCTCGCGCACACGCTTTTCGAGCGCGACCGTATCCACACGGAGCGCGAGGTCAACGACGCGCTGCTCACCGTGCACGAGGACTGCTCGGCCCTGCGCAGCCCTCCCGTGGTCGCCGGCCTGCTGGAGCGGCCCCTGGACGGCAGCAGCTACCGGCGCGGCCGCCGGGCGGCGAACCGCCTTCACGCATCGGACCCGGACAGGCGCTCTTCGCGTCTGTCCGGGTCCGATGCGTGAAGGCCCGCGAACGGGCCGGCGGGGCGGTTCAGCCGAGGGTGTCGGGGTCGGGTCCCGTGCGCATGCCGCGGTCCAGACCCGCGATCACGTCCATGTCGGAAGCCGAGAGCTCGAAGTCGAAGACGTCGATATTCTGCCGGATGCGTGCGGGCGTGACCGATTTCGGGATCACGACATTGCCGAGCTGGAGGTGCCAGCGCAGAACCACCTGCGCCGGAGTCTTCCCATGGTGTCCGGCGAGGGAGAGCAGTGATTCGTCGTCCAGCAGCGCGCCCTGCGCCAGCGGGCTCCAGGCCTCGGTGGCGATACCGTGCCGCGCGTGCACGGCGCGCAGCTCGCTCTGCTGGAGTCCGGGGTGGAGCTCGATCTGGTTGACCGCCGGGACGAGGGAACTCTCCTCCCGCAGGCGGCGCAGGTGCCCGGGCTGGAAGTTGGAGACACCGGCGGCCCGGATCCGGCCGTCGGCCAGCAGCTTCTCCAGTGCGCGCCAGGTGTCGACGTAGAGGTCACGCGCCGGGGCGGGCCAGTGGATGAGGTAGAGGTCCACGTGGTCGAGGCCGAGCTCGGTCAGGCTCGCGTCGAAGGCGGCGAGCGTGGAGGCGTAGCCCTGGTCCGCGTTCCAGAGCTTCGTCGTGACGAACAGCTCCTCGCGGGCGAGGCCCGACTCGGCCAGCGCCCGCCCCACGCCTGCTTCGTTGCCGTACACGGCGGCGGTGTCGATGGAGCGGTAGCCCGCCTCCAGTGCGGTGGTGACCGCGGCGGTGGTCTCGTCGTCGGGTACCTGGAAGACACCGAAGCCGAGCTGCGGAATCGTGACGCCGTTGTGGAGGGTGACGGTGGGGACCGTTGGCATGGTGGTACCTCTCGTGGTGCGGGATCAAGCTGGCGTGCGATGGTTAGCGGCGTAGTCAATAATTGCATACGCGGGCTAATTGTAGGAGATGGAGAAGTCGGCAGGGCTTTCCGAGGATCCGTGAGCGAGTCGGACCGCGTCTCCTCGCACCCACCTCCCACGTGTCCGGGCCCACCGGCCGACGTGGCGCCTCATAGGGCTTCGCCGTGGTCCGTGCGCCGGAGCGGACCGCCCGGGGCGCCGGTCTCCCCGGACGGGGGCCGCACGTCCTCCGAGCGGGCCCACCAGGCCGAGCAGATCATGAGTGCACGGTAGGAACCGCCGGGGAGGGGCGCACACGGGCCGCGACCGAGCGGGTCACGGTGATGTGCTGGACTGTCCGGGAAACACCGGATACAGGAGTGCTCTTGAACAGCTATCGCCAGCCCGGCATCGTCCTCACCGACCGACGGTTCACGGTCCCCCTCGACCACGACGATCCGGACGGCGGGACGATCGAGATCTTCGGCCGTGAAGCCGTGGCGAGCGAGAGGGCCGCCGAGAGGCTGCCGTGGCTGCTCTACCTCGAAGGCGGGCCCGGCTTCGGGGCCCGCCGCTTCGTCGGTACGGAGGCATGGCTGGGGCGCGCGGTGCGTGAGTTCCGTGTGCTGCTCCTGGACCAGCGCGGCACCGGTCTTTCCACCCCGGCCAACCGGCAGACCCTGCCGACGCGCGGCGGCCCGTACGAGCAGGCCGACTACCTGGCCCACTTCCGCGCCGACAGCATCGTCCGCGACTGCGAGCTCATCCGTTCCCGGCTCACCGGTGGCGCGCCCTGGACCGTCCTGGGGCAGTCGTTCGGCGGCTTCTGTGCGGTCCGTTACCTGTCGGCCGCACCGGAAGGGCTCGAGGCCGTCCTGATCACCGGCGGCCTGCCCTCACTGGATGCGCATGCCGACGACATCTACCGGGCCGGGTACCCGCGGGTCGAGCGGAAGGTCGCCGCGCACTACGCCCGCTATCCGCAGGACGTCGCGCGTGCCCGCGCGATCGCCGCGTACCTCGCCGAGCACCGCCCGGACAGTGCCGGGCACACGTTGACGCCTGAGGGCTTCCAGTCGCTCGGCATCATGCTGGGCACGGGCAACGGCAGTCACCAGCTGCACTACCTTCTGGAGAACGCGTTCGTCGAAGGGCCGCGCGGGGCCGAACTGTCCGACGCCTTCCAGGAGGCCATGCGCACCGCCACCTCGTTCGCCGGGCACCCGCTGTACGCCCTGATGCACGAGGCGATCTACGGCCAGGGCATGCGGCCCACCGGCTGGGCGGCCGAACGCGTGCGTGCCGAGTTTCCGCAGTTCGACGCCTCCGCCGCGCTGGCGGACGACCGCCCCGTGCTCTTCACGGGTGAGAGCATCCATCCTTGGCACTTCGACGTCGATCCCGCGCTGCGTCCCCTGCGCGAGACGGCGGAGCTGCTCGCCGCCCGCACCGACTGGCCCGTCCTCTACGACGCCGGGCGGCTCGCGGCCAACGAGGTTCCGGTGGCTGCCGCCGTCTATCACGACGACATGTACGTGGACACCGGCCACGCGCTGCGTACCGCGTCCTCGATCCGTGGCCTGCGGACCTGGGTGACCAGTGAGTACGAGCACGACGGCGTGCGCGCGGGCGGCCCCCGCGTGCTGGACCGGCTGCTCGCCCTCGTGCGGGACGAGAGCGACCGCTAGCCGTGTTGATCACGAGCGCTGTCGACCGTTGCCGGGTCTGACCAGAACGAAGACCTCCGATGCGGTGGAGCTGCCCAGGACCGCACCGCATCGGAGGTCTTCGTGTCTCACCGTGGTGCCCGCCTGGCTGTGCACGGCAGGCGGATCCTGGTCCAGCGTGTCCGAGCCGGGCGTCCGGTGCGGCGTCCGGCCCGGACGCCGGGCGCCGCGGCGGACGGGGCCCTGCTCGGCCCGGCGCCCCGGGCCGGTGACACCTCTGTGCGGTTCCAGGAGCCCGGCCGGCCGTACGACGCAGCTCCTCGCCCCGCCCGCTTCCGGAATGCGCACATCCGCCTCGATCCGCCGGATAGCCTGCCGGGCATGACACAGCAGCTGGAACCCATGCCTGCGGACTGGCACCGTGCGCTGGCGGTGGTCGCCCACCCCGACGACCTGGAGTACGGCTGCGCCGCCGCCGTGGCCGGCTGGACCGACGAGGGGCGCGAGATCACCTACCTCCTGGTGAGCCGCGGCGAGGCCGGGATCGACACGCTCGCCCCCGACGAATGCGCTCCGCTGCGGGAGCGGGAACAGCGGGCGAGCGCCGCGGCCGTAGGTGTGGCGGCCGTGGAGTTCCTCGGGCACCAGGACGGTGTCATCGAGTACGGTACGGCTCTGCGCCGCGACATCGCCGCGGCGATCCGCCGCCACCGGCCCGAACTGCTCATCACCCTCAACCACCGCGACACCTGGGGCGGCGTCGCGTGGAACACCCCGGACCACCGCGCGGTCGGCCGGGCCACCCTGGACGCCGCGGGCGACGCGGGAAACCGCTGGATCTTCCCCGAGCTCGGGGAACAGGGTCTCGAGCCGTGGGACGGGGTGCGCTGGGTCGCCGTGGCGGGCACCGACCGGCCCACCCACGCGGTCGACGCCGCACCGGGGTTCGAGCGTTCCGTCCAGTCGCTGCTGGCCCACCGCACCTACATCGAAGTGCTGACGGACGAGGACCCGGAGGTGTACTGCCGTACGTTCCTCACCGGCACCACCGAGGCGGCCGCCGAGCGTTTCGGTGGCCGTCCCGCCGTCACCTTCGAGGTCTTCACCCGCTGAGAGCGGAAGCAGCTGCCAGGCCGGCCGCCGCACCGGTTCCGTCACGTACCGCTCGGTGCCTGATTGACAAACCGGATTGCTGATTCTGCAATGGTCGGCATGAAGGAACAGAACCAGGACGACGCCGGACTCGACGCTGTGCTCACCGGTGTCGGCCCACGTCTGCGGCGGCTGCGCAAGGACCGGGGTGTGACGCTCGCAGGGCTCTCCGGAGCCACCGGGATCTCCGTCTCCACCCTCTCCCGCCTCGAATCCGGCGGGCGGCGCCCCAGCCTGGAGCTGCTGCTCCTCATCGCCCGGGCCCATGAGGTGCCGCTCGACGATCTCGTCGGGGCACCGCCGGTCGGCGATCCGCGGGTCAAGGCCAAGCCGATCGTGCACGGGGCGAAGACCTCCCTGCCGCTCACCGCCCGGCCGGGAGGACTCCAGGCCTACAAGGTCATACAGGAGGCGTCCTGCACCGAGGCGCCCGAGCAACGCACTCACGAGGGATACGAGTGGTTGTACGTGCTCAACGGCCGGCTGCGGCTCAAGCTCGCCGAGCACGATCTGATCCTGGCCCCCGGAGAGGCCGCCGAATTCGACACCAGGCTCCCGCACTGGTTCGGCCCCGCAGGCGACGAGCCGGTCGAGTTCCTCAGTCTGTTCGGGCCTCAGGGGGAACGGATGCACGTCAGGGCCAGGCCGAAGCGTTCCTGAGCGAGCCGGGGACGTCCGGTGCGAGGCTTCCCAGACGGGCAAGCGACCGCTTAGTATGCGCCGGAGCAGTGGTAATGCCGACAGTGTTGTGGAGGCCCTTCATGCAGGCATGGCGAGTGCACCGTAACGGCGAGCCGAGCGAGGTGATGGAGCTCGAGGAGACGGAACGGCCGGCCCCCGGGAGCGGGCAGGTGCTGCTCAAGGTGCGCGCGGCGAACATCAACTTCCCCGACGCCCTGCTCTGCCGTGGCCAGTACCAGGTGAGGCCCCCGCTGCCTTTCACTCCCGGCGTGGAGATCTGTGGCGAGACGGAGGACGGGCGCAGGGTGCTCGCCACTCCCGCCCTGCCGGAGGGCGGGTTCGCCGAGTACGTGGCCGTGGACGAGGCGGCCCTGCTGCCGGCCCCCGAGGCCCTGGACGACGCGGAGGCCGCCGCTCTGCACATCGGGTACCAGACCGGCTGGTTCGGTCTGCACCGGCGCGCGCGTCTGCGGGCCGGTGAGACCCTGCTGGTACACGCGGCAGCAGGCGGTGTCGGCAGCGCGGCCGTGCAGCTCGGCAAAGCCGCCGGTGCCACCGTCATCGGGGTCGCCGGTGGCCCCGAGAAGGCCTCGATCGCCCGCGAGCTGGGCTGCGACCTGGTCATCGACCGCAGGAGCGAGGACATCGTCGCGGTGGTGAAGGAGGCCACCGGTGGGCGTGGCGCGGACGTCGTCTACGACCCGGTCGGCGGAGACGCCTACGCCAAGTCCGTCAAGTGCATCGCCTTCGAGGGCAGGGTCGTCGTCGTCGGTTTCGCGAGCGGCTCGATCCCCGCACCCGGCCTCAACCACGCCCTGGTGAAGAACTACTCGATCGTCGGACTCCACTGGGGTCTGTACAACACCAAGGACCCCGCTGCTGTCCGGGCCTGCCATGACGAGCTCACCGAGCTCGCGGCCCGGGGCGTCGTCAAGCCGTTGATCAGTGAGCGTGTCCCCATGGCCGAAGCGGCCCGAGCCGTCCAGCGGGTCGCCGACGGCACCAGCACCGGCCGCGTCGTCGTCCTGCCGTCTGGAGGCACCCGATGAGCACCGTCATCGACGCGGCACGGATCCGCCGCCTCACCCAGGAACTGCTGGCAGCCCACCCGCCGGCCACCACCGGCCGCACCGACTTCCTCGAGGCGCGCTTCGACGCGGGCCTGGCGTGGGTGCACTACCCCGTCGGACTCGGCGGACTGGACGCGCCGCGTTCCCTGCAGCCCGTCGTGGACACCGAACTCGCCGCCGCCGGAGCGCCCGACAACGATCCGCGCCGTATCGGCATCGGCCTCGGCATGGCAGCTCCCACGATCCTCGGTTACGGCACCGAGGAGCAGAAGCGGCGCTTCCTGCGTCCGCTGTGGGTGGGCGAGGAGGTGTGGTGCCAGCTCTTCAGCGAGCCCGGCGCCGGATCCGACCTCGCCGCGCTGGGGACACGCGCGGTCAGGGACGGCGAGCACTGGGTGGTCGACGGGCAGAAAGTCTGGACGTCCAGCGCCCATGTGGCCCGCTGGGCGATCCTGATCGCCCGTACCGACCCGGACGTCCCCAAGCACCGCGGCATCAGCTACTTCATCTGCGACATGACCGACCCGGGTGTCGAGGTGCGGCCGCTGCGCCAGATCACCGGCGAGGCCGAGTTCAACGAGGTCTTCCTCACCGGCGTACGCATCCCGGACAGCAGGCGCCTCGGTCCGGTCGGTGACGGCTGGAAGGTCGCCCAGACCACCCTGATGAACGAGCGCGTCTCCATCGGCGGATCCCGGATCCCCCGCGAGGGCGGCATGATCGGCACCGTCGCGAAGACCTGGCGCGAACAGCCGGCCCTGCGCACCCATGACCTCCACCAGCGGCTGCTCACGCTGTGGGTCGAGGCCGAGGTCGCCAGGCTCACCGGTGAACGGCTGCGTCAGCAGCTCGTCGCCGGGCAGCCCGGCCCCGAAGGCTCCGGCATGAAGCTGGCCTTCGCCCGCCTCAATCAGGAGATCAGCGGGCTCGAGGTCGAACTCCTGGGCGATGAAGGGCTGTTGTACAGCGACTGGACCATGCGCCGCCCGGAGCTCGTCGACTTCACCGGACGCGACGCCGGCTATCGCTATCTGCGGTCCAAGGGCAATTCCATCGAGGGCGGTACGAGCGAGGTCCTGCTCAACATCGTCGCGGAGCGTGTCCTCGGTCTGCCCGTCGAGCCGCGTAACGACAAGGACGTCGCCTGGAAGGATCTCGCCCGATGACCGCACAGACCGAAGCCGTACAGGCACCCGACCTGCTCTATTCGGAGGCCGAGGAGGACCTGCGGTCCGCCGTGCGTTCGCTGCTGGCCGACCGGGCGGACGCACCGGCGGTGATTGCCGCAACCGAGTCCGGCACATCGTACGACCTGCGGCTGTGGGAGTCGTTGGCTGTCGGGATCGGGGCAGCCGGGCTGCTGGTCCCGGAGAAGTTCGGCGGTCAGGGCGCCACGCACCGCGAGGCCGCCGTGGTCCTCGAGGAACTCGGCCGCAGCGTCGCTCCGGCGCCTTACCTGACGAGTTCCGTCGTCGCGACAGAGGTCCTTCTCGCGCTGGGCGACGACGACGGACCGGCCGCCGCTCTCCTCGGTGAGCTGGCGGCGGGCCGCAAGGTCGCCGTGCTCGCCCTGCCGTTCGCGAAGCACTCCGCAGACGGAGCCGCAGCGATGACCGGCACCCTGGAGCGGACCGTGACCGGCGTCGCCGAGGCGGCGGCGGCGGACGTGCTGCTGGTGCCCACGGCGGAGGGCCTGCACGCGGTGGAGACCGGCGGGGGCGGGGTCGCCGTCCAACCGCTCGTACCGCTCGACCTGACCCGTCCGCTCGCCACGGTCACCCTGACCGGGGTCACCGGCACCCGGCTCGCCGAGGCCGCACCCGCGGCCGCGGCCGTGAGCAGAGGCCTGCTGGCCGGTGCGGGACTGCTGGCGTCCGAGCAACTCGGACTGGCCGAATGGTGCCTGACCGAGACCGTCCGGCACACCCGTGAACGCCATCAGTTCAACCGGCCGGTGGGCTCGTTCCAGTCACTCAAACACCGGATGGCCCAGCTCTGGCTGGAGGTCGTCTCGGCGCGTGCCGCCGCCCGCAACGCCGCGGACGCCCTGGCGACCGGCAGCCCGGAGGCCCCGCTCGCGGTGGCCGTGGCGCAGGCGTACTGCTCCGAGGTCGCGGTGCACGCGGCGGAGGAATGCGTGCAGCTGCACGGCGGGATCGGAATGACCTGGGAGCACCCCGCACACCTGTATCTGAAGCGGGCCAAGGCGGACTCGATCGCGTACGGCACCGCGGGACGGCACCGCGGGACCGTGGCCGGCCTGGTGGAGCTGCCCGCTCCGTGAGGCGGTGACGGCGGGGCACGTGGTCACACGTGCCCCGCCGTCACGCCCGGGGGCCTCCACGGCTGCGGGCGGGGGAACAGCAGGCACAGCGCAGCCGACGCGCGGACGACGGAAATTCCAACTCTTGGCAGGTGCCTGCCTTCGGGTGGATCCGGGCCTCCATACTCGTGGCGTCCCTCCGCCCGCTCTGCCCGCCCCCGTTTCAGGGAGACCCCCATGGCACACCTGGCCCGTCGCAGAGTTGTCACCACCGCCCTCGCCGCCGCCACCGCAGGCGCCCTCATCCCCGCCCAGGCAGCCGAGGCGACACCCACCGCGACCGGGCGCCCCCGTGGCCCCCGCCCGCTGCCCCGGGCCCACGCGCACAACGACTACCTGCACCCGCGACCTCTCCACGACGCGCTCGCGCACGGCTTCACCAGCGTCGAGGCGGACATCTTTCTCGTCGGGGGCGAACTGCTCGTCGCCCACGAGGCCGGGAGTCTTGACCCCGCGCGCACCCTCGTCTCCCTCTACCTCGACCCCTTGCTGGCCAGGGTCCGCGCCAACCACGGTCGTGTCCACGCCGGACACCACGCTCCGCTGCAACTGCTGATCGACATCAAGACCGACGGCGCCGCCACCTACCTCGTACTCGACCGGACACTCCGCCGCTACCGTCACATCCTCACCGGCTCGGTCCACGGCCGCGTCCGTACCGGCGCGGTCACTCCGGTCATCTCGGGGGACCGGGCCGCCCGTGTGCCGATGGAGGCGCAGGCCACCCGGTACGCCTTCTACGACGGCCGGCCGGAGGACCTCGGCACCGCGGCTCCCGCCTCCTTCATCCCGCTCATCAGCGGCAACTGGGCGACGAACTTCAGCTGGAAGGGGGCCGGGCCCTTTCCCGCCGCCGAACGGGACAGGCTGCGCACCCTCGTCCTGGCCGCCCACGCGCGAGGACAACGGGTCCGCTTCTGGGGCACCCCCGACGTTGCGGGTCCGGAGCGCGAGGCCGTGTGGACCGAACTCGTGGCCGCGGGCGTCGACCATCTCAACACCGATGATCTGGCCGGGCTCGAAACCTTCCTCCGCCGACGCGGGCCCGACAGCCGCCGCAGCGGCTGAACGGCACCGGCCCCCGCGTCCGGTCACCGTGCGTCAACACCCGTTCGGCGGGCACGCCAGTGCGCCGAACAGCCTCTCCGTTGCGCCACACTGGCGGCCGAATGCCGCAAATCCGGCGCGGCGGAGGAGGTTGGCCATGGCCATTTCGATCTCGGTGATCCTGCTCCTGCTGTTTCTCGCAGTGGTCTTCCTGCGGAACGGCGGGCTCAAGGTCTCACATGCGATCGTCTGCGGCCTGCTGGGATTCCTTCTCGCGGGTACGAGCATGGCTCCCACCATCCACGAGGGGATCACGGCCACCGCGAACGTCGTCAGCGGTCTGCGGCCCTGACTCCCGCGAACCGTCCGGGTGGGGGAGAATGGCGACCAGATCGTGGCAGAGTGCCTTAGGAGCCCGCACGGGGCGGTACCGTCGCCCGAGGGCCCCTGCGCGCGCTTCGTCGACCTGGCTTGGACCTGACAGTTCCTGGCCACGCACCTGGAGACCGCAGCAATGTCATTCCCGCCCCCCGGACGACACTCGGGCGCAGCTCACCACGAGTACTGCAACAACGCCCTGTGCTGCCGCTGCCAGCAGCGGCAGTGGACGACGAAGCTCGGGGACGAACGCCTCTGCGGCCCGTGTGCCGCATGCTGCCGTGACTGCGGCCGGGCCCCCGCGCCCCATCTGGACGGACTCGACGACGGGCTCTGCGCGGAATGCCGGGGCCGGTGCGGGCGATGTCAGCAAGTGCTGCCCGCCGAGGGCCCCTGCACCTGCCGCAAGTGGCGCGAGCGAGCGGGCGGCGACCCGGTCGCCTACATCCTTCAGGCCCTTCCGCAACCGCTGGTCCAGGCCCTCGGCCACCGACATCCCCGCACCGTGCACGACCTGATCCACCGGGAGCTCGCCCGGCGCACCCCCGACCAGCTCCTGGAGCGGCTCGAGCGCCGGTGGAACGTCCGCTGGTCCCACGCCCTCCATGAGAAGGACGAGGACGGCCGGCGCCGCTGGGCGCCGCAGGAGATCGCCGAAGCGCTCGTGAGTCCCGGCCGCTGTGCGAACCCCCAGTGCGAGGACGGTTACCTCGTCACGACCGACACGCCGTGCGGCCGGTGTCTGCGGCCCACCCACCGCTTCGTCACGTCGGTGGCCGACCGGACGGCGACCTCGGACCACGCCCGCGCGGCCGCGGCACAGATCCGGCGTGCGCTGGTGGAAGGCCGCTCCACCAAGCCGGGCAAGCGGCGGCCGTCGGGCTGAGCAGGACTCAGCCCTTGTCCAGCGCGCCTCGTACCAGAGCCGCTGCGAGGACAGCCGGGTCCCTGCCCTCCGCCAGCCGGAGGAGTTCGTCCGGCGCGGTGGGCAGGCCGAGCTGTTCGGCGCCCTGGAGCGCCTTCGCGTCGAGATAGGGCGCCGTCTCCGGCCACACCGTCTGCACCTCGCGGAGGAAGATGTCGGCACCCGCCGGCCCGATGCCGGGAAAGCGGCGAAGCCCTGTGCTCAGGACCTCCCTGTCACCGCCGGCTTCCCCGCGCAGACGTCGCAGGTCCCCGCCGTACGCGTCGAGCAGGAGCAGGGCGCCGTCCTCGAGCTGGGTCGCCGTCCGTTCGTCGTAGCGGCGGTAGCCTCCCTCGCCCAGTGCGTCGACGCGTTCCTGCCACGATGCGCCGGCCATACGGCGCGGCGTGCGCAACCGGTGCGAGAAGAGGGCCCGTGCCGCGGCCACCGCGACCTGGGCGCGGATGCGCGCACTCAGCAGATGGCTCAGGACGAGAAGCTGGTACAAGGGCTGAGGGGTATCACGCAACCGGATGCCGGCCTCGGCCGCATAGGTCCTCCCATGGCGCTCCAGCAACTCGGCGAGAATCTCGCGCGCCCTCACGTGAACCCGAAGATGCGTGCGATGAAGTACCCCGCGACGATCAGTGAGCCCAGCAGCACCAGGGCCGCCCAGAAGACGGGGTGCTCCCAGATCCCTCCGTCGGGGCGCTCGACGTGTGCTTCGCTTATGCAGCCCTCGGCGGGGGGCGTCTCCCCCGGGGGCGTGAGTGAGATAGCCATACCTCCACCTTCCCTCCAAGACGCCAGGACCGCGAGGCCGATGCCGGAGGGGCAGGTGTACGTCCGTACGGAGTCCGACCGGTCCCGGAAGCACTGAGGGACCGATGTTCGGGGCACCGTCAAGGAATGCCTGCAGTTTCCGCGCCCGAACCCGTCGTCAAACTCGTCCAGCGCACCACCGAGCCGACCGCGGCCCAGGTCCTTCGGTCGACGGCAGCGGCCGTCATCGCCTTCGCGGTGGCCCAGTCGGTCCTGCCCGCCCCGCATCCCGCCCCGCTCACCGCACCCCTGACCGCCCTCCTGGTGGTGCAGGTCACTCTCTACGCCACGCTCACCACCGGGATCCGGCGTGTGAACGCCGTCGTCGTCGGAGTCCTGATCGCCAGCGGATTCAGTTCGCTGGTGGGCTTGAGCTGGTGGAGTCTAGGACTGACGATCTTCACGTCCCTGCTGATCGGGCGGCTGGTGCGGGTCAACGAGTTCGTGCCCGAGGTGGCCATCAGCGCGATGCTGGTCCTCGGCGTCTCGCAGGTGGCCGACACCGCCTGGGAGCGCGTGCTGGAAACCCTGATCGGCGCAGGGGTCGGCCTGCTCTTCAACCTGTTGCTGGCGCCTCCCGTCTGGGTGGAGTCGGCGGGCGTCTCCATCGGTGGCCTGGGGGACCGGATGGGCAAGATGTTCCGGGCGCTGGGGGAGGAGATCGGCGGCAGCCACTCCGTACGGGAGGCCGCCGCGCGCCTCCATGAAGCCCGGCGCCTGGACCACGACATCGTGGAGGTCGACGCGTCCCTGCGGCAGGCCGAGGAGAGTCTGATGCTCAACCCGCGCGTCAGGCAGGGACTGCTCCACCGCGTCGTCCTGCGGACCGGGCTCGACACCCTGGAGATCTGCGCCGTGGTGCTGCGCGTCCTGACCCGGACCCTGACCGACCTGGCCAAGGCGCGCACCGGCGAAGCGCTCTTCCCCGACGACGTGGCCAGGGGCCTCCGGGAACTGTTCGGGCACATGTCCGACGCCGTCGAGGGGTTCGCGTTGATGATCACCACGCCGATGGCCGAGAGCGGCGAGGAGGCCGAGGAGCGCCTGGCCGACGCGCTCGCCCGGAGTCGTACGACACGCGACCGGGTGGCGAATCTGCTGCTCGAGGACGTCCAGGAACACCCGAGGCAGTGGCAGCTGCACGGCGCACTGCTCGCGGAGGTCGACCGCATCCTCGACGAACTCGACATCGACAAGCGTACGGAGCGCCTGGCCGAGGAACTGGACCGCAGTTCGGCCGAGGCGCACGAACGCCGCCCGCGGCTGCGCGCGATGGCCCGCCGGTTGCGCGGGGTGACGCCGGCGCGGCCGCGGGACGGCGATTGAGCTACGTCAGTCCGCCGGGTCGCGGGGCTCCTCGCGGGGCCGCGTACGCCGTCGGTGACTGGTGTCGCACCACGGGTACATCCGGCTGCGACGGCACATGCAGACGGCCACGACGAACCGGTCGGAGACGGCCACGCTGCCGTCCGCGCAGGTGACCTCCACGGGGCCTTCGACCAGAAGGGGCCCCTCGTCGCCGAGGGTGATCCGGCAAGGGTGCTCAGGCTTGTTCGGCACGGATGACCACCAGCTCCTCCGTCATGTCCCCCTCGCTCACCAGCCCCGTCTCACGCAGCCAGGACAGTCTGGAGCGCAGCACGGGCCCGAGAGGCACGAAGGCGCGGTCGGCCACACGGGCCTGCAGGCCGGCGTCCGTCAGACGCCGCACGGTCACCTCGCTGTCGCAGAGACCGGAATGCACCAGGAGGAGACGGCCCCCGGGCCGCAGCGCGGCCGGAGCGGTCTCACAGATCCGGTCGAGCACCGCCCTGCCGTCCCGCCCGGCCTCCCAGGCCCGCGCAGCACCACGCACGGGGAGGCCGGCCTTGGGCGACGGCACGTAGGGCGGGTTGCAGATCACCAGGTCGTAGGACCGGCCGGGCAGGGCGGTGAGGAGATCGCTTCGCTGTACGGTGATGCGCCGGCGATGCAGCAGCGCGTTGAGCCGGGCGGTCATCAGGGCCCGCCACGCGACGTCCACGGCCGTCACCCGTGCACCCAGTTGCGCCGCGTGCAGAGCGAGGGCGCCGCTGCCCGTGCCGACATCGAGGACCTCGGTGCCCGGGCCGATGGTTTCCCGGTTCAGCGCGGACATGAGCAGGCGGGTGTCGTGCTGGGGTGCGTACACCCCGGGGAGGGTCAGGAAACGGGCACCAGGGGTCTTCTCGGTGTTCTGGGTGTTCTCGGCCATGTCTGCGGACATCTTCGACTCCATTCGTTGCTTCGCCGAGGGGTGTGGATCAGGACGGTGCCTCAAGCCCGCCAGCCCGCGAGCAACCGGTCTTCGAGCCGGTCCTCGAGAAACGAGGTGGCTGTGATACCGAACGCGATGTCGGCCGCCAGCTCCGGTTCGTCCTCGAGCAGACCGCCGATCACGTCGCGGCGCACCACCTGCTCGTGCACCGCGTCCGCCTCGACGTGCTCGGTGTAGAAGAACTCCGCCGCGGGGCCCGCTCCCGTGCGCTTCATGGCCTGGGCGAGACGTCGCGAAGCGGGGGAGGAAGTGATCTCGACAGCGGCGAAGTGGCCCACCAGCGCTCCGCGCAGCCGACGGTGCAGGCCGAACAGGGACATCTGGTTCACCAGGGCCAGCATCTGCGCGCAGCCCTCGTCCAGATAGCGGCCGTACGTGGTGTCGAGGCCCAGATCGGTCATGAGGTCGGCGAACAACTGGGCGTGGACGCGGTCCGGGTGGCCCGCACCGAATTCGTCGTACTCGATCGCCGCCATGCCGGCCTTGGCGCGCCCCCTGAGCCGGGGCAGCACCCAGGCGTGAGGATCGGCCTCCTTGAGGTGGTAGAGCGAACGCTGCACGGCGTAGTCGCGCAGGTGACGGAGCTCGCCCTGATCCTGCAGGAACCAGGAGAGGCCAGTACCGCGGACCGGCTCCAGGAGCAGACCGTCCAGGATCTCGTCCAGGCCCGCCGTCCCCGTGGCGTCACGCCGCAGAGCTGCCAGGAAGCGGTCCTCCAGCGCGGCGCGGACGGCGAGCAGGGGCGGATCCCACTCCAGTTCGGGGCGTACCCCGGCGAACCCCCGGTAGTGCAGCTCGTAACAGATGTACAGGGCGAGCTGCAGATCGTCGCCGTAGGGCTCGGCAGTCCGGGCGGCATCCGGGTCCGGCAGGGTGCCGCCGTTTCGCAGGTGATCGATCACCCCTGCGGAGAGCATTCCGCGTGCGCGCGGAAGAGAGGGGTCTGTGAGGTGACGTGACATGGGTTTCCTCCTGCCCCGGCATGCCCCGGAGTCACATGGACAACCGTGATCGACTGTACGCCGGACGCTCGCAACCGGCCCCTCCTCGACGGCGGCCCCAGGCGCCGCCCACCTGCGAGCCTTCTGGCCGTCCACTTCAGGGGCTGTTCGGCCGTCCACGTTCGACCCTCCACGTGGTGACGACACGCTCCACGGGAACACCGCGCTCCTCGGCCCGCGCGCACCCGTAGGACCGCCGGTCCAGCCGCCCCGGTCCGTGTGTGCCGGTGTCGATCCGGAGAAGAGCTCGACGTGACCGCCTGCCGGAGCAGTCCGCGCGACGGATCGGGCCGCTCCGGACGGCAGTCGAGCTCCACAGCGGTCCCGCTTCGACGCAGGGCCTCTGCCGGATCCACGGTCAAGGCCGTGCGGTGTGGTGGGGATGACCGTGGGTACGGCGGGTTTCCTTCATCTCCGCCTCGTAGAGGTGGCGCCGCCCTCCCACGAGCTCCTGGCGCACCCGCTCCTCCACTGCGGTGAACGGCCGGTAGTACGTGTCGTCATACGCCTCGACGAGCTGGAAGGTCCAGTGACCAGGGATCACGTTGCGGCCCAGGATCTCCCGTTCGACCAGATCGGCCTGCTCCGCATGGCCACCCATCCGGAGCAGCTCGACCGCCCGGTCCAGTGTCAGATCCGCGCCGCCCGTGAGCTGGTGGAACCCGTAGAGCTGCCCTCGGGCACGTTCCACTTTCTCCAGCGCCTCGGTCAACGCTCCGAGCGCCTCAATGGTCGTGTCGCCGGCCCCGGACGGCCGTACGTGCTCTTCATCAGGCCTACGAGGGCCATCGCTCTCACTCATGCGTACGACTGTGCACATGCCCGGGGCGCGGCGTCCCGCCGGAACGCCGAAAGGGTGAGTGCTTTTCCCCGCCCGGTCGTCCGTCGAGATGCGCCGGAACCGATCCTGATCAGACTGGGTTCCATGGCAGAGAATCGTCGCGCCCGGACCGGGCACACCGCAGCGAAAACGGCAGCCCCCCGCTCCTCGTCCCGACGCGGCCCCGAGGACGCTGCCCGCGCTGCCTGCGAGAGCCTGGAAAGCCTGATCCGTCACCCCGCGGAGGGGGTGTCGGCCGTGCGACGCATCGACGACGGATGGTGTGTCGTCGTCGACGTACTCGAAGTGCCCCGCATCCCGGACACCACGAGCCTGCTGGCCTCCTACGAGGTGCAGATCGATGAGCGGGGCGAACTCAAGGAGTACAGCAGAGTCCGCCGCTACCGCCGCGGCTCCGCCGACGAATGACCCGTTTCGCCCCTCACCCGGAAGGACGCTCCATGACCACGACGATGTACGCCGACGAAGTCGCCCCGTGTCCGCCCAGGGCAGGCACGCTCTACGACGTTCTGGAACTCATCCTCGACCGGGGCATGGTCATCGACGTGTTCGTCCGGGTGTCGCTCGTCGGCATCGAGATCCTCAAGATAGACGCGCGCATCGTCATCGCGAGCGTGGACACCTACTTGCGCTTCGCCGAGGCGTGCAACCGGCTCGACCTGGAGCGTGACTCGGGCAGCACCACCATTCCCGAGTTGCTCGGCGGACGCGCCGCCAAGTCGGTCGGCAAGCGCAAGGTGCGTAAGGCGGCGGAGTCCGTCGGCGACTCGGTGCGCAAGGCGGTGGGCAGCGGCGAGGAGGACGACGACGACCAGGACGAGCGGCCGAAGAAGCGCCGGGCATCCGCGCGCGACGGGGCGAGCCGGCGCCGGTACGCGGAGGCGTGAGCCATGACCGAGAACGGTGTGTACGTCTACGCCTTCATCCCGGCGGGAGAGGCGCTTCCGGCCGACGCGGTCGGTGTCGGCAGTCCTCCGGCTGCCCTGCGGCTGGTCGGTGACGGCAGAGTCACCGCCGTTGTGAGTGATGCTCCACCACAACTACGGGCTAGGAGACGCGATCTGATGGCGCATCAGGAACTGTTGCTGCGGCTTTCGGACGGTGGCCCCGTGCTGCCCATGCGGTTCGGTGTGGTTGCGCCGGACGAGGCGTCGATCTGCGCTCAGCTGGCCGGATCGCAGGCCGAGCACCTCGCGACTCTCCGCCACCTCGATCGAAGCGTGGAGATCAACGTCAAGGCGCTTCCCGCCCAGGGCGCGCTCGCGGCCGTCGTCGCCGAGGAGAAGGGCGTGCGACGTCTGCGCGAGGCGGTCCGCAGACGCCCCGACTACGAGGCCAATGTCCGACTCGGTGAGGCCGTGGCCACAGCTTTGTCGCGCAGGGCTTCCGAGGCAGGGAAGAAGCTCCTGCACGAACTCACTCCTACGGCTCGTGCGGTGGCTGCTGGGCCGGAGGTGCCAGGGTGCGCACTCAACGTCTCGTTCCTCGTCGGCCGGAGCGAGAGCGACGCCTTCCGGGCGGCGGTGCGGCGGTTCGCAGACGCACACCGGGAACGTGTCGAGCTCCGCGTCGCGGGGCCGCTGCCCTGCTACAGCTTCGTCTCCTCCGGCGGTCCGCGGCGAACGGCCGCAGGGGTCTGACATGGGACTTTTCACCGGCCTGCTTCTGCTGCCCCTCGCGCCGGTCCGCGGCGTGATCTGGGTCGCCGAGAAGGTGAATGAGACCGCTGATCGTGAGCTGCACGACCCGGGTGTGATCAGGGCCCAGCTCGCCGCGCTGAACCAGGAACTCGAGGACGGCAACGTCAGCCTCAAGGAATTCGAGCGGGAAGAGGAGAAGCTGCTAGACCGCCTCTACGCCGTGCGAGTCCGCCCCGCGCCGAACCATCGAAGGTGACTGACCCATGGAAGATCAGACAAAGGCTACGCTCGCAGCTGCGCTGGTGGGCGGATACGTACTCGGTCGCACGAAGAAGGGCCGTCTGGCCCTCTCTGTCGCCACTTATCTGGCGGGCAGGCGCTTCGGCCTGGAACCGCGCCAGCTCGCCGCTGAAGGCGTGCGCAGACTGAGCGAGATGCCGCAATTCGAAAAACTGCAGGACCAACTCAAGGGCGAAGTCCTCGAATCCGGCAAGAAGGCACTGACGGCTGTCACGGACCGCAGCATGAATTCGCTGGCCGACGCCATCAGCGACCGGACGGCACGGCTGAGGAAGTCTGACGAGGAAGACGAAGAAGGCGAAGAGGACGAAGAGTACGAGGGCGAGGAAGAGGGGGAGGAGGGCGAGGAAGAAGAGCCGGAGGGGAACGGGGAAGAGGAACCGGACGAGGAAGAGGAAGAGGAAGAGGAAGAGGAAGAGGAACCGGACGAGGAAGAGGAGGAGCCGGAGGGGGACGAGGAAGAGGAAGAGGAGCCGGAGGGGGACGAGGAAGAGGAAGAGGAGCCGGAAGAGGCGCAGCCGAGTGCGCGCCGGGGTGAACCCTCCGGTGAAGAGAGCAGGAGCAGAACCGGCAAGAAGACGGCGGCGAAGAAGCAGCCTGCTGCAAAGAAGGCTCCTGCCAGGAAGGCGCCGCAGAAGAAGGCCGCGGCCAAGAAGAAGGCGGCTGCCAAGGAAACGGCCCCGGCAAAGAAAGCGCCCCCGGCCAAGAAGACGGCCCCGACGAAGAAGTCCGCAGCCCGCAAGGCGCCTGCCAAGAAGTCGGCCCCGGCCAAGAAAGCCACGGCCCGGAAGACCGCTTCAGCCAGGAAGGCGACGTCATCGAAGCGAACCGCGTCCAAGCGCGGCGAACGGCAGAGGTAGGCATTCATGGCCAGGACGGACAAGGACGAACCCGAGGCAGAGGCCTCAGGCATGGACCGCATCCGCGAGGAGCTCTCGAACTTCGTCGGCGCGCAGACCGAGAAGCTCGCGCAGAAGGCCGGTGAAAAGCTGACCGGCCTTACGGGGCAGCTCGCCGACATCTCCGAAAACGGTGGTTCGCTGCCGTCGATCGCTTCTCGTGTCATGCAGGGCGATTCCCCGGTGAAAGCATTCGTCTCGGAGAAGGCCGGGAACGTCAAGGACAAAGTTGTGGACAAGGCCAAGGAGGCGTTCGGGGGTGGGAAGGGGAAGAGTAAGTCCAGTGGGGGCAAGTCCATGAATATCATCGAGGTCCTCGATGTAGGCGTGCCCCTGCGTGACGCGTACGACCACTGGACGCGGTACGACAAGTTCGGCAGTTTCGCCAAAGGTGTGCAGAGCGTCTCGATGGACGAGGAGATGTCGAGCGACTGGAAGGTCAAGATCGGCCCCTCCTCGCGCGGTTTCAAAGCGACGGTCCAGGAACAGGTGCCCGACGATCGCATCGTGTGGACCTCCGAGGGTGCCAAGGGCTCCACACGTGGTTGTGTCAGCTTCCACGAACTGGCGCCGAGCCTCACCCGGATCGTCTTGGTGATCGAATACTTCCCCTCGGGGTTCTTCGAGAAGACGGGAAATCTGTGGCGGGTGCAGGGCCGTCGCATGCGACTCGACTTCAAACTCTTCCAGCGGTTCGTCACGCTGACCGACGAGGAGCCCGAGGGCTGGCGCGGTGAGATCCGCGACGGGGAAGTGGTCGTGAGCCACGAAGACGCTATGGAAAAAGAGGAAGCCGAAGGCGAGGACTCCGAGGAGGACGACTCCGACTACGAGGGCGAAGAGGAGCCGGAGGACGAGGAGGAAGAAGAGCCTGAGGAGGAGGGCGAGGACGAGGACGAAGAGGAGGACGAGGAGCCCGAGGAGGAGTACGAGGACGACGAAGAACCGGAAGACGACGAAGAGGAGGAAGAGCCTGAGGGCGAGGAGCCCGCCCCCCGAAAGCGACGTGGACGGAGGGCGTCAAGGTGACTGATCTCGACCTCGGGCGGGACGCGTATCCCATCCCGGGGCCGCCGAACACCAACCTCGCCGACATCCTCGAACGTGTCCTCGACAAGGGCATCGTCATCGCGGGTGACATCAAGATCGATCTCCTCGACATCGAGCTGCTCACCATCCGGCTCCGCCTGTTCGTGGCCTCGGTGGATACCGCGAAGAAGGCCGGCATCGACTGGTGGGAGACGGACCCCGCACTGAGTTCGCGCGCCGCCCGTCACTCCCTCCAGGACGAGAACCGAGAGCTGCGCGAGCGCCTGGAAGCGCTCGAGTCGAAGACGGACAAGAAGCCGGACCAGCGATGAGCGAGGAGGACCAGGCCACATGACGGAGCGGGGACCCGAACAGATTTCGGACGCAAACGCCCTCTACGTGTTCGCGGTGTGCAAGGCGCCTGACCCGGCGGTGCTCGCGGGCTTGTCGGGTGTCGCGGTGGACGAACGGTTGCGCCGGCTGCGGTTCGACGAGCTGACCGCGATCGTTCAGACCGTCAGAGCGGCCGACTTCACGGACGAGGTATGGCAGGCCCGTATGTCCGACCGGGACGAGCTCGAACGATACGCACGCGCCCATCACGAGGTGGTGTCGGCGGCTGCCGCCTCGTGCCCTACCGTCCCTCTCCCGCTGGCCACTCTCTATCACGGCGAGAAACGGGCCCGACAGGCGCTCCTCGGCGAGGCCGAGCGTTTCCGCGCAGCCCTGGAGCGCACGGCGGACCATTCCGAATGGGGTGTCAAGGTGTACGCGGCCGAGCCCTCGGCGCCGGAACCCGGCCCCGCCCCGGTCCCGCCCCCGGCCGCACGCTCACGCCCGGCTCCCGGAGCAGGCCTCGCCTATCTGGAACGTAGGCGAGGAGCGCAGGAGCGACGCGAACGGCGGCACGAAGACGTCCTACGGCTCGCCGAAACGGTGGACGCCGCATTCCGGAACGTCGCCGCCGCGGCCCGCAGGCTGCGGTTGCACTCTCCGGAACCCGCGGGGAAGGGCCACGTCCACGTACTCAACGCGACTTACCTGGTGGCGGAGCATCGCGCGGCAGAATTCAGGGCACTCACCAGGGCGCTGCGGGACACGACCGGAGCCCGGATCGACATCTCGGGACCCTGGGTGCCGTACTCCTTCGTCGGAGAGGTGCAGTGATGGAACGCGAGGTGGTGCCCTGGGACGGTCCCGAGCCGTTGAGCGGCCCCATCGGGGTGCCTCTGGTCGACCTGCTGGACCGGGTTCTGGCGACGGGCGTGGTGATCAGCGGTGACCTGGTGATCGCGATTGCGGACGTTCCGCTCGTGCGGCTGTCCCTCCATGCGCTGCTCTCCTCCGTCAACGAACGTGTTCCGGCACCCTGGGCGGACGGAGGTCCGCTGTGACCACCTCACGGCTCGACGTCGACTCGGACCGGTTGGGGCGGGACCTCGTGGCTCTGGTGCTGACCGTGGTGGAACTGCTGCGGCAGTTGATGGAGCGGCAAGCCATTCGCCGCATCGATCAGGGGGATCTCACCGACCACCAGGTGGAGGAGATCGGGACGACGCTCATGCTGCTCGACCAGCGGATGACGGAGCTCTGCGAACAACATGGGGTGCGTCCTGAGGACCTCAATCTGGACCTCGGCCCACTGGGGAGTCTTCTGCCTCGCGATTGACCTGCGCCCGGCCGGAGTGCACAGCAGCACAGTCACTGCTCTGGGCATGACGGCTTTTGAGGCATATTCTCATATATGTGTACGTTCTTCGTGCGGGTGCGTTGCGACCGGAGGTAGTCATGATCATCATCGGAGCCATCCTTCTGATACTCGGCCTGGTGACAGGGGTCGGCGTCCTGTGGACCATCGGGATCATCCTGCTCGTGATCGGGCTCGCCCTGTGGCTCCTGGGGACTGTGGGGCATGCGGTCGGAGGCCGGCGTCACTACTGGTGATGTCGCGCGGATGTTTGAGGGGTGAGTGGCGGGGCAAAGCCCAAGTGGCGCGGGAGCGCTCCCACGCCGGTGGATCCCCCACCTCCGAAATGGAGATCGCACCATGAATTGTCATGATCGTGTCAATTTAAGCGGCTGGGCCCTACGCCTCGGCGGCGCACTGGTCGCCGCCGTTCTGTGCCTCCTTCCGTGGACAGGAACCGCGAGTGCCCATGGCTCCGTCGTCGACCCGGCTTCCCGTAACTACGGCTGCTGGTTGCGCTGGGGTGACGACTTCCAGAACCCGGCCATGGCGCAGGAAGATCCCATGTGCTGGCAGGCCTGGCAGGCCGACCCGAATGCCATGTGGAACTGGAACGGGCTGTACCGCAATGGTTCGGGCGGTAACTTCCCCGCCGCCGTGCCCGACGGTCAGCTGTGCAGCGGTGGCCGGGCGGAGGGCGGGCGGTACGACTCCCTCGACGCGGTGGGGGCCTGGAAGACCACGGACATCACCGATGACTTCAAGGTGAAGCTGCACGACCAGGCCAGTCATGGAGCCGACTACTTTAAGGTCTACGTCTCCCGGCAGGGCGTCGACCCCGCCGCGAAGGCGCTGGGCTGGGGTGACCTCCAGTTGGTCGCCGAGACCGGCAGCTACGCCCCTAGCCAGAACTACGAGATCCCGGTGAGCACCTCGGGCTTCAGTGGCCGCCACGTCGTCTACACGATCTGGCAGGCGTCACACATGGACCAGACGTACTTCCTGTGCAGCGATGTGAACTTCGCCTGAGTCTGCCGTCTGCTCCGACCTGGGCCCCGCCGGTCTTCCCTGTCCGGCGGGACCTTCGAACATTTATTCATATAAACGTTCGTGCATGCGTCGCGTGATCGATTGGCGACTCCGTCAGGCTCGTCCTAACGTCGATGAGTGAGCGTTTCTGTTCACTGTCGACTCCTGTGGCACGCAGCGCTATGACTGGATCCCGAACGAAGTCCTCGCCGATTGCCGACTCCCCGGAGCGGAGCCGCGGCAAGGGGATCGCCCTGCTCATCATCGCCTCGTGCCAGCTCATGGTGGTTCTCGACATCACCATCGTGAACATCGCCCTGCCGCATATCCAGTCCTCCCTCGGCTTCTCGACGGAGGGCCTGTCGTGGGTGATCAACGCCTACACCTTGACCTTCGGCGGACTGCTTCTGCTGGGCGGACGGCTGGGTGACATTCTCGGGCGTCGCAGAGTCTTCGTCTTCGGGGTGCTGCTCTTCGTGCTGGCCTCTCTGCTGGGCGGCCTTTCGCAGGAATCCTGGCAACTGCTCGCAGCGCGCGCGCTGCAGGGTGTCGGTGGCGCGATCGCCTCGCCGACCGCGCTCTCCCTCATCACCACGACCTTCCGTGAAGGTCCCGAGCGAAACCGGGCGTTCGGCGTGTTCGCCGCGGTGTCCGCGGGCGGCAGCGCGATCGGACTTCTCGCCGGTGGTCTGCTGGTGGAGTGGCTCGACTGGCGCTGGGTGCTCTTCGTCAACGTGCCCATCGGCCTGCTGATCGCCCTCGCGACGCCTCGGTACATCAAGGAATCCGAACGCCACCCCGGCCACTTCGACCTTTTCGGAGCGCTCACCTCCACGCTCGGAATGGTGTTGCTCGTCTACGGTTTCATCCGGGCTTCGGAGGACGGCTGGACCGACTCACTGACCATAGGGGCCTTCGTGGGTGCCGTGGTCTTCCTGGTGGTCTTCCTGGCCGTCGAGCGCCGGTCGAGGCAGCCCATCACGCCACTGCCCATGTTCCGGGACCGAAACCGTGCCGGCGCCTACGGGATGATGCTGAGTCTGGCCGCGGCGATGTTCGGCATGTTCTTCTTCCTGACTCTCTTCGTGCAGAACATCCTGGACTTCAGCCCGCTGCGGGCCGGACTGGCATTCCTGCCGGTGAGCGCGATCATCGCGATCGGTGCGGGACTTGCCTCGCAGCTGTTGCCCAGGTGGGGGCCCAAACCCTTCATGGTGATGGGTGCGCTCTTCGCGGCGGCGGGGCTCGGGTGGCTCACGCTGACAGACGCCCACAGCACCTACTCGGGCAGCATTCTCGGACCCATCCTGGTCTTCGGTTTCGGCATGGGCATGCAATTCGTGTCGCTGACGCTGATGGCTGTGTCGGACGTCGCACCCAGAGAGGCGGGCGCGGCCTCCGGGGTCCTCAACGCCACCCAGCAAGTGGGCGGTTCCCTCGGACTGTCCATTCTGGTCACGGTGTTCGGCACCGCCAGTCGCAACGAGGCGACGGATCAGGTTCCCCGCTTCCTGGCCGAGGCGACCCCCGCTCAGCAACTGGAGTTCCGCAGGACGGGCGAACTTCCCGCACCGTGGGGTGACCAGGTGCTGGCCTCGGGCGTCTCCAGCGCGTTCGTCGTCGCCGCGATCTTCTCCGTCGCCGCGGCGCTGATCGCGCTGCTCGTCATCCAGGTCCGGTCCTCCGACCTGGAACGGTTGCGGGGCGGAGGGGCCGTGGGGCCGTCGGCGGCTACGGAGGACGGCTCCACGGAGGAGGACACAGCCGAAAGCACCTCGAAGGCGGTCCGCACGGGCCGTGCGCGGGACACCGGAGTTCCGGCACGGAAACGAGAGGGAGGTGAGGGTTCCGCCCCACCCGGATAGGGCATCTTTCGCCCGCGGTCCCGGCCGGCGACCGCACATGTGCCGGGCCTCGCGGAATCGTCCGCGCGGCCGGGGCGGCCTCGCTCACCGGCGGCACCGGGATCATCGGCGGGGTGCCACCGACGGCCTTCCCCCGGCCGGAGTCAGGCCAGATTGACGAGGCGGATGTAGCGCACCCAGTCCCAGTGGAACCCGGGGTCGGTGTGGTCGCTGCCCGGCACCTCGTGATGGCCGATGATGTGCGCGCGGTCCTTGGGAAGGCTGTAGCGGTCGCAGATGTCCGCCGTGAGCCTCGCCGACCGCTCGTACATCGCGTGGGTGAAGTATGCAGGCTGGTCCACCCAGCCCTCGTGCTCGATGCCGATGCTCCTGGTGTTGTGGTCCCAGTTGCCCGCGTGCCAGGCGATGTCCCGCTCCCGCACGCACTGGGCCACGAAACCGTCGCCCGAACGCACCACGTAGTGGGCGGACACCTGCTTCGCCGGATTCTGGAAGATGCCGATCGTCTGGGTGAACGTCTGCTGGGCGACGTGGACGATGACGAAGTCGACCGGATGAGCCGAAGGGCGGCTCGACGGCGTGTAGTTGGACGTGGACGCCGGATGCCACTGAGCTTCGGGGTGGTCGGTGTCCCCCGTGGGGACGGCCACGGCCCGGACGGACGACGGAAGGAGCGCCGCGGTGGCCGTGACCGCGGCGCCCTGAAGAATCCGTCTGCGCTGCATCAGCACTCCTGTGTGTGGGACGTGGAACCGGTCCACGGCTCAACACGCGCCGCCCCACCGTACGGTTCCGCGTGAGTGGAAACCGTAGGTGAGGAGGGCCCCGGAGCTTCAGCAGCCGGACAGAACTCCGGCCAGGGCGGACGCCGGATCGTCCTCTCCCGGTCCGGCCGGTACCCACCGGCCCCGCTCCTTGGCATACGGCCACCATCGCCCGTCGCGCCCGTACCGCAGCTGCGCGCCGGAACCGGCCGTGGTCCAGCGGTTGCCGACGGCACGCAGCTGCGGCCTCTCGCCCTCCTCCCACGCCGTGGCGAGCTGTGCCCGGGCCCGGGCGAGCTCGTCCCGGTCCGGCAGCCACTCTTCGTCGTACACCGTGAGCCCGGCCGCCCCGCCGTATTCCCAGGCCCGCACCGCGATGTCGAGCCCGGCCCGCCCGCGCCCGGACGCCACGCCCAAGCGGGCCGCGATCCGGTCGCCGGGGCAGCCGTCGGCGGCCATCCGGACGGCGTCCTGTTCCGCCGTCAAACCCGCTGCCAGGGGCTGCTGGTCATGATCCGTGGCAAGCGCCTCCGTCAGCATCGCGAACGCCCGTACGGCCGTGTCCGCCACCAGGAACTCCAGGGCGGAAGGATCGATACCCGCAGCCGGATCCGTCACGGTGTCCAGCGACGGGGGCACGCCCGGCTCCGCGGGCAGGGGCGGTACATCAGGCAGCGACGGCAGAATGTCCCGAGCCGTGTACGCCTCGTCGGCCCGTACCCCCCGCGACGGTGGTCCGGCCGGATCCTCCGCCGGCGCCTCGCCAAGCCTCCGGCGGACGGCACGAGCGGTGCTGCGCACCTGCAGCTCGTCGAGCAGCCGCCGCTCGTCGCGCCCCCGCAACAGCAGCAGGACGAACGGATCCTGGTCGAGCAGCCGCGCCACCTGGTAGCACAGCGCGCCCGAATGCGGGCAGTGGTCCCAGTTCCCGCAGCTGCACTCCGGCTCCAGGTCACCGATTCCCGGCAGCAGGTCGAGTCCGGTGGCGGCGGCGTCCGCCACCAGATGCGGTGGCATCTCACGGTCGAGCAGAGCGGCGATGTGCCCGGACCGTTCGGATGCCATGTCCAGGAAGCGGTCCCACTCCTCCTCGCTGAGCTCCTGGAGCAGCACATCACTGCGGTACGCCGTCGAGTCGCGGTCCTGTACCACCGCGGTGAGCCGGCCGGGCCGGACGGACACCGCGCCGACCCTGCCCTCGCGGGCCAGCCCCCTCCCTTTCTTCAGCTGCTGACCGTCGAGTGCCGTGTCCTCCAGTGCCTTCAGCCACGCCCGTCCCCACCAGGAGGAGGCGAATCCGCGGCCCTGTGCGGGCGGAAGCGCTGCGAACGTACGCTCCGGCTCGTCACTCCCGTTCATCGTGCTTCTCCTCGCAGTTCGACCAGCTCGGCCAGCTCCGCATCGCTCAGTTCCGTCAGGGCGGCCTCGCCGCTGCCCAGCACCGCGTCCGCGAGCCCTTGCTTCCGGGCCAGCATGGCAGCGATCCGGTCCTCGACGGTGCCCTCGGCGATCAGCCGGTGCACCTGTACGGGCTGGGTCTGCCCGATCCGGTACGCGCGGTCGGTGGCCTGCGCCTCCACCGCCGGATTCCACCAGCGGTCGAAGTGCACGACATGGCCGGCCCGGGTGAGGTTGAGGCCCGTGCCCGCGGCCTTGAGCGACAGCAGGAAAACCGGTGCCTCGCCCGCCTGGAAGCGACTCACCATGGCCTCCCGCTCGGCGACCGGAGTGCCACCGTGCAGGAACTGGGTGCGGACGCCGCGCGCCGCCAGATGCTGTTCGAGCAGCCGCGCCATCTGCACGTACTGGGTGAACACCAGCACGCTCGCGCCCTCGGCGGTGATCGTGTCGAGGAGCTCGTCCAGCAGCTCCACCTTCCCCGAACGGCCCGCGATCCGCGGCCGCTCCTCCTTGAGGTACTGCGCCGGGTGGTTGCAGATCTGCTTGAGGGCGGTCAGCAGTTTCATCACCAGCCCGCGCCGCGCGAAACCGTCCGCGCCGGAGATCTCGTCGAGCGTCTCGCGCACCACTGCCTCGTACAGGCCGGCCTGTTCCGTCGTGAGCGACACGGCGCGGTCGGTCTCCGTCTTCGGCGGAAGCTCCGGTGCGATGCCGGGATCGGACTTGCGGCGCCGCAGGAGGAACGGGCGGACCAGCGAGGCGAGCCGTTCGGCAGCGGCCGGGTCGTTGCCTCCTTCCACCGCGCTCGCGTAGCGGGCACGAAACGTACCGAGCCGCCCGAGCAGCCCGGGAGTCGTCCAGTCGAGGATCGCCCACAGCTCGGAGAGGTTGTTCTCCACCGGGGTACCGGTGAGGGCGACGCGGGTCCGCCCGCCGATGGCGCGCAGCTGTTTCGCGGTCGCCGAGTGCGGGTTCTTGACGTGCTGCGCCTCGTCGGCGACGACCATGCCCCAGGGCACCTGCGCCAGCCGCGTCGCGTCGAGACGCATCGTGCCGTAGGTGGTGAGTACGAACTCCCCGTCCGCCAGGCCCTCCAGCGAACGTGACCCACCGTGGAAACGGCGTACCGGTGCGCCAGGGGCGAACTTCTCGATCTCCCGCTGCCAGTTGCCCATCAGCGACGTGGGGCACACGACGAGCGTGGGGCCCGCTGCTTCCGGCCCGATTTCCTGACGGTGCAGGTGGAGAGCGATCAGCGTGATCGTCTTGCCGAGACCCATGTCGTCGGCGAGACAGCAGCCGAGACCGAGCGAGGTCATGGTGTGCAGCCAGTCCAGACCGCGCAGCTGGTAGTCGCGCAGACTCGCGTCGAGCGCGTCCGGCTGCCCGACCGCCCCACGGCCGTCCGGTTCCGGGTCGGCGATCCTTTCACGGAGCCGCTCGAGCCAGCCCGCCGCGGCCACTTCCACCCGGCGTCCGTCGACTTCGGTGGTTCCGGTCAGTACAGCCCCCAGCGCGTCGATGGGGGCGACCTTGCGGTCTCGGGTGCTGCGGGCCCGCCGGGCGTCCTCCGGATCGATGAGCACCCACTGATCACGCAGCCTGACCAGCGGTCTGCCCGCCTCGGCCAGTCGGTCGAGCTCCGCCCGGCTCAGATCCGTGCCGCCCAGGGCGAAGGACCAGTCGAATGCGAGCAGCGCGTCGGCCGACAGGAAGGACGAAGTGTCCGACGGAGGCAGCCGGGTATGCGTGTCGTCGCCGCCCCCCGGGCCGATCACGGCCCGTGCGGTGAGCTTTCTCGCCAGTTCCCTGGGCCAGTGCACCTGGACACCGGTCGCGGCGAGCGCGGTGGCCGCCGGGCCCAGCAGCTCCGTGATCTCTTCGTCGGCAGGCTCGACCGCATCCGGAACGGCGGCCGACAGAAGGGGCGTCAGCGGAGGCCAGGCGCGGGCGGCGCGCCGCAGGGCGAGGAGGGCGTCCATACGGGCGCGTGGACCGAACAGCGATGCGGCGGGGGAGCGGTCGGCCCATACGTCCGCCGCGTCGGCGACCAGGGCCGGATCCTGGACGCTGTGGATCTGCAGGACCGCACGGAAGGAGGGGGCGCGGCCGGGACTGCCGTCCTCCGGGCCCTGCGCATCGCGGAGCCCCGGGACCTCGATGCGAAGGGACAGCCGCACACCCGCGTCGTGACCGGCCGCCACGTCGGCGGCCCACGGCCGCAGACCGGGCAGATGCTGTGCCGCGGAGGCGGCGAACGCAGGTGTGCCCGTGACGAATCCGGCCGCCGGCGTACGCGGCAATCCGTCCGCCACCGCGTCGAGGAACGCCCGCAGCAGCGTCTCGGGCTCGGCCAGCATCACAGGAGAAACGGCCGCGTCGAGCGGCACGGCGTGAGCCTCAGGGGGCATGGAAGCCGCCAGTGTCCGGATCCGCTCGAGGTCCTCCGCGGTCAGTGGCCCGGCACGCCAGGCATCGTGGTCCGTGGGACTCAGTCCGGGCAGCAGCAGTCCACGCGCGACGAGTTGCAGCGCGAGGACCCCGGCGGCGCCCCAGAACGCCGCGGAGGGGGAGGCGTGAGCGTTCGCCCGTGCCCGTGTCAGGACCGGCAGCGCGTCCCGCACGGGCATCAGCGAGGCGGGAACCACGTAAGGGCGGGCGTCGCTTCCGACGACCGTCAGGTCCGTCGGACTGCCTGAATCGCCGGGAGGGGTGCTACCGTCCGCATTCCAGAACGCGATCAGGCCGGTACGGGCCGGATCCGCGGGGAGGAAGACTGCGGAGCAGCGGGACAGTTCAGAGATCTCGTCGGGTGTTGCCGCAGGGAGCCTGTGCACAGCGATGTCGGATTCCTCAAATTTGACTAGTGAGTCCGGGGTCGCCGAGGGTACTCCACCCACGGCCCGCTCCGGGAGAAACGCACAGTGATCCACCTCACTCGTTTCTGTCTTCTGAAGCCTGGGGTGCAGCCCGCACCACCACCGGACACGGGGGATTCCCCCCGCACGGCCGGGGTGATGGCGCCATGGCTGTCGCAGGCTCGCTCTCCGTACGTTTGACGAGGTCAGCGCAGATGCCCAGAAACCGGAGACGCCATGCCCCAGGCGGTAACAGCCACCGTCGCCCCACATCCCCGCGACGGATCGGAGAGGCCGGCGGGCCGCCAGGCCCCCGGCAGTGATTTCGCACCGCTCCTGAAGGACGTCAGGGACCAGGGGCTCCTGGAACGGCGTACGGGCTGGTACGCGGCGGGGATCGCCGCCAATCTGGCCGCACTGGGGATCGTGGTCACCGGCATGGCGCTCCTGGGTGACACCTGGTGGAACTTGTTCCTCACCCTGCCGCTGGCCGTTCTGTGGACCCGTACGGCCTTCTACGGACACGACGCGGGCCACGCCCAGATAACCGGCGGCCGCAGGGCCGGCAGGGTCATCGGCTTCGTGCACGCCAATCTGCTGCTCGGTATGAACGAGGCCTGGTGGAACGACAAGCACGTGCGTCACCACGCCAACCCGAATCACATAGACAAGGATCCGGATGTCGGGGTGGGCGCCCTGGTGTGGACCCAGAAACAGGCCGCTCAGCGCGAGGGTTTCGCCCGCTGGCTCACCCGTAACCAGGCACGGCTCTTCTTCCCGATGCTGCTCCTCGAAGGCATCGCCCTCAAGATCTACGGCTTCCAGTTCCTGCGGCGACAGCCCACCCGTGAACGCGCGTTCTCCGGGTTCCTGCTGGCCGGCCACCTCGCGCTGTACACCATGCTGCTCCTGACCGTCATGTCCCCGGGCAAGGCCGTCGTCTTCGCCTTCGTGCACCATGCGCTGTTCGGTCTTCACCTGGGCATGGCCTTCGCCCCGAACCACAAGGGCATGGAGATGCCCGACCCCGACGGTGACCGCTGGGGGCATCTGCAGCGTCAGGTCCTCACCTCGCGCAACGTGCGGGGCGCCGTGCTCACCGACTGGTTCCTGGGCGGCCTCAACTACCAGATCGAGCACCACCTCTTCCCGAACATGCCCCGGCCCCACCTGCGGCTGGCACAGCCGCTGGTGAAGGCGCACTGCGCATCGATCGGGATGCCGTACGCGGAGACAGGCGTCATCGAGTCCTACCGGCAGGCGCTGCAGCACATGCACGAGGTCGGCGAGCCGCTCCGGTAGACCGCTGCGGAGCCTGTTGCGCACAGCAGGAACCGACGGGGGCGCACAGGCGTTCTCCCAGCAGAAGCGGCTCCGGCCGCGGAGGAGGCACGGATCATGTCGAACGGTGCAAAGATCGCCATCGGGGGAGTCGTCGCGGCAGTCGTCCTGATTCCGTTCATCGGGTTCTGGTGGTCGCTGCTGGTCCTCATCGGCGTACCCACGGTGGGATACCTGATGCTCGACCCGTCGCAGAGGCGCAGGCTCCGCAGGATCAGCCGTAAGGAGATAGGGCGGTGAACGGCACGGTCGCCGCGGTGAACAGCAACGGCGTGTATTCCTTCTCCAAGCCGAACAGGGACGCTGTCACGCTGCTGGCCGGACTCGGTGTGGAGGGCGACGTCCACGCCGGTGTCACGGTGAAGCACCGGTCCCGGATCGCCCAGGACCCGACGCAGCCCAATCTGCGTCAGGTCCACCTCATCCACCAGGAGCTCTTCGCCGAGCTCGGGGACGCGGGATTCGAGGTCGGCCCGGGGAGCCTGGGCGAGAACATCACCACCAGTGGTATCGAGCTCCTCGCCCTTCCCGTGGGCACGTTGCTCCACCTCGGCGAAGAGGCCGTGGTCGAGGTGACCGGCCTGCGGAACCCGTGCCTGCAGATCGACAACTTCCAGGGCGGTCTGCTCAAGCAGGTGGTCGGCCTCGCGGAGGACGGCACCGTGGTCCGCAAGGCCGGGATCATGGGCGTCGTCACGGCGGGTGGAGTCGTACGGCCCGGTGACGCGGTCAAGGCCGAGCTGCCGGCCGAGCCGCACCGTCCCCTGGAGCGGGTGTAGCTCACACGGGGCGCGCCGGCAGGAAGCGGCCGGCCCGTGCGCGCCGCGCGGAGTCAGGACGGCCGTACGGCCAGTTCGTCGAGCGACTTCAGCAGCCCCGGCAGTTCGGGGCCGCGACCGACCGTCATGATCTCGCCCGGTTCTTCGTCCAGCAAGATGAACGCGATGTCGTCGGTCCTGGCCACGAGGGACCAGCCGGGGCCGTCGGCGCGCAGCATCCGCGCTCCACCAGGGGCGAACGAGGAGCGGATCCGGCCGGGCGGGGGCGGAGAGCTGACGTACGCCCGGGCTGCTTCGAGCGCCTTGCGGACGCCGGGGTGCTGCCCGGAGCCGGTGGGTGCCGCCGGGCTCTCCTGTTCCCCGGCACCAGCCTCTCCGGCAAGGGCCCCGGTGGTCGGGGCCCTCTCGGCCGACGAGGGCCCCCCGGGCCGGCCGAACGCGGTCCTGTCGTCGATCTGCTCGCGCCACTCGGCCCATTGCAGGGCTATCTCATCCGCCCCTAGACGCCGCTGGGGAGGCCCCCATGCCTCGGTGTCCGGCGGCGACAGGGGCGCCGGGCCCTCACCGTCAGGGCCGGGCAACGGGTCGTGCGGCTCGGGAACGCCGGGCGCGGCGACCGCCAGGGCGAGCGGCCACCCCGGCAGTGCGCAGACCACCGCGCGGTCGTCGGGAGAGAGGTCGTACTCCATCCCGCAGTCCCACGAGGCGATGGCGACAGCCACCAGAGAGACGTCCTCGACGACCACTGTCCAGCGGGCGCCGCCACTGTCCTGGCCGAGCACCAGACCGTACCCCTCGGCGTACGGGGCGAGGCCAAGCGCGGCGCACGCGGCCACGTAGTCGTCGCCGAGCACACCGGGGAACCGTGCGGGGGTCAGCAGCACCGCGGTCAGCACGAACAGTGCGTCCTCGTCGGCGGCGGTGTCGTCCGTCCCTGCCACAGCACCCACCCTTATCCCTGGCCGCTTGTACCGTCGGCGCACCTTACTATCCGGTAACCGTCTCGTCGAGACCCTGACGGGCGTCAAAGGGCACCTGCCCGGGGGCACGGCCGGCCCTCGGCGCGTGTTCACGACACTCTCGGACCGTGGTGCCGTCCTGACCGGCACCCGTAGGGTTGTGGCTCCGGCCGACGAGAGGGACAGCATGGTCAAGCGGTACGACCGCCTGAAGGAGATCCAGCGCCTGGACCCGGAGCGGGACTTCCTGGAGATCTACCGGCTCACCGTGTCGTACGAATTCCCCTGGGACATCACCCGTGCACTCGAACTCGCCCTCTACCGCACCTATGCCGTCCCCAGCATCGGCCGGCTGCTGGCGGAAACGGGGGAACTGACGGAGCGTTCACAGAAGAGGTACGACGACACCGCGCTTCTTCTCGACACCGTCGTCGAGCACGGCTTCGACAGTGAGGCGGGCCGCACGGCGGTCCGGCGGATCAACCGGATGCACCGCAGCTACGACATCAGCAACGACGACATGCGCTACGTGCTGTGCACGTTCGTCGTCGCCCCCAAACGCTGGCTGGACGCGTATGGATGGCGAAAGCTGTCCGGCCACGAGGTGCGTGCCTTCGCCGCGTACTACCGCACCCTCGGCGCCCGCATGGGCATCCAGGACGTGCCACAGACGTACGAGGACTTCGAACGGACCCTCACCTCCTACGAGGAGGAGCACTTCGGCTGGGACGAGGGCGCACGCACGGTCTCCGACGCCACACTGGCCCTGATGGGATCCTGGTATCCGCGCCCGCTGGCCCCCGCGGTCCGCGCAGCCGGCCTCGCCCTGCTCGACGACTCGCTGCTGCGGGCGTTCCGCTACGAGCGGCCGGGCCCTCTCACCCGCGGGCTGGTCCACGGCGCCCTGCGCCTGAGGGCTCGTGCCGTGCGGCTCCTGCCGCCGCGCTCGACCCCCCACTACGCCCGCCAGAACCCCGAGATCAGGAGTTACCCGGACGGTTACGAGGTCGTCCGGCTCGGCACGTTCCCCACTCCGGGCATGCGCGGCTGCCCCGTGCCGCACGGCCGGCCTTCGGACATACCGGCTGGGGGTACCGGGACGTCCGGCTGACCAGCGGTGGCCGCTCGGTGGAGATCATGCGGCCCGGAGCGACGGACGCTGCTCAACCGGTCCGTTCGGCCAGTACCAGGAAGCGGCTGTCCTCGTCGGTGTAGGTGTCCAGCCGCCAGCCTGTCTCTGCCAGCAGGGCCGTGAGACGGGGCTCGGCACGCAGATCGCCGCCCGAGAGCGACCTGCCCTGCCGTGCAGCCAGTGCTGCCCGTCCGACAGGGTGGAACAGGGCAAGCCGCCCACCCGGGCGCACCACCCGAGCCAGTTCCGCCAGACCCTGCCCCGGATGCGGGAGGTGCGAGATCAGCCCTGCGGCGAAAACGGCGTCGAGCGCCCCGGTGCGCAGCGGAAGACGTGCGGCATCCGCCAGCAGCAGGGCGCCACTCGCTCCTCTTCCCGCCCGCAGGGCCGCATGCAGCATCGCGGGAGTCAGGTCGGCCCCGAGCACCGTTCCACCGGGCCCGACCGCTGTGCGCAGCGCCGGCAGTGCCCGGCCCGTACCGCAGCCCGCGTCGAGCACGGCGCCACCGGGACGCAGACCGAGCTTGCCGACAGCGGCGGCATGGGCGGGGCCGTCATCAGGGAAACGGCTGTCCCACTCCGCCGCCCGCACGGAGAAGAAGTCCTGGACGTGTGTGTGGTCGTCGGCCATACCGACATGATCGCGCAGTCCGTATTCAAGCGAAACAATATGAAGTAATGCGCATAGTTCGACTGTCTTCGATCGTTAGAGAAAATTTCACGTACTGCTCATCCTTCTCGACCCGGTCGGCCGACGCACGGCCCTGAGTGAGGTGAGGGCCCGGGCGACGCCGTCCATATTCCTGCCATGTCCCGGAAGCCGGTGTTCCGCGAGGGGTGGTCCCATGGCGCGAAGCCGCGCCCCCGGAGCAGGGAGGCGCTTGCCCGCAGGAGAGCCGTGCGTAAGGCTTGCGGGGAAGCACGGGAGCGGGGACCGGATGAACGGGGAGGACGAGCACATGGCGCTGGACCGGGGACTTGACTGGCTTCTTGACGATCTCACCAGCCGGGTGGAGCACATCCAGCACGCGCTGGTGCTGTCGAACGACGGACTGGTGACCGGCGCCAGCACAAGCCTGGTCCGGGAGGATGCGGAGCATCTGGCGGCGGTCTCGTCAGGCCTCCAGAGCCTGGCCCGCGGATCGGGGCGCCACTTCGGAGCGGGAAGAGCACGCCAGACCATGGTGGAATTCGACGAGGCGTTGCTCTTCGTGACCGCGGCGGGGGACGGCAGCTGCCTGTGCGTGCTCACTGCCGCCGAAGCCGACGTGGGTCAGGTCGCCTACGAGATGACCTTGTTGGTGAACCGGGTGGGCGAACACCTCGGCGTGACGGCGCGACAGGGCGTGGAGAGCGCCGACCCTATCTGACCTGCAGCTTCTGTGGGTGCGAAGGAGTTGTCCACAGGCTCGGCGAGTGCTTCCTCCCCGGTCTACCGTGGTCACACGGAGTATTCGACCTCATGGGGGAGGAAGCCATGACCGTTTCGGAAGCCGCTCGCCCGCGTACTGGTGGCACGACGGCAACTGTGTGCGTGTCCGCGGGGCGCGCAGCTCAGGAACTGACGTTGAAGCGCGGCGAGTTCGATCTCGCCCTTCATCTGGGTCTGATCGGGACCGAGCCGGCGAAGGGCGGGACGAGGCCGAGGGTACGGCAGGAGGAGATCGACCGGCTGCGCGCACTGCCGGGGTTCCCCGAGTCGCTTCGTGAACAGGTGCGGACAGCAGGGACGGCGGAAGGCGCCACGCTGCTCGGAGTCAGCCCTGTGCGCTTCACCGGTCTGGCCCGCATCGGGTGCGTCTCACCGGTGGCGTTCTATCTGAACCGATACCGTGCGGTGGTCTGGCTCTATCTGGTGGACGAGCTCATCGGCTTCGCCGCGAGGGAACCTGATCTGATCGCGGGGAAGAGCCCGGTGGGAATGCGGACCATGCTGGAGGCCGGCACCGACTGGCGCGCGCGTAACTGGCGTTCACGCAGGATCGACCGGTTGCTGGGCCGTGCGCAAGACCCGTGGGCACGCGCGGCTCTGCAGGCATCCGCTCTGGACCCGGTCCAGCTCGCGGAGGTGGTGGAGGATCCCTACGAGCGCGCCTACCTGGCTCGGATGCAGCCGGAGGCCGCCCTCGGACGCCCGGGCTCCGTATCAGGGAGGGAGGCCATGACGAGGCTGATGCTGGCGGACGACCCGGACGAGATCCTCTGGCGCCGGGTGAATCTGACGCTGGAGTTGGAGCGGGCACGTGAGCTCCGGCCTGCCCCGCGTCCCGGATACGACCCCGTGTTGCGTCCGGCTCCGGACCGACCGGCTCCCGGACGGCCGGTGCTGCACGGTCCGGGGCGGCTGACCGGTCGGGCGCCCGGTCGTCCTGATGTGCGGCGCTCAGGTGCCGGACGAGGGCTTCTCGCCCGGATCGGACTGCGCAGGCCCGCGCGCACTGACCGCTGAACCGATTGCGTGAGACTGTCCGGCCAGGCATCTTGGCCCTCATGATGATCAGAGAAGCCACGTACAGGGACTGGCCCGCGGTCTGGCCGTTCTTCCACGCAATCGTCGCCGCGGGCGAGACCTTCACCTACCCTGTGGATCTTAACGAGGACACCGCCCGGGACTGGTGGCTCCTCTCGGACCCGGACCGCACGGTTGTCGCGGTCGACGACGCGGGGGCCGTCCTCGGCACAGCCAAGATGAACAAGAACCATATGGGTAACGGCTCGCACATCGCCAGTGCCAGTTACATGGTTGCTTCGGAGCACTCGGGCCGAGGCGTGGGCAGGGCGCTGTGTGAATACACCGTGGACTGGGCGCGTACGGCGGGATTTCGTGCCATGCAGTTCAACGCGGTGGTGGAGACGAACATCCACGCCGTACGGCTGTACCGTTCTCTCGGTTTCGAGGTCATCGGGACCCTGCCGGAGGGATTCAAGCATCCCGTGCAGGGCTACGTGGGGCTGCACATCATGCACAAGCCCCTCTGGGAATGACCCTCACAGCCCGCCGGAGAGTCTGTGAACACAATGGCTTCCGGCCATCCTGACGTGTCCGTCATGTCACAAGTGGCGGTGATCTGCGCATGGTTGGCGCTTCGCTGAGACCGGGGGCGAGTGCGTACCCCAGGACGGGGGGCAGTACTGTGCGCCCCACCGCCATCCCAGCGGTGAACTCATATGGAGGAAGAATCCATGACCATACCCAGGAGATCGTGGCGTGGCGCGGGAACATTCGCGGCCGCTGCGATAGTCGGCCTGGCAGGCGGGGTCATCACCGCCGGTCCGGCCGCAGCCCACACCCCCACCTGGGCCGTGACCTGCTCCGAGGTGACGCTCAACCTCACGGCCTACTCGGCCGAAGCCACCAACGAGGTGACGGTCTCCGTCGTGGGCGGCGCAGATCTGCTTGCCACGACGCAGTTCGGCCGGAACTTCAGCACGAAGACCCCGCTTCAGCTCCCGGAGCACGACAAGGAGCTGACCGTCCGCCTCGTCGTCAAGGCCGGGGACGACGACAGGTACTCCGTCGAGGACACGAAGACCGCTCCGGTGTGCGAGGACGACACCCCGTCACCCACTCCGACCGAGGCGACGCCTTCGGAGGCCCCGAGCACGGAGCCGCCGGCCTCGGAGACCCCCGAGCCGAGCGAGACCGCCACGGAAGCCGCGCCGGCCCCCGCGGAGCCGAGCAGCAGCGCGCCGGACCTGGCCGAGACCGGTTCGTCGTCCGCCACACCCGTCATCGGCGGAGCCGCCCTCGCGGTTCTGCTCGCAGGCGGCGGCATCCTGTGGTCCGTGCGTAAGCGCCGCAGCGCGCAGCACTGACGCGTTCTCGACGCCCCGGCACGGTGGTGGCTGATCACCGGTGTGCCTGGTGGGGGCGTACCGCATCAACTGCGATGCGGTACGCCCCTTTCGCGTCCCAGCCGTAGCCACAGCAGCTGCCGGGAGCAGGATCAGGAGGTGGGACCGATCTCGCACCACACGGCCTTGCCCTCTCCCCGGGGCTCGACGCCCCAGCGTTCGGCGACCGCGTCGAGAAGCAGCAGACCGCGTCCGGAAGCCGACGTCTCGCCCGGTGACCGACGCCGCGGCCAGACACTCGAGCGGTCCTGGACCGACAGCCTGATGCGCCGTACGGGCTCCGGCAGCACCTCCAGCGTCAGTACCGCCCCGCCCTCCGTATGCAGCAGCACATTCACCAGCAGCTCTCCCGTCACCAGCTCCGCGTCGTCCGCCAACCCGGCGAGGCCCCAGTCCGCCACCGCCTGGCGGACGATCGACCGGGCCTCCGACAGCCCCTGAGGGTCCGCCTGGTGGATGTACTGGTGCAGCCGGGGAGCACGCGGCGACCCGGGATCCGGACTGCGCCGAAGGACCAGCAGCGCCACGTCGTCGCCCGACCCCCACCGCTCCCACAGCCGGTCCGACAGGTGATCGGCCAGCGCCTCGGCGCCGTCGGGCCCGTCGCTCACCTCATGGATCAGTGCCGCGACACCCGCATCGACATCGGCTCCCGGTTCCTCGACCAGCCCATCGGTGTACAGCACGAAGGTCTCGCCGGGCACCAGGTCGAGGCGGGTCTCCGGGTACTCCTCGTCCCGGAAATCCGTGGAGATTCCCAGTGGCAGCCCCCCACGCACCTGAGGGACCCCCACCCGCCCGCCGGCGTGTCTGATCAGTGGTCCGAAGTGGCCTGCACGCGCCACGCGCACCGTCCCCGTCGTGAGGTCCACCTGTGCGTACGTCGACGTCGCGAACCGCTCGGTGTCGAGCTCGGCGAGGAACCGGGAGGCCCGCGCCAGTACGGTCGCCGGTGGGTGCCCCTCGGCGGCGTACGCGCGCAGCGCTATACGCAGCTGGCCCATGATCGCCGCGGCATGCGTGTCGTGCCCCTGAACATCGCCCACCACCACACCGACACGGCCTCTGGGAAGCGTTATCACGTCGTACCAGTCACCACCGACCTCCCGTCCGCTCCACGCCGCGTGATAGCGGACCGCTATCTCACCGCCTTCGATCTCCTGGATCCGGCGCGGGAGCATGGCCGACTGGAGCCCCGTGGCGAATTCGCGTTCCTCGTCGAAGAGGATCGCCCGCTGCAGCGACTGCGCCACGATGGCGGCCAGCCCCAGACACAGAATCCTCTGGTCCGCACTGAACGCCGTGCGTTCACGGTAGAAGAGCGCGAGCCCGCCCAGAGGGCGGGCCTGGGCTATCAGCGGGAGGTAGGCGACAGCGCGGAAGTTCAGCTCGCCGATGTGCGGTTCGAGCACCGGATAGCGCCGGATCAGCGAACCGAGTGAGGTGATGAACCGCGGGCGCCCACTGAGGATCGTGTCCCCGAGGGGAAGCGTCGCATCGAGCTGCCCGGAGCCCAGGCCTTCGAGTACCTCCACCGAGTCACCGCTCAGCGCGATGATCTTGAGCGCGGAATCCTCCACCAGGCCGAGCGCCAGCCCGTCCGCACCGATTCCGACCAGGCCGCCCGGGCCGGTGAGCGCGGCGGTGACATCGTCCACGGTCACCGCACGTGACATCGCGGCGGTGGTGCGTTCGACGATGCTCGTCTGGCGCCGGAGCCGCTTTTCCAGATCCAGAGCGAAGGCCGAATGGGTGACCTCGGCCGTCGCGTCCCGCACCATACCGATGACGCGGTGCGCCCGGCCGTCCTCGGAGCGCAGGATCCGGGCCTGGACGTGCGTCCACTGGCGGGCCCCGTCCGCCATGGGCACCTGGAAGTGGATGCTGTACGAGCTGCTCCCGCCGGTGATCGCCTCGTCGATGGTGGTCTCGAGGCGTGCTCGATCCGTCGCGTCCAGCCGGTCGATCACAGCGGACGGCGACGCCTCGAAACTCGCGGCGTCCAGGCCGAAGACCATCAGCCCCGCTTCGTCGACGTCGACGGTCCGGGCGTCCAGATCCCACTCGAAGCTACCGGTCCGGTTCAGGGCGAGTCGTTCGTCGGTCCCGGTCTCACCGGCGCGTCGCTGTTCGATCCGGAGCCGCGAGGCTGCTTCGTCGTCTGGTCGCCGTGAAGGATCGGTCATGCCTCCTCCGGAGGTCGTCCGGCGGGGCTGCTGAACGTCGCGGCCCGTAGGACTCAATTGTCGAGCCCACGATGCGGGAGTGCCACAGCGGTCCCATGGGAGACCCGGCGCCGGAGTCCCGCGGCGGCCGTCGCAGAATGGCACGCAGAGATCGTCCACGGATGACCGGAGTCGCACCTATGAACGAAGACGAGCCCGTCCTGTTGCACACCGAGGGTCGCGTCATGCGCATCACCCTCAACCGCCCCCGGGCCCTGAACGCGCTCACGCACACCATGGTGCGAGGCATCGGCGAAGCGCTCGCCCTGGCTGCCGAGGACGACACGGTCACCGCCGTCGTGATCGGCGGGGCCGGCGAGCGGGGCCTCTGCGCGGGGGGCGACATCCGGTCGATCTACGAGGACGCCCGTGCGGGCCGTCGAGGCTCCGTGGACTTCTGGCGCGACGAATACCGGCTCAACGCCCAGATCGCCAGGTTCCCGAAACCGTACGTGGCGCTCATGGACGGCATCGTCATGGGCGGTGGCGTGGGCGTGTCGGCTCACGGCGATGTGCGCATCGTGACCGAGAGATCACGCGTCGCGATGCCCGAGACCGGGATCGGCTTCGTGCCCGACGTGGGGGGCACCCACCTGCTGGCCGCAGCACCGGGTGAGCTCGGCACCCACCTCGCACTGACCGGCCGGGCCGTCCACGCGGCGGACGCCATCCTGTGCGGGCTGGCCGACCACTTCGTCCCGTCGCAGCATCTCGCCGGCCTCACCGCCGCGCTCTCCCGGAGCACCACGCCCGCAGACGTGGCGGACACCGTGCGGCGATATGCGACCGGCGCCCCGGAGGGGGAACTCGCCGCGCACCGCGAGTGGATCGACGACTGCTACGCCGCCGACACCGTCGAGGAGATCATCGACAGGCTGATGAACAGTGGGGAGCCCGCGGCGAAGGAGGCTGCCGCCACACTCCTCTCCCTGTCACCCACCGCTCTCAAGGTCACCCTGGCCGCCGTGCGCCGTGCCGGACGGCTCGGCGGTCTCGAATCCGTCCTCGATCAGGAATTCCGTGTCTCCTGCCGGGCCTTCACCGGGCATGATCTGGTGGAGGGGGTACGTGCCCGGATCATCGACAAGGACCACACCCCCCGATGGGACCCTGCCGAGCTCGCCGATGTCACCGCCGCCGAGGTCACCCGGCACTTCGAGCCGCTGGGGGAACAGGAGTTGGGTCTCGCCTCGGACTGATGCTCCCCGCCCCGCGCCCGCCCTTCGGTCCCCCATGCCCGTCGGCGGGATCCGGAGAGCTCCTCACGGGCGTGCCGTCAGCCGGCCCGCGGCCCGCTCCCAGGCCCGGGTGTCCCCTTGCGGGGCGTAGTGGCGCAGTTCCTGGGTGCGTGCGACGAGCCTGCGCATGTCCGTCAGCCCGCCCGCCAGCCCGCCGGCCCGAGCCTGGAGCAGGACATTGCCGAGCGCGGTGGCTTCGGCGGGTCCCGCGGTGACCGGCAGCCCGGTCGCGTCGGCGGTCCACTGGCACAGCAACTCGTTCCGTGACCCGCCGCCCACCAGATGGATCCGTGTCAGCTCGCGGCCGGCCAGACGGGCGGCCGCGAGCAGCGTCCTGCGATGGGCCAGTGCCAGGCTCTCCAGCACACAGCGCACGTATGCTCCGGGGCCGGCCGGCGTCGTCTGCCCGGTGCGGGTGAGAGCGGCGTCGATCCGTGAGGGCATGTCACCCGGCGCCAGGAACTCCGGATCATCCGGGTCGATCACGGCGGCGAACGGCTTTGCTCGCGCCGCGTCCGCAAGGAGACCCGCGAGGCCCGTCGCCTTACCCTCGCGCGCCCACGTACGACGGCATTCCTCCAGCAGCCACATCCCCATGATGTTGCGGAGGTAGCGCACCGTGCCGTCCACCCCGCGTTCGTTGGTGAAATTCGCGGCTCTCGACTCCTCGGTCAGCACCGGCGCGTCCAGTTCGAGACCGGCCAACGACCAGGTGCCGCACGACACGTACGCGAATCCCGGCTCGGTCGCGGGAACCGCGGCCACGGCCGAAGCGGTGTCGTGCGAGGCTACGGTCGTCACCGGTGTCCCCGCCGGCAGACCGGTGGACCCGGTCACGTGCGGAAGCAGGATGCCCGCTCGCTCGCCCGGTTCGCGCAGCGGGGGGAACAACGAGCGCTCCAGACCCAGACGCCCGATCAACGCATCGGACCAATCGCCGGTGCGGGCGTCGAGCAGGCCGGTCGTGGACGCGTTGGTCACTTCCGCACCCACCGATCCCGTCAGCCAGTACACCAGCAGATCAGGCATCAGCAGCAGCGTCCGTGCCGCCGGCCACTGAGCCGTCGGCCGGTGGGCGGCCAGTTGGAAGACGGTGTTGAACGGCAGATGCTGCAACCCGCCGATGCCGTACAGCTCCTGCGCATCGAAGTGGGTCAGTACCTCCTCCGCAGCCACGGTGTTACGCCCGTCGCGATAGTGAAACGGCAGGCCGAGGAGCGATCCGTCGGCATCCAGGAGACCGTAGTCCACGGCCCAGGTGTCGATGCCCACCGAGACGACGTGGCCGCCGCGCGCCGCCGCGCGCAACCCGTCCAGCATGCTCTGGTACAGGCCGAGAACATCCCAGTGGAGCCCGTCAGGAAGCCGGGCGGGCGTGTTGGGGAAGCGGTGCACCTCGCTCAGCACGAGCTCGTCGGGGCCCACTCTGCCGGTGATCACCCGCCCGCTCGTGGCGCCCAGGTCCACCGCGGCGAACACCGGGCCGTGTCGTGAAGTCGCAGACATGGAGAATCTCATCCGATCCGGGCGGAGCGGCGCCCAGGGTGTTCACGGACGAACAGTATCCGGGGCGCCGCGGAGTGGCGCATGGTCAGCGCAGGAATGCCGCCGCCACACCGGCGTCGACGGGGATATGGAGACCGGTGGTGTGGGTGAGGTCCCCGGCGGTCAGCGCGAATACGGCGTCGGCCACATGCTCCGGAAGCACCTCGCGCTTCAGGATCGTGCGCTGGGCGTAGAACTCGCCCAGCTTCTCCTCCTCGATGCCGTAGGTGGCCGCGCGCTGAGCGCCCCAACCCGCCGCGAAGATTCCCGAACCGCGCACGACGCCGTCCGGATTGATCCCGTTGACCCTGATGCCGTGCTCGCCCAGCTCAGCCGCCAGCAGACGCACCTGGTGCGCCTGATCGGCCTTGGTGGCCGAGTACGCGATGTTGTTCGGGCCCGCGAACACGGCGTTCTTCGACACGATGTAGACGAGGTCACCACCGAGACCCTGGGCCCGCATCATCCGCGCGGCCTCCCGGGACACCAGGAACGAACCACGGGCCATGATGTCGTGCTGCAGGTCCCAGTCCCGGGCCGTGGTCTCCAGCAGCGGCTTGGAGATGGAGATTCCGGCGTTGTTCACCACCAGGTCCACACCGCCGAAGGCCAGCGCGGCGGCCTTGAACGCATCAGCGATCTGTTCCTCGGACGTGACATCGGCCGTCACCGCGACAGCCTTGTCCGGGCCGCCGAGCTCCTCTGCGACAGCCGCCGCGTTCACGGAGTCCAGATCCGCGACGACGACACACGCTCCCTCCGCGACGAGCCGGTGCGCAATGGCCTTGCCGATGCCGGACCCGGCTCCGGTGACCAGTGCGACCCGCGTGGCCAGGGCCTTCGCCTTCGGCATCCTGCGGAGCTTGGCCTCCTCCAGTTCCCAGTACTCGATGCGGAACTTCTCGGACTCCTCGATCGGCGCATACGTGGAGACGGCTTCGGCGCCGCGCATCACATTGACGGCGTTGAGGTAGAACTCCCCGGCGACCCGCGCGGTCTGCTTGTCCTTGCCGAAGGAGAACATGCCGACACCGGGCACCAGCACGATCGCCGGGTCCGCTCCGCGCATCGCGGGCGAGCCGGGCGCCGCATGGCGCTCGTAGTACGCACGGTACGCGGCCCGGTACTCCTCGTGGAGCGCCCCGAGCCGGGCCACCGCCTCCTCCAGCGGCGCGTCGGCCGGCAGATCGAGGACCAGCGGGCTCACCTTCGTGCGGAGGAAGTGGTCCGGGCAGGACGTGCCGAGGGCGGCGAGACGGGGGTGCTCGGCACGCGAGAGGAAATCCAGTACGGGCGCCGCGTCGGTGAAGTGCCCCACCTGGGACCGGTCCGTGGACGCCAGACCGCGGATCACCGGAGCGAGGGCCGCTGCCCGTTCCCGGCGCGCCTCCTCCTCCAGGGCTTCCCTGCCCGGGAGGACGGGACCGAAGGGCTCTTCCCTGCCGTGCTCCTCGAGGAACGTCTCGGCGGTACGGATCATCCAGAGGGCGTTGCGCTCGCACTCCTCCGAGGTGTCACCCCAGGCCGTGATGCCGTGACCGCCCAGGATCACACCGACCGCCTGCGGATTGGCCTCCTTCACGGCCGCGATGTCGAGCCCCAGCTGGAACCCCGGCCGGCGCCAGCCTACCCAGGCGACCTTGTCACCGAAGCACTCGGCGGTCAGCTTCTCACCGTCGGCCGCGCACGCCAGTGCGATCCCGGAGTCCGGGTGCAGATGATCGACATGCGCCGCCTCGACCAGTGCGTGCATGGCGGTGTCGATCGACGGGGCGGCGCCCCCCTTGCCGTGCAGGCAGTAGTCGAACGCCGGGACCATCTCGTCCTCGCGCTCCACCCCCGGATACACGGCCTTGAGTGCTCGCACACGGTCCAGCCGGAGCACGGCGAGACCGGCCTCGGTCAGCGTGCCGAGGTCACCGCCCGAGCCCTTGACCCAAAGCAGTTCGGCCGGGCCGCCGGTGACCGGATCGGTTTCCGTCGCCTTGGCCGAGGCATTGCCGCCGGCGTAGTTGGTGTTACGGGGGTCGGAGCCGATCCGGTGTGCGCGCTCCAGGAGCGCGGCGACTTCGGCGTGCGTCGCGGACGTCATGAGGTTCCTTCGGGAAGAGAGGGGAGGGGGCGGGTTGCTGCCGGACGGCCGGGGGCGGAAGAGCGGGGATCAGGCGCCCCAGCCCGCCTGCTCGCCACCGACACGGTCGGCGGCGATGCGTTCCTGGTTGCCGGAGGCGAGGTATGCCGCGAAGGGATCGCGTGCCAGTCCGAGCTCCTCGCGGACCTCGGCGAGCAGCGGCCGCACATCGGTGTTGAACGCGTCCATCAGCACTCCGTTCGAGGCCAGGACATCACCTGAGCGCTGCGCCTCGGCCAGTGCCTCGATGTCGATCAGCAGTGCCTTCGCGGTCGCTTCCTGGACATTGGTGACCGAGCGGATGACCGCCGGGATCTTGGCCTCGATGTTGTGGCACTGGTCGAGCATGAAGTTGACGTTGGCCTCAGCCTCGAGACCACCGTTCTTGACCACCTCATGCATGATCCGGAACAGCTGGAACGGATCGGCGGCGCCCGCCATCAGGTCGTCGTCCGCGTAGAAACGGGAGTTGAAGTCGAACGCGCCGAGCTTCCCCTCGCGCAGCAGGAAAGCCACGATGAACTCGATGTTGGTGCCCGGTGCGTGGTGACCGGTGTCGACGACGACCTGCGCCTTCGGGCCGAGCTTGAGGCAGTGCGCGTACGAGGTGCCCCAGTCCGGGACGTCGGTGGTGTAGAAGGCGGGCTCGAAGAGCTTGTACTCCAGCAGCATCCGCTGGTCGTCGCCGAGGCGCTCGTAGACCTCCGTGAGTGCCTCGGCCAGACGGTCCTGGCGGCCTGCTATGTCGTCCTGGCCGGGATAGTTGGTGCCGTCCGAGAACCACAGTTTGAGGTCGGGCGAACCGGTGGCGTCCATGATGTCCACGCACTCGAGCAGGTGATCGGTCGCCTTGCGGCGGACCTTCGGGTCCGGGTGGGTGACCGACCCCAGCTTGAAGTCGTCGTCCTGGAAGACATTGGAGTTGATCGCTCCGATTCGCAGGCCGAGTTCTCCGGCATACCGGTTCAGCGCCGTGTAGTCCTCGACCCTGTCCCACGGAATGTGCAGCGACACCTTCGGGGCGACCCCGGTATGGGCATGGACCTGTGCCGCGTCCGCGAGCTTCTCGAACGGGTCACGCGGGACACCGGGCTGTGCGAAGACCTTGAAGCGGGTTCCGGAGTTGCCGTAACCCCAGGAGGGCGTCTCGATGACCTGAGACTTCAGAGCTGCCTTGACGGCCGGCACATCAGACATGAACACCTCGTAAGCAGAGTCATCCAGTGACCTGGCAGGAGCGGGATGTGAATCGTTTCATCCGGAACGTACGCTAGATTTGGGCACTGTTGCTAGTCAAGCGACCAGCCAAGTTTCTTCTCGGTTTGAATCAATTCATCGAGTTCGGCACGGAGGGTCCCCCTCAACTGCCGTGCACCGGTGTGTGACCAGAAGGCCATCTGCCCTGGCTGTGCGGACTCCGTGCGCGAAGCACCGGCCGGTCCGACGCGACACGGCCTGTCCGAGGAGGTGGTCCACGACGAGGAGCAGACACGCGGTGCGTCGGCGTCCCGCTTCGAGAGCACGCGGTTCACGGTGATGAAGGCCTGAAGCTGTCGGAAGCAGCGGACCGGGCCGTCGCGCGACGGCGGGGCCGGAGAAGCCGCACTTCTTGGCCCCGGCACCTGTCCGCTTCGTCCGCAACCGGTGGGCGGACGAGTGAGCCGGAGCCCCGCGCGTCTCCGGGAGGCGCTCACCGGCCCTGAGGCCAGGAGCGGACACGGCTCCGGCGCCCGCGTCATCTCGGACCGGACCCAGGGTGTGCGCCTCGAGACGGATGCGCCGAACGCTCCTGGTCGGCCGGGGAGGGCCGTGCTCCGGAGGCCGACCCGTCGTGCAAGCCGGCCCGGCGCATGGTCGTGCTCCGGAGCGACAAGGTGAGGACCCGGCCGAGTCACCTGGAAAACCGGGTCCGCCCGCGAATCCTGCCCGGCCGGCCGTCACCCGCGACGAACTTCGTGAGGCGCCGGCGAGGAACTCCACGGTGGCTGGCCGATGCTCCTCTCCGGGCTGAAGATCTGGCTGGGGACCGGAGGGACACCTCACCACCGCCGGCTCACTCCTGTACGGCGGTCGGTGAGTGACGGCCCGCCGCGGTGGACGCCCCGGCGAAGTGCCCGGTCCGACGCCCGTTGCCGGGCCCTGCCGGTGGAGCACCCACTGCGACCGGGACCTGTCAGTGACCGGAACCCGTCAGGCTCGGCTGAAGCTTCCGCACGAGAGCGAAGAGCCTGCCCTCGTTCCCCGCGAGGCCGGCGCTCCGCAGGGCCTCGTCCGCCTCCTCGATCGGAGAGGAGAGCAGCGGCATGTACAGAGGAGCTTCGGCCGGGTCGGAGAGCGCGGCGCGCGTAGCGGCCAGCAAACGGACGTACGCCCGGGCCGCAGCGATTTCGGCTTCTTGCATCTCAGCATCTCCCGGTCAGAGGTGTCGGACCGTCAAGCATCCCTCATGGGTCTGACAACGCCCTTCTACCGCTGCGGAACACCCTTCAAGGGCGGGGCGCGGGCGGCGGTTCGACCTCCAGGAAGCGCCGTCGGCGCGGACCGCGGTACAGCAGCACCGTCCAGCCCAGTCGACGCAGTGCCGTGGCGCACCCGGCCAGTGCCTCCTCCTCGTTGTGTGCTGCTCCACCGCCCGGCGGACCGGCCCACTCCACTCGCACCGTGCCGGGCACCTCCCCCAGGCACACGCGATAGCCTGTGACGGTCCGCTCTCCGGACGGGCCGACCGCCGACGCGGGTATCCCGGTGGCCTCCAAGGCCAGCGCCACGGCACGGAGCGGCCGGTGCAGCTCCCACGGGGCCGGTTCGCTCTCGGGGTCCGCCCGCCCCGCACAGGACAGCCGCCTGATCTGAAGCATGCCTTCGAAAGCGGTCCGCACCTCCTGGGCGCGCCCGGCCGCGTCGTCCGGTGCCGCTGAGCCGTCACCGGTCGCGGGTTCGAAGCCTCTGTCCTGAGACGTGCTCATGCCCTGCCCTCCACACCCGTGCCGAGTTCTGCGGACAAGTGTGCGCCCGCTCACTGACAGAGGCCGTTCCGCCGGCTCCGTGCACACCCGTAAGGCCGGCGGATATCACACACCGAAGGAACCGGGCACGTCCCGATGGCGACCCGGACACCGCACCCGTCATCGAGCGGGCCGCCCCGCACGCCGACCGCATGAACTGCTTCGGACTCTGTTGTGCGGCGCTGCCGCCGACCGCGCCGGCGGACTTCGCGATCGACAAGGATGAGGGGGCCCCTGCCCCGATTCGGAGGCACCGATTCGGATTCGTCCCGGTCGCTACCCACATGGCCGAGCATGCGGTTCATATGGATCATCTTTCCGTTCGCGGGGTGACGAACGCTGCTTGCCCGGTGCACCCCGTGCAGGACGGCGGGAGCGACGAAGCCCATGCCGTGGAGCTTCACGGCGACGGCCGCTCCCGGGCCCCGGTGCGCACGCCGCACCTCGGTATCCCACGGAACACGCACCCTCTTTCACGGCGACCGGAGGGGGTGGCCACAACGCCCCACTGCTCGCCGGCCGGCGCAAGGACGCCCCTGGACGGATCGAATGACGGCACAGCGGGGCGTTCGCGTACGTACTGCTCGAACGAGTGGAGCGGCCCCACCCGGGATGCCGGAGGAGTACTCCCTGCCGGGGCCGCGCAGCCGACGGTGGTGTGACGGGCTGACGACGCGCTCCACGAACGTGGTCAGCCGTACACCGAGACCCGGCAGGGCTCGGAGTCCGGCGAGACCGTGTCGAAGCCCTGTACGTCCAGCTCCAGTCCGGCCCGCAGCTCACCCGCGACGCGGACCGTCCTCCGGCGCTCCGGCCTTCTCCGGGCCGTCCTGCTCCATCGCGGTCTTGAGGCGTTCGAGTGTCGTGCGGATGTTGCCGCGCTGGAACTCCGCGAACGTGTGCCCACGCGTCGCGACCCGGTCGAAGGCGTTGGCGAGAAAGTCGGGCCATGCCCGCCGGTCGTCCGTCCAGGTCTCCGTGACACGGGTGGAGCCGTCGACCGCCTCGAAGCGGTATTCCCACAGTGCGACAGCACCCGGCAGTCGCGGTCGCCGTACCCCGATCGCGTGCACGCGAAAGGCGAACCGTTCGCCCGGATCGGCGGCCGTCACCGTGCACCTGGTCGTCCAGCGGAAGGAGCCGCGTCTGTTGCGCCCCTCGAAGACCATGCCGACATGAGCCCTCCGCTGTTCCCCGATTATCCTCGCGCCCTGGTTCTCCGGACTCCAGCGTCCCATGGCCGTGGGATCGCTCAACCTCTCGTACACGGCTGACGGTGTCGCCCGGATCAGGATGCTGTCCGATACGGACATCGTGCGGGGCATACGGTACTCCTCGTCCTCGGCCGGCCAGGGCTTCACATCCGAGCCGGGCGGAGCATGTGCGAACGGCCGGCAGTGCTGGTCCGTCGAAACAGTGTTGCGTACACGTAGGAGTGCCCGGGGCACAGGACCCCGAGAAGTCCGCACATGCCGGGCGGCGAACCCGGCCCCGCCCGCACCGCGTCCCACCGGCGGCCGGACGGGCTCCGGTGCGGGAGCGGTACGCCCGCCGCGGAGGCCGCGTGCCGCTCGGTCAGGCGCGCCACTCGGGGGTGCGCTCCGGGGAGGCATCGGCCAGGGCCTTCACGATGGTTTCGGCGTCGCCCCGGTTCCCGTAGACGGGCGTACCAGGCTGCTGGCGCCAGGACTCGTCGAGGCCACCCGCGTCCACGGTGTCGAAGCCCAGCTCGTCGATGAGGTCCCGGACCGCCTGCTTGGCCGCCGGGTCGTCGCCGGCCACCGGAAGGGCCTGTCGGCCGGGTGTGCCGTGGGGGAGCCCCTTGTCCAGAATGTCCTGGGCGTAGGTGCCGTTGAAAGCCTTGATCACCGGGTGGCCGATCTGCTGTTCGGTCCACCGGCTCTCCGTCAGTCCTTCCTCGATGGCGGAAATGCGCCCGTCACGTTGCTGCGGGTAGTAGTTGCCCGTGTCGATGACGGCGACATCGTCCGCCGCTCCCTCGAGGATGCCCGAGGGCAGGTCCGGGACCGCCTTGAGCGGGACGGTCACCACGACGATCCGTGCTTCCCGCGCCGCTTCCGTGGACACGACCGGCGTGGCGCCCGTCTCCTCGGCGAGTGCCCTCAGCGTCTCGGGCCCCCGGGAGTTGGCGACGGACACGTCGTGCCCCAGCGCGGTGAGCCGCCGGACCAGATTCCCGCCGATATTGCCTGCGCCGATGATGCCGATCTTCATGAATCCGACCTTCCGATGCGGGGTGCCTGGAGCGAAAAGCTCTTGCCGCATCCCCAACCTTCGGGAAACGTGCACTATTCCTGGCGCGGCGAATCGGTTCAGCGCCGGGACGGCGGATGGGGCAGCTCCTGGTGGGCACGTAGGGGAGGGGGAACCGGAAGCAAATGCCCCACGTGGAGGTGGCCTGTGCTGCACGGCGTCGACGTCAGTGCCTTCCAGACGGACTTCGCAACGGACGGCTTGGACTTCGTCATCGTCAAGTCGACCGAAGGCCGCTCCTACGTCAATCCGAGACTGAAGAGCCAGGTGAAACGCGCCAGGGACGCCGATTGCGTGGTCGGCTTCTACCACTTCCTCTGGCCCGGGCACGCGAAGGAGCAGGCGGAGTACTTCCTCGGCAGAACACCCGAGCGCGAGGGCGATCTCCTCGCCGTCGACTGGGAGCAGACGGGCGAAGGAACGCGCGCGAGCAGTGCGGACAAGGACCGCTTCATCCGGGAGGTGAAACGGCTGAGGCCCCGTCACCGCGTCCTGCTCTACTGCAACCGCTCCTTCTGGATCAACCACGACACGAGCTCCTACACCGGCGACGGGCTCTGGGTCGCCGACTACGGAAAGGCGGCCGACCCAAGGATCGACGCGGCGTGGCGCATCCATCAGTACACCGATGACCCGCTCGACAAGAACGTGGCCGACTTCCCCTCGCGGCAGGCGATGCGCGACTGGGCCACGGTCTGAGGCGGAGTGCGTTTCCGAAGGCGCGGCTCGTTCGTCAACACGGGCGTCCTGACCATCGGCCAGTGGAGTGTCCTTTACCAGCCACCGGTGCAGTGCGCACGGAGGCGACCTGCGTCACCACCATAGGTCGTCCATCCTGGTCGCCGAGCCCACGACCGGCCGTCGACCGAAGGAGTGCCGCAGTGACGACAAGGGGTCCCTCAGTATCGGTGGAATCCGGTGCCGCCTGTCAGGACGAACTGTCTGTACGCCGTCGGCAGCCAGGGAACGCGGTCATCCGGTGGCTGGCCACCGCGGGCCACAAGACGATCGGCACGCTGTACCTGAGCACCTCGTTCGCCTTCTTCGCCATCGGCGGGATCATGGCACTCGTCATGCGCGCCGAGCCGGCCCGGCCGGATGCGCAGACCATGTCGAACGAGCAGCACCACCATGCGTTCACGATGCACGGCACGGTCATGCTGCTGATGTTCGCGACGCCGCTGTCCGCCGGTTTGCACGGCACTTTCCCGGTGCAGCACTGGCTCGGTGCCGAAGACATGCCGCGTCGTTACGCGGACTGCCTCGCCGCCGAGGGCTTCACCGGCCTGAAAACGATCTCGACGAGCGCATCGTTCCTGCTGGGGCTGTCGATGCTGCCCTTCCTCCACAACGTGCGGAGGACCGCCGAGTACGGCAAGGAGGCCGAGGCCCCCTGGGATTACGGACGTTCGCTCGAATGGGTGGCATCTTGCCCACCTCCTCGGCGCGACTTCCTGGCCCTTCCCAGGATCCGCTCCGAATCACCGGTGTTCGATCTGCGCCACCCCTCGGTCCGCGCCCTGGAGGATGCGATGACCCACCCCGGCGAACCCGTCACGGTGGCTCCCGGGGACAAGCAGGTATAGGAACCGAGGCGACGGCTCGATGAGAGGAGGACCGTGTGGAGCCGGACAAGGAGACCGCCCGGGGCCTGGCTCAGGTGGAGGGCTACCTGCTCCTGACCGCCGAGATCGAGAAGGCCCGCCGAGATGCCCGCCGCTTCACCGAAGCGTTGCCCTGGCTCACCATCGCCCAGCGTGAGGACGTCGAACGCGTCTATGTGGCGGACAGGGTGGAGGCCTGCCGGGAGACGCTCACAAGGATCGCCGACCGCGCCGTGGAACTCCGGGGCGAGTACACCGCCCGTTACGGCCGCTTGAGGTCCCGCTGCGTGGCGGTCTCCGTTCTGACCGTCGGCACGGTGTGCGGCACCTGCGCCGCCCTGACCATGATCAGTCGCTGACCCGGCCCGGGTGCCCGGGGGTACCCCAGGCACCCGGTGTCAGCGGAGCGCCGGACAGGAGGGATGCCCCGCCGGCTGCGCACACACGCCGGCCGCGCGCACAGATTCCCCGTTCAGCACGCTCGCCCCGAGCGTGAGCACCTGATCCCGGACTTCGCCGTCCCGGATCCGGCGCACCGAAGTCCGGGTGGAACTGTCGGGGCGGGCAGAGGCCGGCCCTCGGGGAGGCAGGTACTGCTCGACCCGCCGGAGGCGGAGCACCGATCCGGCCGGAGCGTGCACCGCCGCCCGGGCCTCGTCCGGAGTCCACCATTTGTCAGTCCGGTCCGCCTCCCTTCCGGCCACGGTGGCGTAGAACCCGGTCGGCCGCGCCGGACCGGGGCAGCCCGGCACCGCACACTGCGATTCGGTGATCACGCGCCGCATCACGGAAGCGGGCGCTCACCGCGAAGTCGCGGGCGACGCCCGGAAGGAGCGCGCCGCAGCACGCCCCCCGTCGCGGTCGGCCGGAACGGCCCGGGCACCTGCATGACGACGACGCCGGGGACTGCCTCGCCCGCAGTGGTACCCGCGGCCCGGCACACCAGCCGTGAGGCCGGCGGCCCGGGACCGGGCTCGACGAGGAACACGACGGCGGTGGGCAGCCCGGTGCCAGTGGCCGGGATGCAGTCTCTGAGCCACGACCGTGTCCTCGCGCAGTCCACCGAGACCCGGAGACCGTACACGCGTCCCGCCGCTTTCCGCTCCCGGCCGGTAACGGGAGGAGTACGAGCACCCTCCCGATCTGCCCGGCGGAGCCCCGCCAAGGACGGCCGAGCACCACCGCCGCCCGTCCGGGCCTCGGGTGTCAGAGTGCGGCGGCGAAGTTCTGGGTCCACACGGGGCCGCCGGACGAGTCCTCCCTGCCGACGCCGATCTCCTTGAAAGCGCAGTTGAGGATGTTCGCCCGGTGGCCGTCACTGTTCATCCAGGAGTCCATCACCGCCGCGGCGGTCCGCTGGCCCTTCGCGATGTTCTCGCCGTACGTGCTCCACCGGTACCCGGCGGCGGTGATGCGCGCGCCGGGGTCCGTGCCTTCCGGCGAGGTGTGGGAGAAGTAGTCCCGCCTCGCCATGTCCGCGGAGTGACCCGACGCGGCCCTCGCCAGCAGGCTGTCGCCGCTCACCGGACCGCAACCTGCCTCGGCCCGTTCGGTGTTGACCAGAGCGACGACTTCTTCGGTCACCGACGGGGCCGACGAGGTCTTCGGCACGGCTGCAGGTTCCGAGGACGGCGTGTGCTTCCTGGGCGCCTTCTCGGTAGGGGTGCTCCGGGCCCTGGAAACGGATGGGGACGCGGTCCTGGACGGCGAAGGCGATGCCGACGAGGGGGAGGGCGGGGGTGAGGAGGGGGAGGCCGACGAGGACGACGGTGTGCTCACCGGTACGGACGGGCCGGTGAGTGGAGCAACGCTGGTCACAGGCTCTTCACCCGAGCCGTCCGTGTAGAGGTGCACGGCGGTCCCGCCGCCTCCCAGCACCGCGACCGCCGCCAGTCCGGCGACGACCGTGGTGCGGCGGCGGCGACGCCTGACGCCGTCCCTCCGGCGCTCGGCACGCCCAGGTCCGGACACGGCGGCTGCCGCGGGCAGGGACGCCGTCGGCAGGAACTCTGCCGCCGGACCACCTGCCGACGCTGCCACGGGGACGAGAGCGAGGCCCACCAGCAGGCCCTCCGCCGGGACGAGGCCCGACCGGTACCCTGCGCACACCGTGCACTCACGCGCGTGACGCACCAGGCGTTTGCGCCACAGCGCGGACGGTACGCCGTCCCACCGGGCCGTCAAATCCTCGAGCAGGACGCAGCGCGGGTCCGCCGCCAGGGCGCGTACCACCACCCGGGCTGCCTCCAGCCGCTCCTTCATCCGCTGGACGCGCACCGCGGTGTGCTGGGGTGACAGGTCGAGGGCGCTCGCCACCTCCGCCCGGGACAGCTCGCCCGCAGTCTCCAGCCACCAGAGCGACACCAGCTCGCGGTCCTCGTCGTCCAGCCACCGCGTAGCCTCGGCGGCCTCTCGGCGCTGGCCCGTCAGGCCGAGCCGGACGATCGTCAGTTCGACGAAATCGGCGGCGGGATCGACGACTTCGTACGCGTCCTCCACCCGCTCCGCGGATATCTCCCCTGTCCTGCGCTCGCGCCAGTGCCCGCGAATCTCGTTCATGGTGATGGCCACGAGCCAGGACCGGAAACTCTTCGGGGTACGCAGCGAAGGGAGGCCTCGGAGCATACGCAGCACACTTTCCTGGACCACGTCGTCGACATCGGCGTGACCGTTCAGTGCCCGGCCGACGATGTTGTAGACCAGTGGCAGGTAGGACGCGACGAGCCGGTCCTGCGCCTCGGGGTCGCCGTTCTGCGCGGCTCTGATCAACGCCGTCTCGCGTGTCTCGCCCATGCTGTGCTCACTCTTCCGGGGTCCTGTTCTGTCACTTCCCACACTCGGGAGACGCCCTGCGGCGGGGACGATAACAGGAATCCGGTCAAGTGCTCGAGATCCGTACACGTCGAGTGCCGGATCCGGTGACGGCGTGGCCGTCACCGGATCCGGCACCGGGAAGAGGGTCGGACGACGTGCAGACGCGATGGTGCGGGATGACTCAGGCGCGAGGCGGGTCGTCCGGGCCGCGGTCCGAGCCGAACTGCCGCTTGAGCCTGTCCTGGCCGGTGTCGACGTGCTTGCTGTACTTGCCCTGTGTCCGGTCGTCGATCATGTCACCGGCCCTGTCGACGCCCTTACCGGCCTGGTCCTCGTGGCCCTTGAGCATTTTCTTGATCTTGTCCAGCGCGGACATGACGGCTCCTCCTCGCCTCGGCTTCCCCCTGTCCAGGGTCACCGCACATCGCCGGGTCCGCATCCGCGAGCGCCGCCGGGCGGTCGGACGGGCACTCGACGTGTGAAGAGCCTCCGGATGGGCAGATACCGGATTACCAGAAGGGGGTGGTGGCCATGGGCCGCATCCAGATCGTCCGACGTCCGCAGCCGCCCGCGGGGCCGCCCCCGCTGGACCTGCGAACACCGTCCGGCCGCCCCCTGCCTTACTGACTCCTCCGCCGCGCCCGGAGGGACACGGCGACGTCGCTCCGGGCATCGCCAGGACAGGCGGACGGTGTACCGACCGGCAGGAACGGGCGTCAGACACCCTCGAGCCACGCCGTCGGTGGCGTCGTGTGCACCCTGAACCCGCAGACGGGCGCAGCGTAAGCTCCGGAGGCATGACCGACCATTCGGCGCACGCTCCGTCCGCCCGCCAGACGAACTGGGCCGGCAACATCACCTTCGGCGCGAAGCGGGTGCACACGCCTTCCTCGGTCGCCGAACTCCAGGACCTGGTGTCCGCCGGCACCGCCGTCCGGGCGCTGGGCACCGGCCACTCCTTCAACACCGTCGCCGACACCCCCGGTGTGCTCATATCCGTCGCGGGACTGCCGCGCTCCATCGAGGTCGACAGGGAAGCCCGTACCGCGACGGTGAGTGCCGGTCTGCGCTTCGGGGAGCTGACCGGCCCCCTGCACCGCAGCGGGTTCGCGCTGCACAACCTGGGTTCGCTGCCCCATATCTCCGTAGCCGGAGCGTGTGCCACAGGCACCCACGGTTCAGGTGTGGGAAACCGCTCCCTGCCAGGCGCCGTCAGGGCGCTGGAACTCGTCACCGCGGGCGGCCGCATCGTGTCACTGGAGCGCGGGGATCCCGACTTCGCCGGTACGGTGGTCTCTCTGGGCGCACTGGGAGTGGTGACCCGGCTCACCCTGGACCTCGTACCCGCCTTCGAGATCCAGCAGTGGGTGTACGAGGGGCTCCCACAGGAGCAGCTGCTCGGCCGGTTCGACGAGGTGATGTCCGAGGCCTACAGCGTGAGCCTCTTCACCGGCTGGCACGGGGGACCGGTCGACCAGGTATGGCTCAAACAACGGGTCTCGGGCGACGGCCCCCGCACCGCCCCGCACGAGTGGCACGGCGCGAAGCTCGCGCGGGGGCCGAGGCATCCGGTTCCCGGCGTAGCGGCCGAGCACTGCACACAGCAGCAGGGTGTCCCCGGCCCCTGGCACGCCAGGCTGCCCCACTTCCGCCTCGAATTCACCCCGAGCAACGGGGAGGAACTGCAGTCCGAGTACTTCGTCGCCCGGCATGACGCCGTGGCCGCCTACGAAGCCCTCGACCGGATCCGGCAGCAGTTCTCACCGCTGCTGCAGATCGGGGAGATCCGCACCGTGGCCGCCGACGACCTGTGGCTCAGCCCGGCCCAGGGGAGGGACTCCGTGGCGTTCCACTTCACCTGGGTGCCCGACACCGCGGCCGTCACGCCTGTCCTCAGCGTGATCGAGGACGCCCTTGCCCCGTTCGGAGCCAGACCGCACTGGGGCAAGGTCTTCAACACTGAGCCGAGCAGGCTGCGGGAGCTGTACGGCCACCACGCCGACTTCGAGCGGCTGACCGAGCGGTTCGATCCCTCGGGCACGTTCCGCAACGACTTCCTGGCACACCACTTCCCCCGTACAGGCTGAGGCCCTAGCCAAGCCCGCCCCGCGGCCCGTCCGGCCGGCCCTCCGCCGACGGCCGCGGTGCGAGTTCCTCCACGAGCGCGGCCAGCTCCTCGCACGCCACCTCCGTCTCGTGCCGGATGTTGTTGTGCTCGGTCACGATCGCCGCGAGCAGAAGAGCGGTAAGTGCCACACAGCCGTTGAGTATGCACAGGTTGAGCATGATCTCGAGCACCGAGTGGTCGGCGAACGGTCCGACCTGGTCGGTCCCGGCGATGACCGCCATGGCAGACATCAGGAAGGCGCATGGAGCGCTGCCCGCCAACTGAAAGCGGAGGGCGGCCCAGATGAGCACCGGGAAGAGGAGATAGATCACGGACAGCTGACTCCTGGTCGCGACGACCGTCGCTCCCACCGCGACGACCGCGAGCGCCGCAGCCTCCGCCCACCGGTCGTCCAGCCTGGGCATCCGCACCTTGCGCAGGACGAGCAGCAGGGGCGTGACCATCAGTACGCCCATGGTGTCCCCCGCCCACCAGGCCGACCAGACCTGCCAGAACTGGGAGGCGGGCAGCGCACCGCTCAGCGTCTGGACCCCGACACCCACCGTGGCGCTGATCAGCATCCCTCCCATGGCCCCCAGAAAGACCAGGATGAGGCCGTCACGCAGGCGGCCCAGCTCCGGGCGGAACCCCATGGCGCGCAGGGCCAGGAAGGAGCACAACGGGGCGAGGGTGCTGCCTGCCGTGACAGCGAGACCCCAGAAGGTGAAGCCGTCGCTCATCGAGATGACGGTGGACAGAGCGCCGAGCGCGATCCCGGGCCAGATCCGCAGGCCCAGACACAGCAGCGACGCCACGGCGATACCGGAGGGTGGCCACAGCGGTGTGACGACGGAGTTCTCCACTCCCACCGGTCTGAGCAGACCGAGCCGTCCTGACGCGTAGTAGGCCGCGGCGATGCCCAGCATCTGCATGACGATCACGGCCCGGCGTCGGGTTTCCTCGCTGCGGATCACGCGTCTCATAAGACACCGCTCATGACAGCAGACCGTTATGACACGCGCGGCAGGGGCTCGTGCTCACCGGGGCCCCGAGGAAGCGTCGCCGTGGCGCAGGACGAGGACCGCCGCGTCATCCTCGTGCCCCGTGAAGACAGCGGCCTCGAGCACCCTGTCCGCCAGTTCCTCGGCGTCGGCGCCGGCGTGAGCGCTCACCAGACGCCTGATCCGGTCCAGACCGTCGTCGATCGGCAGCGAGGGTCCTTCGATGACGCCGTCGGTGAGCAGCACGAAAGCGCCGGCGTCATCCAGATCGCGCCGGGTGACCGGGTAGTGCTGACGCAGTTCGATGCCGAGTGGGAGACCGCCCGGATCGGCGGTGATGCCGGAGCGTCCGTCGGCGGTCGCCCACACGGCCGCGACATGACCCGCGCGGGCGCTCCGCAGTTCCCGGGTCCGAGGATCCAGCTGGAAGAAGGAGCAGGTCGCGAAGAGAGCGGAATCCATCGACAGGATCAGATCGTTCGTGCGGGCCATCACCTCACCCGGGTCGGCGGCCGAACTGGCGATGGCGCGCATGGCGATCCGGATCTGCCCCATGAAGGCGGCCGCCTCCACGTCATGCCCCTGGACGTCGCCTATGGCCAGGCCGAGTGCCCCGTCCGGCAGGACGAAGCCGTCGTACCAGTCTCCGCCGATGTCGAGCCCGTCGCGAGCGGGAGCGTAGCGAGCAGCGGTCTGCAGGCCAGGGAAGGCAGGCAACGCCGCGGGCAGCATCTTGCGCTGCAGGGCTTGGGCCAGCTCGACGCGAGCCTGATGCAGCTCCACCTCCTGCCGGGCGCGGGCAGTCAGATGCTGCAAGGTGCTGAGCAGGTCCTCGGCACTCGCCGACCGGGGAGTTCGACGCCGGTTCATGGGCCGCTCCGCGTTGCGATAGTTCCTGCATCATATTTCGGCGGGGAAAGTCCTGCGAGCGCTGCGCGGTACCCGGTCGTGAGCGTCGGTGGGGCCGGACGGGTCAGCCGGTCCGGCCGAGGGAGGCAGTGAGGCGTCCCAGGGTTTCCTGCAGGGCCAGGACCTCCTGGACCGACAGTCCCGTCGCTCCGAGGATCGAGCGGGGGACGGGCAGTGCGCGCTCGCGCAGTCCCGCTCCGGCGTCGGTGAGATGGACCGTGACCGACCGCTCGTCCAGCGGACTGCGCTCCCGCCTGACGAGACCGGCCGATTCCAGTCTCTTCAACAGCGGCGACAGCGTCCCGGAGTCCAGGTGCAGCCGCTCGCCGATCGTTTTGACCGGAAGGGGACCGTGCTCCCACAGAACCATCATCGCCAGGTACTGCGGATAGGTGAGGCCGAGGTCCCTGAGGGCTTCCCGGTAGAGGCCGCCGAACGCGCGGGAGGCCGCCTGCAGGGAGAAGCAGACCTGGTGGTCGAGCTTGAGCAGTTCGGTGTCCGGCAACTGGTTCAGGTCAGGAACCGGGGGCGGCGGTGAAGTCATGGGACCAGGGTAGCTTGCCGCCCATCATTTAGTTGTGTGCAATTTAATTGTGTGTCACTCTCATGGGGTGGCCGGGACCGGTCGCTGTCGTACAAGAGAGGGTCAACCCATGGACGCGCTGTATACCGCTGCCGCCACCGCGAACGGCCGTGAAGGCAGAGCAGTGAGCTCGGACGGACGGATCGACCTCGCGCTCGCCCTGCCGCCGGCACTCGGTGGCAACGGGGAAGGCACCAATCCGGAGCAGCTCTTCGCCGCCGGATACGCCGCCTGCTTCGCGAGCGCGATGAGCTCGGTCGCCCGCGAGATGAAGGTCGACACCAAGGACGTATCCGTGACAGCCGAGGTCTCGATCGGCAAGGACGGATCGGGTTTCGGTCTCGCGGTCGTCATGCGCGTCGAACTGCCTGAGGCGCTCGAAGGGGAAACCGGCAGGCGTCTGGTCGAGGCGACACACGCATACTGCCCGTACTCCAAGGCCACGCGCGGCAACATCGACGTCGAGCTCGTCATCGAGTAGCGGACGGGGCCCCGCCTGACGACAGACGGGGCCCCGGTCCCGCAGGGGAGGCAGGAGCCGAACCCGCGGCGTCCGGTTCTGGAGACCGGCGCTCCGGCCTCTGGGCTGCACCGTCTCCGGCGGAACCGGCCTCGCAGACGGCGCCACCGCCGACACCCGGTTTTTCCGGTGGCTCCGACCGGTTTCCGGGCCCGCTCCCCGACGGCCGGACGGGAACGCGTACACTCGGCTCCCGTTTCCGCTGATTGGCGGGCATAACCGATCGATAGGCAGTTTCACGTGAGTTTCGCAGAGGCATCCGACGCGCCGATCTACGCCGGTCTGGTGGAGGAGCAGGGTGACGTTCCGGCCGAGGTGCGCAGGGTGGCCGAAGAGACCCTGCAAGAGGTGGAGAGCGCGCTCGACTTCAGTGCGGTGCGCGCACCGGCCGCCGCCGGCTGAGCCTGGTCCGGATCATGCCGGGCCCCGCAGGCCTGGTCCGGATCACACCGGGCATCTGTGGGCAGGACCGATCTCTGCCTTTGACTCCTCACCGTTCGGAGCACAGCGTGACCATCAGCCTGCACCGCTCAGCAACCGTTCTGTTCCAAGGCGACAGCATCACCGATGTAGGGCGACTGGCGGAGCGGGACGCCCCTCTGGGCAACGGCTACGTCCGGGTGGCCGCTGAGCGTGTGCGGTCCGCCCGGCCCGACAGCGGCATCACGTTCATCAACCGCGGAGTCAGCGGCGACGGCGTCTCGGACCTGCGCGCCCGCTGGCGTGAGGACGCCCTGGAACTCGAGCCGGACGTGGTCTCGGTCCTGATCGGCGTGAACGACACCTGGCGCCGCTACTCCTCCGGCGCCGTCACCTCGGCACGTGCTTTCGAGAACGACTACCGCGCCATTCTCACGCAGGTACGGGACGAACTGGACGCTCAGCTGATTCTCATCGAACCCTTCCTGGTGCCGGTACGCGAGGAACAGTGGGCCTGGCGCGACGACCTGGACCCCCGGATTCAGGCGGTTCGCCGGCTGTCCGAGGAGTTCGACGCCGCACTGCTGGCGGCGGACGGCCTGCTCAACCAGGCGGCGCGCGCCGCCGGAGGCGCCGAACACGTCGCGGGTGACGGAGTCCACCCGACCCCGCTGGGGCATGCGCTGCTGGCGGAGGCCTGGACGGCTCTGGTGGGGCTGTGAGGCGCTGGGGGCCGGAGGACGGGAATCCTGGCCCAGACGGTCTTGCCCGTGCCGGTGTGCCGCGCCCAGCCCCAGGAACTGCTCAGCGCGTCGATGATACGCAGGCCGCGGCCGCGCTCGAAGGACTCGTCCGCAGGCCGGAGGACGGGCACCTCGGGGCTGGGGTCGTTCACCGCGCAGACCAGCGTCCCCTCCTGACAGGCGAGGCCGAGGCGGGCCGACGGCCGCTCGCCGTGCCCGGGGGCGGGCCGTAACCCGTGGCAGACCGCGTTGCTCATCAACTCGCCTGCTACAAGAGCGACATCGTCCGCACAGGAGTGCAGGCCCCAGCCCTCGAGTGCATCGCGGACGAACGCCCGGGCCTGCCGCAGGCTTTCCGGACCCGCGTCCAGGCCCCGGGTCGTGAATCCCGGGGCCCCGATACCGAGATCCCTCGCCAGCTCCTCGTGCGGGTCCGCGTTGTGCCCGGCCGGACCGGGCACGCGGGCTGCTCCTTGACGTGGTGTGTTCTCCGCGTGCATGAACGCTGACGACCCTCCGCTGAAGGCCCGTTCATGGTGTCGTGAGGGCCGGATGGGCACTAGTATCCTCGCCGTCCGTGCATCGGGTGCAATTGCATCCGGAATTGCACCCAGGGGTGTGAGCGGAGGACACCTGTTCACCCGGCGCGGGCCCTGGTGACACACCAGGTCGAGCCAGCGCGACGAAAAGGAATGGACCGCATGCAGCACATCGACAACGGCGTTCCCGCCAACTCCCTGACCGGCGTGGAATGGAAGAAGAGTCATCACAGCAACCCCAGTGGGAACTGTGTCGAGATGGCGCTGCTGCCCGGTGGTGAAGTGGCCGTGCGCAACTCCAGGTACCCCGAAGGCCCTGCCCTCGTGTACACCGGAGACGAGGTACGCGCATTCCTCGCGGGTGTCAGGGACGGTGATTTCGACACCATGACCGGCTGAATACGCGGCAGAACGGGCTGAAAAGGCGCGGTGCTCTCGCATCGGCCGGGCCTTCGTGGGCTCCTGATGGCACACTGGCGTCAAGACGCCCGTCCTCAGGAGCCCGCATGCCCGCCATCGAACCGCTCCAGCCCTCACGGAAGCCGACGCTCGCCGCGGCCACGGGGGCGAGTCCCACGGCGCTGCGCCTTGTTCTGGGCGCGCAACTGCGGCGGATGCGTGGCGAGGCGGGCATCACGCCCGACGTAGCGGCTGACCGGATCCGGTGCTCGACGGCGAAGATCAGCCGGATGGAGACGGGGCACTCCCCGTGCAAGGAGCGTGACGCCGCCGATCTCCTCGCGCTCTACGGTGTGACCGACCCCGTCATGACGGCCGAGTTCATCGACCTGGTGCGCAGGGCCGGCCGACGGGGGTGGTGGCGCAACTACGCCGACGTGCTGCCGGACTGGTTCGAGCCCCTGGTCGGCCTGGAGGAGGCCGCTGCGTCCATCCGCACGTACGAAGGCCACTACATCCCGGGACTCCTGCAGACAGCCGACTACGCCTATGCGGTGGTGCGTTCAGGGCACGCCCTCGAATCGGAGGAGACCACCCGGCGCCGTGTCGAACTGAGGCTCAGACGGCAGCAGTTGTTGCAGCGACGCGACGCCCCGAAGCTGTGGGTGCTGCTGGACGAAGCGGTGCTGCTGCGCCCTACGGGCGGCGCCCGGGTGATGAGGGAGCAGCTTGCCCACCTGCTGGAGATGACGGAACTGCCGCATGTGATCGTGCAGGTGGCACCCTTCGAGGTGACCGCCCACACGTCTCCGGGCAACGGCATCACATATCTGCGGTTCGCGATGGACGGACTCCCCGATGTCGCGTACATCGAGCACCTCACCAATGCCACGTCCGTGAACAAGCAGGACAGCACGGATGAGTACAGATGGATCCTGGACTCGCTCAGCGCACAGTCGCCGAGCCCGGCCGAGAGCAAGGGCCTGCTGAGGCGGGCACTCGAGCGCTACAGCGCAGGCGGTCAGCTCCCTGATGGCTCCGCTGTGTGACCGGACCTCGCTCGATGTCCCGTGCCTGATACGCCCCCTCAGTCGATCAGGGCCCCGGCGACCTGTGCGGCGCCCCGCGGCTTACGAGGCGCAGGCGTTCAGCACGGTGGTCAAGGCCCAGTCGCACCCGGCGTTCAGGTGGCTTCGTTCGTGCCGAGCACGGCCGGAAGGCAGACAACCCGGCTTCCGGCCGGCACCGAAGTGAACGAGACGGTGCCGGGACGGGGCGACGAAGTCGGTGCCCGCGCTCAGGCGAGACCGGCAGTCAGCAGGAAGCCACCGTGAAACCGGACCGCAGGGGCCCCGGGCCGAAGCGCGCATCGCCGTATTCGACAGCTTGGTCATGGCCGGTATGCGGAATGCGCCGTCGACCTCCGCGGCCGCACCGCCCGGCCGACAGGACACCGCCCATGGCCGGCGGACGGCCGAGCCGGGACCGCACGCTCCACCGGCACAGGGCGACCGGAGGCGGGCGTGGGACGAGCCAGGCAGTAACCCCGTCACCAGGTGCGGCCGACACCGCCGTACTCGATCCACTCCCGGGTCGCCTGCTTCGGCGCCAGATCAGAATCCGGTCGCCATGTCGACACCTCCACCAGACCCGGATCCAGGACGTCGAGGCCCTCCAGGAAACCGTGTACGTCGGACTGTTGTCGCACGCGCCCCCACTGGTTACCGGTGCTCTTCGCCATGAAGTCCGTGACGAAGTCGCGGGTGACCGCGTCCTCACTCACGAGCTGGCACACCACCAGAAAACTCCCTGGTGCCAGGCGGGCCGCCACCCGGCGTACCAGTCCCGCGGGGTCGTCCTCGTCAGGGATGCAGTGCAGCACGGACACGAACAGGGCGGCCACCGGCTCGTCGAAGTCGATGAGCCGGTTCACCTCCGGGTGGCCGAAGATCCCCTCGGTGTCCCGCATGTCCGCCTGGATGACTGCGGTCCTGTCGTTCTCCTCCAGTATGGCCTTGCCGTGCGCCAGGACGATGGGGTCGTTGTCGATGTAGACGACCCGGGCCCCGGGGTCCACGAGTTGAGCGACCTGATGGACGTTGTCCTGGGTCGGCAGACCGGACCCGTGGTCGATGAACTGGCGGATCCCGTACTCGGACGCCAGGTGGTGCACGACACGGCGCAGGAACCTTCGGTTGTTCACCGCCAGCACCTTGGTGCTCGGCACGTGTTCCAGAAGCTGCTCACATGCCACCCGGTCGGCAGGGTAGTTGTCCTTGCCCCCCAGGTAGTAGTCGTACATCCGCGCGACGCTCGGCACGTTCACATCGATGTTCTTCGGAATGTAGGTGTCCCCGTCGGTCATCCAGCGCCTCGCGGTTCGAAGAAAGGAAATTCGGCGTCCGTGAAGGCCATGCTAGAGAGGCCGCAGGGTGGCTGACAGCCTTCGGCTGAGCGGGGCAGGGCCAGGGACGTCGAATCGGCCATGTGTGAACGGACTGGAATATCCGCATCGCCGGTTTTGTGCATGCCGAGGTGATTGCTTCCGGGAGTTGGCACGGCAAACCTGCCTGGTGAAGCTCTTGCTGCCGCGCGGACATGGCTGTGCGTCGCCTGGACGTGGGTGAGGGAGCGATATTTGAGCGCGGCCGAAATTCGACGGCGGCCGTCCGTGCTCACCGTCCACTCAGCTGTCCGGGAAAGGAGACCGATCGCGTCGGACGACCACGGCTCGAGCGCGGCGCTCTATCGTGGGAGCCATGCCCGCCCCTGAGCTGATCCGCATCGTGTCCCGCGACTCACCCATGGCCCTGGCCCAGGTCGAGCGTGTCAGGGCCGAACTCGCGGCCCTCCATCCCCGCACCGCCACCCAGGTCGTCCCGGTCAGAACCACAGGCGACAAGTGGATGGGGGATCTCTCGAAGGTCGAAGGCAAGGGAGCCTTCACCAAGGAGGTCGACGCCGTCCTGCTGGCCGGGGAGGCGGACCTGGCCGTTCACTGCGTCAAGGACGTCCCGGCCGACCGCCCACTGCCCGCGGGTACGACGTTCGCCGCGTTTCTCGAGCGTGACGACATTCGCGACGCACTCGTCCACCCTGGTGGTCTCACCCTCGACCAACTCCACGACGGCGCACGCGTCGGTACCTCATCGGTCCGCCGGACCGCACAACTTGCCGCCTCGCACCCGCACCTGAACTGCATTCCGTTTCGTGGCAACGCCAACCGCCGACTCGCGAAACTGGCCGCGGGAGAGGCCGACGCGCTTGTCCTGGCCGTCGCGGGCCTCCAGCGCATCGGACGCCCTGACGTGATCAGCGACATCCTCGACCCGGAGACGATGTGCCCCCCGATCGGCGCGGGTGTCCTTGCCCTGCAGTGCCGAGAGGACGATGCGGCGACCATCGACGCCGTGAGTGCACTCAACCACCCCGGTACCTACCGGGAGATCACGGCCGAACGCATGTTCCTCCACGTTCTCCAAGGGCATTGCAACTCCCCGATCGCCGGGTATGCCACAGCCCATCGCGACGGGGACCTCTCCCTGCGTGCCTGCGTGTTCACCCCCGACGGCAAGACCGTCCTCAACGCCCATGAATGGGCCGGCCCGCTCGACCCCGCCACCCTCGGAACCTCGGTGGCCGTCGCCCTGCTGCGCCAGGGCGCCCGTGAGCTGATCGATACCATCGTTCACTGAGCCCCGGGCGGATGCGCGCCGCGAACTCCGGGGCGGATGCGGCGCGGCCGGTGGCCGTGCCTGCTGAGAACACGAGTGAGGTGAGGGCCCGGGGCGTGCGACCCGGCGGAAGCCCGTGTCCGCGGGGTCGCACGGGCTCAGACTCCGCCGCACCGACGGTATCGAGGAACTGTTCGAGGACAGGAACGGCATCGCTACCAGATCATCGGGATCGACGGCCGCCGGCCGGATCCGGCCGCGGAACCATGACCGCCCCGGCCTTCGGGCGACGAACCGAGGCTGTGACGGTGGAGGCACCCCGGCCTCGCGCCTGACGGGGTGTGAAGGAAGGCCCGCCCTGCGGGGCCTGTGCGCGTAGGGTCGGTGCCATGGTGCATGTACTGAGCAGCAGGGTATTGCTGAGGCCCGGCGACCCGGAGGCCTCCCGCGACTTCTACGGGCGGATCCTCGGGCTCGCCGTGTACCGGGAGTTCGGGACCGGCCCCGACCGCGGAACGGTGTACTTCCTCGGCGGGGGCTTCCTCGAGGTCTCAGGGCGCTCGGACGCACCGCCAGGAGACACGCTGCAGCTATGGATGCAGGTCGCCGATTGCGCGGCGGCACACGAGGAGGTGGTGGCCCGTGGAGCAGTCGTCCTCCGGCCGCCGCTCCAGGAACCCTGGGGTCTGATCGAGATGTGGATCGCCGACCCGGACGGCCACCGCATCGTGCTGACCGAGGTGCCTGCCGACCACCCGCTCCGCTATCGCCCCTGAGTGCTCCGAGGATGTGGCCGGGCGAGAGCGGTGAGCGCGACGTGGGCTGCCTGCGCAACGACTGAATCCTGCGGCTTCGCTCCGCGGACGCCACGGCGGGAGAGCACGGCGATGCTGATCGGCGCGAAGTCCGGCGGCCAGACGACAGCGATGTCGTTGCGGGTTCCGTAACCGCCCGTGCCGGTCTTGTCGCCCACCACCCAGCCGGCCGGGGCGCCCGCACGGATGAGCGCATCGCCGGTGGTGTTGCGTGTGAGCCAGTCGGCCAGCACCGCCCGCTTGTCCGGCGTGAGCGTCTTGCCGAGTACGTAGGCACGCAGATCGAAGGCCAGGGCTCGGGGGGTGCTGGTGTCGCGGACGTCGCCGGGTGCGGCTTCGCTGAGATCGGTCTCGTAGCGGTCGCACCGCGTGGTGCGGTCGCCCAGAGCCACGAGTGTCTCCTGCAGGCCACGGGGGCCGCCGATCTCGTGGAAGAGGAGATTGGCCGCGGTGTTGTCGCTGTAACGAACGGTGGCCTCGCACAGTTCGCGCAGAGTGAGACCCGTGCTCACGTGCTGCCTGGTGACCGGGGAGTTGGCGACGAGATCATCCGTGCTGTACCGCACGCGCCGGTCGAGCCGCTGCAGTGGATACATGTCCAGCAGGGCGCCTGCCAGCAACGCCTTGCAGGTCGACGCGTAGGCGAATCGCTCGTCGGGGCGGTGGGTGACGGACAGGCCGCTCCCGGTGTCCACGGCGTACACGCCCAGCCGAGCCTCGAATTTCCGCTCGAGCTCCGTGAACGCGCGCCGCGTCCGGTGCGCGGTCTCGTCGGAGGGCGAGGCCGATGGCCTGGAGGGGCTGGGGGGCGCGGCAGCCGGTAGGGCCGTCTCACATCCGGCGAGCGGAAGGACAGCGAGGCCGGCCAGCGCGGAGAAGGCAGCACGGCGGGGGAGAGGAGGGGGCACGAGACGGCGACTTCCTGAGTCCGAGGGCGGCCTGCTGCACAGCTGGGCGACCCGCCCGCCCCGGACAGCGGAAACTTCGGGCGTCGGGCCGTGGCCGACAGCATTCTGGTTCCCCACAGTAGGGCCGAGGCCCCGCTTCCCTGCCGGGCGCCGGCCGTGTCGTAGCGAGAAGCCGAACGGAACCGTGAATGGCGACGAGGCAGGGGGGCGTCATGAGTGTCCCCCTGCCTGCTTCATCTCGGCGATCACACCGGTCGTGCAGCCGGATGGCCTCGGTGTTCCGACTGGTGGGGCGACACCAGGTTCAGCAGGCCGGGCGAGCTCCCGTCGCTTCATGACGGAGAGGAGTCTTGGAGCTCAGGCGTATCCGTGTGAGTCCGTCCTCTCCGGCTGGCCCGGAGCCGGACTTGTCGACGACGTAGGCGGTATTGCGGCCGGCCACCTTGACGTGGTTGGGATACGCGTGGGTGGGCACGGTCTCCACGACCGTGCCCGTGCCCGGGTCGACCACCGACAGGTTCCCGGCCAGCCGGTTGGCAACCAGGACACGACCTGAACACGGTTCGACGGCGACGGCCTTCGCACCTTCACCCGTCGCCACCGACCTGATGACGGTGCCCTTGCGCAGGTCGACGACCGACAGTGTCCCCGAGGCCTGGTCGGCGGTGTAGGCGGTGCGCCCGTCGCCGGAGAGCGCGATCGAAAGCGGTCCGCCACCGGTGGGGATGAGCCGCGGGGCCTTGGAACCGGGCGTGACCTCGATGATCTGGCTGTTGGTGAAGTCGGCAGCGTAGACAGCACCGGTACGTTCGTTCACCACCAGCCCTGTCGGCCCGGTCCCTTCGATGGAGACCCGCTTGATCTCCTTGAACGTGCGGCTGTCGAAGGCCACGAGAGCACCATCGCTGAAGGAACTCGTCCATACGACGTCGCGCTTCTCGTCCACGACGATCTCACGGGAGTGGTTCACGCCAGGTCGGGTGGCGAGGTGCCGACCGGTCCGCTGGCTGTAGACGGCGACGGAGTTGTTCCGGGTGTTGGTGACCCAGAGGGTGTTGTGCTCGTCGTCGACATCGATGCCGTAGACGGCTTCGACCGTGCCGTTGACCGGGGGCGTGAAAGCCGCTTCGACCTCGAGGGTGCCGGGATCGATCCGCAGCAACTGGGAGCCCGTGACCGGGGCAGGCGGCTGTCCCACGGAAGCGGTGGCCCACAGCACGTCGTTTCGTTCGGAGTACGCGGACTGATAGAGGCCCTGCGCGAGCGGAACCGACGTGACGTGTGAGCCGGTCGGGGTGCCGGTACCCGCGGTCGCGGTCCCGGCCAGCGTGAGAGCGCTGCCGAAGGCGAGCGCCACGGTAGTCGCGGCGACGCGGCGGACACGGCGATTGAGCGAGGGCATGTGTGTTGTTCTCCCTGGGAGTGCGCCTCGTCGAGGCGCGTGATATCAGGGGCGGTCGGGCCGCGCCCTCGTGCCCACTGGGTTGTCGGGTGCCCCGAGGCGCCCGGAGGCCAGGGTCAGGTATGCACACGCCGTGACGAACCTCGGCCGTGCGGATACCCGCCCTGACTCCAGGTCCCAGGCGAAGATTAGGTAACCCTAAGCTAATTTTTGCCCAGAGGGCAATCGGGGACCAGCGGCCGAAGGGGAACGAGTCGTCGCCCGCCCGGCCGTGACCCCCCGCACTCCACGAAGTAAGGGAGCGATCGCGGAATCATGCCCGGCATCGGACCGGCCCGGTCTCCCGGGGGCCAGAGGAATTCGACACCGCGGGGGGCCCTACGGAAATGTGCGAGCTGCTCACCCCGGCGCACGGTGCCCCGCTCCTGTGGGCCCGCCGTTCCTGGCCGGCCGCGAGGGTGTGGTGTGAAGAACCGCTGAATGACCAGGTCGCACGTCCCGAACCCGACTTGCTGCTCGTCGATGCAGAACGGACGAGCAGTCTCTCAGGGCGGCAGCCGCTGGAGTTCAATCCGTCCTGGGAGAGCCACCGCCCTGGGGGCGCCGCGAAGCGGCCCGCAACACCCGGTCCCGCTCGTACGGCGGAAGCGAGCGCCACAGACGCCACGGATGCCCTGTGCGGCATGATGGGAGTCATGCGGACGCGATCTGTACTCCTCTACGACGGAGACTGTGCATTCTGCACCTCCTCCGTGATGTTCGCCGAGCGCCGTATCCGCCCGCGCTGCGAGGTCACCCCGTGGCAGTTCGCGGATGTGGACTCGTTCGGGACCACCCGGGAGCGGGCCGAGTACGAGCTGTTGTGGATCACGCCGGCCGGAACGATCCACGGGGGTGCGCAGGCTGTCGCCAAGCTGCTCCTGCACGCGGGCGGAGGCTGGCCCGTTCTGGGCGGGATGCTCACCCTGCCCCCACTTCGCTGGATCGCTCACGGCGTCTACCGGCTTGTGGCGAACAACCGCGAAAAAATGCCAGGTGGTACGCCTGCCTGCGCCCTCCCCGCAAGCGGTCGGCGGCGCACCCATGCGTCTTCGCGGTCCTCCGCCCGCTGAGCACCTGGCTCAGTCCGCCTGACGAAGCCCCAGGCATCAGGTGCCGGTGGATCCTGTGTCCAGGAAACCAGCAGGTGCCCCGCTCGCGTTCCACAGCTGACGTCCGCCCACGCGGAGGCTTGTACGTCCTGCTGTGCACGGCGAGGCGTCCGCCGACACGGCGGCCCGGCACGTCTGCACGTGCCGGGCCGCGCCCGATCCGGCCGGACGCCACCGTCGTTCATCGGCCGCCCTCAAAGGGGCGGCCTGCGTCCCGTTCGGATCAGAGCTGGAATTCCGCGGGGGACAGACCCAGCGCCGTGCATGCTTCTCGAAGGATCATGTGCTCGGCTTGGGAGAAGGTGCCGTCGGCGCCGGCGATGACAATACCTGTCTGGAGTACGGCCCTTGCCTCCGTCGGCTTCTTGGCGGCCTTGACGATCTCCTGCATCGCCTCGGCCTTGCCCTGCTGGAAATTGATACTCAGCTGATCCACATGCTTGTTGAAGCGTGTGCGCAGCTGCTCCGGCGGGAAGTTCTGCAGAACGTCGTTGCCCAGGATCATCGATTCCACGTGCTGACGCTCGGCAGGGTCCACGTGTCCGTCCGCAGCCGCCACGAGTGCGCACATCGCCATGCTCGCGTCCCGGTAGGCGCCGCTCTTCAGCTCCGTCTTGAGGGAGGCGAGCTGTGACTTCAGCGTGCCTACCAGCTGGGCGCGCGAGCCACCGCCGGATCCGTGCCCGCCGCTGTGTCCGGTCGCCGGCCCACGCGCTCCTTGGGACTGCTGCAGATTCCTGGCCTGATCCTTGAGCCGGTCCCACACTGCCATTGAGGTCACCTCGGTGTTCGTCTGAGTTGTCGGTCACGAGCCCGTGCGCTCATCCGGTCAACGCCCGAGCATGAGTAAAGGTTCCGCAAAGTGGCCGATGTCCTTCCGGCCGGTTCGGCACGGAGGGGCTGTCGGCCGCGTCCGGTCCGCCGCGCAAAACCCTGCCCTGTATCGCATCCGCCATCTGAGGGCGTCCCGAACCGGGCTCCTGAAGCGCCCAACGCCCGACGCTCTTCTTCCTCTCGCCGTCCTGAGGTCTGCGACGCCTTGTGCCGATGCCGGCGCCCCCTGCTCCGGTCACCTGATGTCCGGCGGCGGCGTCCGGGTCCGGTTGGCGGCGGATCGCTGTCACAGCTGCGGCGACGCCTCCGCTTGACGAGTCCGGCGCGAACTGGATCTCGCGTCTGCGTGCCGGCCGCGGCGCGGACCTGGTCACCGCCTGCTACGCCGCGTTGGACACGGAGACGCGGCTCGCCGCACCCGTCCCGCTGTGCGGACCGCCCGTATGGCCGGCCGGCGTACTTCCTCACGAACGGCTCGGGTGGCACTTTCACCTTCATTCGTACCTCTGCGTAAACGAAGGGCAACCATCCGTACCGTTCGCGAGTCACACCAAGTGGGAGTAACCACTCTCGGAAACACAAGGGGGAAATATGAGCATTCCGCGTAGCATCGCTGCTCTCGGGGCATTCACCGCACTGGCGGTGGGTGGCACGGTCGCGTTCGGCACGACGGCCTCCGCCGCGCCGAACGTCACGCCGCAGGGCGTCTGCGGCAAGGCCTACAAGACCGTGAACTCGGTGCCCGTGGGCTCGCTGGGTACCGTCTACCTGACGTACAACGCGTCCAACGGCAAGAACTGCGTCGCGACCATCCGCACCAACCCGGGGGCGGCCAAGCACATGTCCGCGTACATCTACGTCCCCGCCACGGACGAGTGGGCCGGGGACGACGGAAGCTTCACCTCGTACGCAGGGCCGGGCTACGTCTACGGCAAGGGCTACTGCGTGAGCTGGGGCGGCAGCATCGACAACGTGTACGTGTCGGTGGAGAACTCCAACTGCGCCGCCCTGAAGGAGCGGCGGACCACCGAAATCCGCTGATCCCGTCTCATCACCCGCTGCGCGTTCTCGCGCTCACAGGCGCGCTTCCCTTTCCGCTTCAGCTGTGGGGCGGGCCTGTGCCCTCGGAGGTGGTGGGCCCGGCAGGAACTTCCTGCCGGGCCCACCACCACGTGTGAGAACCATTCCCGGCACCCGCCGTCAGGGGCTGCCTCGGGCCCGGTCCGCTGCCCGGGAGCGGTGGCGCCCGAGACGTCCTGGCCCGCGACGCTGCCGCTCTCCCGGCAGCGTGCGGCGCAGCGGCAGGACGGCCCGGTCAAAGGGCAGTACGGTTCGCGCCACCGAGGGCCCAGGCCTCGATGTCGCGGTAGCGGACCGGTTCACGGCTGCGGTCTGTGTTGCTGCCGACCAGGTGAAGACGTTCGGCAGGCCACCGGATGCCGGTGAAGCCGGCGAATCCTCCGGCGATCTCCGACGCCGAAGACCGGTCTCCTCGGCGGGCACGGGCCAATGTCAGATGGGGGCGCAGAGGCCGGCCCTCGAAGGCGATACCGCAATTTCTGACCACCGTACGCACGTCAGCGGCGAGCACGTGCAGTTCCTCGATGTCTCCGTCGATTCCGCTCCACAGCACCCGGTCGTCAAAACTTCCGCTGCCGCGCAGCGCCAGGCGGGGTGGCCGGTGACGTGCCGCGAGGTCGGCGAGCGGACGGAGCAGGAGCGGAACGGTCCCGGTCGGGAGTTCCCCGAGGAAGGCCAGGGTGATGTGCCAGTCCTCGATGCGGTTCCACCGCATGTGGGGGTGTGTGCCGTAGGCGGGGCGCAGCTGCCGGGCCAGCTCTTCTTTCGCGTGATCGGGCGGGGCGAGGGCGATGAACACACGAACGGTCGTGGGCTGAGTCGGTTCGTTCACAACCGACTTCGTACCGCATCCGGTGAACGGGGAACGGACCGGGTACGAAGGGGAGGCCCTCATGCGCGACGCCGGCGAACCTGCGTCCGGTCGACGGCGACACGACGGGGCCCCGGTTCGCTGTTCGAGAGAGCGAGGGCGTCGACCCGGCCACGGGTCAGGTGCCTTCCCCGGCGGGGCGGAGGAGGAGCGCCGGCAGACGGCGTGACCTGATGAGGGCGGGCCTCGTTGGGCCGGTGATCGATGTCGGCCGGTGGGTTTGGGGTCCTGATGGTGACAGCTCTGCGGAAGTGCCCCCGGACGGGCGCGATGCTGCGATGCGGTGTTGCGGCGTTCGTCCTCGTCCTGACCGGCTGCGGTGGTGACGGTGAGGACGATGCGAAGCCCACAGCAGGCGCACCATCGGTGGTCACGCCCGCCCCGCCCGGCACGCCGGTGTCCCCGGGCGTGCCCGCTTCCTCGGCGCCGAGGACGTCTGAGCCGGTGATCAGAGCTGACGTGCTGGAGGTGTACGGCTTGATGTGGAGGGAGAAGGTGAAGGCGTACCGGGCGGCCTCGGCGAGGGGGACGGACCTGAAGCGGTACATGAGCTCCCGCGCATCGGAGACGTTGGAAGCAGACCTGGCCCGCATGAGGAAAGAGCACACGGTGATGCGTGGCGATCTCGCGCACGAACCGGAGGTGTCCACGATCGCTGTCGGTGCTCAGCCGCCCACCGCGATGGTGAAGGACTGCGTGGACGGTTCGAAATGGCAGATCCTCGACACGACGACCGGGTGGCGGATCCCGCCACCGGCCGGTCAGCCGTCGCGCTACGCGGCCACGGCGAGAGTGGAGCGGGACCACGGGGGACGCTGGACGGTCACCGACTACACCGCGGACAGGACCCGCTCGTGTTAGACCGGGCCTCGCGTCTCCCCGGCGACGGACGAAGAAGTACCGCGCCCACGGCACCCGGAGCGGATGCCGCTCGAATGCCATGCGGCCCGAAACCCCCGGCGCCCTGCCCGAACGGTCCCACCACCGGCTTCGCCGGGTGACGTGGACCAGTGCGCGGTCGCAGCATTCCTCAGCCGTGTACGGTCTTCGCTGCGGCGCGGTCGGCGACCGGCACGCCGAGCGGACGCGCGAGCCCGACCACGCCTTCGTCGAGGCGCTGCAGATGACGCAGTACACGGAAGGTCACCGTGCCGGAAGGCACGCTGCCGGGCCCGGCGTCCCGCAGCGTCGAGGCGATGCTGGCACCTGACCGGACTTCGCCACCAGCCCTCTCGTCCTCGACGTGCGCGGCGAGCACCCCGATGTTGTGAGCGATGCGTTGCCCGGCCCGTAGGAGGCGGGGGTCGGCAGCGACGGTCTTGCTGTGCGGCACGAGCTCGGCGGTCGCCGCGAGTGAGCGGGCTTGGTACGCGCATGTCTCCAGGAGCGCCACCAGATAGCGAACAGTCTGCCGCCGGCCGCGCAGAGGGGTTATGGGGTAGGTCAACGGGCTGGTGGAATCCCGTAGTTCGTCCAGCGCCTTGTCCAGGCTGCGGGCTCGGCCGAGCAGGTCGGACGGGGGCCCGCCACTGAGTTGCTCCACCGCCGCGGACGCGACGTCGCCCAGCCGGTCCAGGACGGTACCCAGCAGTTCGTCCGTACGGCGGTCGGTGTGCACCGGCAATACCAGGACGGCGGCGATGACGCCGCACGCGGCGCCGATCGCAGTTTCCTCGATGCGCAGCACCAACACGTCGAAGCTGTACGAATTGAGCAGGGTGTAGAGCAGGCCCAGCATGGCTGTGACGAAGAAGGACATGACCGCGTACGACAGCGGAGCGGTGTAGAACATCGCGAAGATGAAGACGAGGACGAGGGCGAAAGCGGCCCATGTGTGGTTTCCGACCAGACCCGCCAGTGCGACACCGGCGACGGCCCCCAGCAGCGTGCCGAGAAGCCTCCGGTAGCCCTTGACCAGGATCTCGCCGGTGGATGCGGTGTTGAGGAAGACCACCCAGCACGTGAGAACGGCCCAGTACCAGCGCTGACTGGAGAGCAGCTCTCCGCCGGCCATGGCCAGGACCGAGCCGACCGACACCTGGAAGGCCGCCCTGGTGGTGGGACGCTGCAGACCGGCACGGTCCTCGTCCCCGGACTTTTCGGAGGAGGCGATCGCAAGGTCCTCCGCGTCGAATTCCTCGCGGGAACGGGTGGTCGACGGCGAGTCGTCGGACTCGTCCTGGGGCCCGTCCAGCGCGAGGCGCAGCCCCAGGACGGACCGGGCGGCCTCGCCGATACCACGGAACGCGTCCTGGATACCCACGGGTGCCGGAGGAAGCTTGTCCTCCTCGCGGTAGCCGAGCAGCCTGTTGCGAATGTGGGCCACTGCCGTACCTTCGTCGCTCGACGCCGGCCGGGCCACCAGGAGGTGCAGGGCTTTGAGGTCCCGTCGCAGGGCGATGGTCGCATCGTCCTCCGCCGGCCTCCAGTTCCCGGTGAGCGGCACGGGCGCGTGCGGCAGGTGCAGGGTGAGGGTGTCCGCGCGCTCGGCGCTGCGGGCGTTCAGCAGCAGCATGCCCAGGCGCTCCGTAGCGATTTCGGCGTCCGCGACCCGGCGTTGCAGCAGCGCCGCCTTGCCCGCGTCCTGTGTGCCTTCCTCCAGGAGGCCCTGGATCATGAGAGCGGCTTCGTGCAGCCGCGCGGTGCGCCGCCGCAGGTCGTCGAGCACCCTCTCCAACTGCTCCGGCCCGGCGTCGAGCAGCTCGATCTGTATGGCGACGAGCTGAGCGACTCGCGTGCGGAAGGCATCGCGAAGTCGTGTCAGGACGCGTTGTGGCGTTTCCGGAACAACGGCGAACCGCACCACCGCGCTGCAGCCGAACGCGATGGCCAAGGCCAGGCAGAGCTCCGGCAGGCGAGACGTGGAGGCCCCGACGAAGAGGGAGAGGAAGTAGATCTGGAAGCCGACAAGGCCCAGCGCGGTAGCACGCTCACCGAATCGCCTGCTGTAGACGATCCCGAAAATGAGGGCGATGAAGAACAGTTCGCCCGCGACGGCCTGCGAGGCCAGTAGGGCGCCCAAGGACATCGCGACGAGCGCGACCGGCAGGCCGAGTGCGAGTGTGATCGCCTGGTCGCGTACCAGCTTGTCCTTGACCGCGAAGGTGGCGGTCATGGCTGTCATCGCACCGGCGACCATGTGCGTGACGTCGGTGCCGAGCGGGGCCAGGACCCCCAGGGTGAGCGCGATCGCCGAGACGGTGCGCAACCCCGCCGTCAGCCGTAGCAGTCCTGGATCGGAAGCCGTGAACCGATCCCGCATGATGGCCCCGCCCCGCCGCCGCACTGCCCTCACCCTGCACTTTCCTCCGCTGCCCGTCTTGATCCACGTGCCGTTCAGCATTGCACGGAAGGGAACCCGAGGACGAATACCAGTCAGGCTCCCGACGGAGTTCCAAGGCCCTCGCCCGCGGCGGGCGACGCTCCTCGGGGCGTTCACGTAAGCAGACTTCCTCCGGCCAGGACCGCGCGGGAGGGACGCGTTCCCGGGCCGCCCGGAGGAAGACGGACGCGTGCTCCGGGTGAACCCGGGCATGCGCGGAGCATGGCCATTCTGAGGACAGTCGCCCGCCCTTTGCTCGCTTCCGTGTTCATCTCCGGTGGGCTCCGCACGTTCCGGGACCCGCACACCGTGGAAGCCGCCGCCGATCCGGTGGCGAAGCCCCTCGCGGGACACGTCCCGCAGTTGCCGGACGACACGGTGCGACTCGTACGGATCAACAGTGCCGTACAACTGGGCGCCGGTGTGCTCCTCGCGGCCGGCCGCTTTCCGCGCGCCTCGGCTCTCGCGCTGGCGGCCTCGCTCGTGCCCACGACCCTGGCCGGTCACGCCTGGTGGAAGACGGACGATCCTGATGAACGGGCTCGGCAACGTGTCCAGTTCGGTAAGAACCTGTCCCTGTTCGGCGGCCTGCTGATCGCGGCGGCGGACACCCACGGCAAGCCCTCGTTGGCCTATCGCTCACGGGCGGCTGCGGCTGCCGGCGGCCGCAGCGCCCGTAAGGCCCGGCACTCGGTGGGCACTGCTCTGGCCGATAAGGCACACGGAGCCCGGTCGGCCGCCGACGCCGTGCGCGACCGCCTCCCGGCGGGTTGATCTCACAACAGTTCCTGGTCCGGATGCGGGCCGCCGGCGAGGTGCTTGAGCACCTCGCCGGCCTGCCGGAGGTCAGGGGCGTCACGGGGTAGGTACGCGTCCTCTGTCAGGGAGCCGGCTGTCCACCCCCGCTGGGCGCATGGCTCAGGTCCACGACGCAGAAGATGTTGCCGTCCGGGTCTGCGAGCACCACGAAGTCCGGTTCGGGCGGGTAGAGATCCCAGGTGACGGCCTGTGCACCGAGGTCGATCAACCGCCGGACCTCGGCCCTTTGTTCCTCCGCCGAATCCGTGAAGAGGTCCAGGTGGAGGCGGGGATGCGGCTCGGCCGGGGACGCGCTGCGTATCAGGCCGAGCGCCCGGCCGGAGCCGTCGGCGTGGTTGAGCGTCCGCCATGTTTCGCTCTGCCACTCCTGGGCGGCGACCAGGCCCAGAGCCGCCGTCCAGAAATCCACCGCGCGGGGGATGTCCGTGACGCCGATGACAGGGATTCCGAGTCTCAGCATGGCGGTGAGCCTATCCGAGGCGCTCTCGAGGGAAGAGGCACGAAGCCCGGTCTCCATGGCCGGGGAGAATGATGTGAAGGAACTGGCTTCCGTCCGGCGCCGTGCCCGCGGTGAACGATCTGCCGTCGCATCCGTCCGGCGACCGCACCTTCGTGATGGGGCCGTCGACTGCCCGTGGTGCGATGTGCCGTCCTCGGCGCTGCCCACGCGGGAATGGCCGGTGTGCCGGTCATGGGCCGGGCCGGAGAGAAAGGCCCGGCCCCAGGCCCCGTGTACCGGTCGGGTGGTGCTGGAGCCGCCGGATGGACGAGAGCGGGCGAACCGGCTTTCACCGCAGTGGTGACGGATGTGAGAAAACGCGTGGAGGGCCCCTGCGCAGAGCGGACGACGGGACTGCCCCGCTCCGTGGTGAGCCGCACCGAGGTGCTGTCCGGCTGCCCGGCCCGGGTTCCCTGCTTCCCGAAGAGGCCGGGCCCGGGTGCGCCGAGACCACCCTGGGCCGCTCCGCCCTTTCTCAGGTGCCTGCTTCCTGCAGACGGGGGTACACGCATGACAACGAACCGAAGGAGTCAACCTCATGCTGGCGATAGCTGCGGCAGTACTGTTCGCCATCGCTGTCCTGATCAACGTTGCCGACATAACGGCCAACGAGGTCTTCGCCTCGGCGAACGCGATGCTGCTCGGCCTTGGCCTGTTGGCCTTGCACGCCGCAGGCATCGGCAGCGGACGGCGAGCAGGCCGACGGTGACCGCCGCATGACCAGCTGACGCCTCTGGAACCGAGCCCGGTGGGTAGTGCCACCTCCCAAGTCCTGCCGCGGCAGACACCGGAACTCGGTGCGCGGACCTGCTGCACGGCGCGCCGGCACATGCGCACCGGCTGCGGTTCCGCCCCGGACACCTGCGAAGAAGGAGAGAGCGCGATGACCCCGTTCATGACGATCTCAGCTGCAGACGCCTCAGCCGCTCCCGCGTGGTTACACCTGGTGGTGATGGCAGCGGCTGTCCTGATCCTCGTCTACAGCCTCGCCCGGCGCAGCAGCTGATACACCGGGCTCGACCGGTGGACCCACGCCCTGGCCGTGGACAGGCCTCGGCCGTCAACCACGACTGCAACTACACGCGTACGACCGGCATCTGGCAGGCAGTCTGGGCCGATCCGGTCCCCGAGGCCCATCTGCGCCGCCCTCACATCACCCCTGACCTGGCCGGTGCCGCCTTTTCCCTCGAACTGCCCCTGGCGTCCAACCGGCCCGGTCACCGCGTACGCGCCGTCCTCATCGACGGCGCGGGCGAGGCCTGTCGCGCCGAGGCGCGCGCCGATCTCGGTGTGACTCCCGCCTGCGCCTGGCCCTTCCTGGAGGGCCGGCGTCGCGAGTGGAGCCCGGAGGCCCCCTTCCTGTACGGTCTGCCGATCGACCTCCTCGGCGCGGACGGCGAAGCAGCCGACACCGTCGAGAGCTACGCGGGTCTGCGTGCCGTCGGTATCCGGGGCAAGGCCGTACTCCTCAACGGACGCCCCCGCTTCCAGCGCCTCGTACTCGACCAGGGCTGGTATCCGGACGGTCTGATGACCGCCCCCTCCGACGCGGCCCCGGTCCGTGACATCGAACTGGCGATGGAGGCCGGCTTCAACGGAGCCCGGCTGCACCAGAAGGTCTTCGAGGGACGCTTCCTCCACCACGCCGACCGGCTCGGCTACCTGGTCTGGGGCGAGTTCGGTGACTGGGGTTACGAGGTCGGCGGCTCCTCGGGCGACAGCCAGCGGAGCCGCCGACCTCGTAACCCAGTGGCTCGAAGCCGTGGAACGCGACTACTCGCGCCCTTCGCTCGTCGGGTGGTGCCCGCTGAACGAGACTTACCAGAAGCTCCACGACCGCATGACCCGGCTCGACGACGTGATCCGGGCTGTGTTCCTCGCCACCAAGGCCATGGACACCTCCCGACCGGTGATCGACGCCTCCGGTTGCTCCCACCGGGTCCTGGAGACCGGCGTCTACGACTCGTCCGGGTCGCAGCCTGTTTCCCGCCACAACAGCCGTGCGCAGTCCGCGGCCACGCGCGATGCGATGGAGCCCTCCACCTTCATGAAGCTGTGGCGCGGGAAGCGGGATACCAAGGGTGCGCCATCCATGAGCCCGTTGTCCGACGACACCGGTCCCAGGCACCCGACATGCTTCGCACCGCCTCTGCCGGATGTTCACCAGGCACCGTCCTGTCCCTGAGAACCTGGGATCGCAGGACCACCTTTCCTCCGCCGGGCTCGACAGACCAAGGCCCCGTCCAATGACCGGATTTCGCCTCGGAAGGCATGGGCGAGACGGGCCGGAGAGCGGCTGCCGGTTCCATCGCCCTGGGCCCATGTGCCCGTGATGGCAGGGATCAACGAACCTGGAGGTGCGATGGACAGCGGGGCAGCCATCAAGGCTGGGGGAGTCCGACGACCGGGAAGCGGTGGACGAAGACGGGCAGGGGCCGGAGTGTGGCGGGGGTGGGCCCGCTGCGTCTGGCCGGCAGCGCTCGCCGTGGCCGCCGCGATACTGACGGCTCCCACGGCGGCTGCAGCCCCCGCCGCCACACCGGCGCCCTGCCCCCAACTCCCCTGTGAAGGAGCAGACCCGAACCAGGTGACGGCATGGCAGTCCGGTGGCGCGCCGAAGGTCCTGAAGGAGACGACGCTCGCGTCGGGTACGCGGATCACCCTGTACACGGGCAAGCCGGCTTGGGACACGAACCGCACCTACGCCTGGGCACAGGTGCGGTTCGGGACCGGGGTCACTGAAGGGCGTGTGTGGCTGCGGGCCCAGGAGAACTGGGGGGACGGCATCAACATCACGACGACGCTGGAGCACCCGCGTTCCTACCGTGACACCACCGGCACCACCGGCATGTTCCAGTACTCGACCATGGCTCCCCGGGGCGCGTACGCCAACAGCGCCTGCGTGACCGACGGCGTCGAGCGCGGGTGCGTCGCCTCGTACGGTGCCGAGGTGGCCCCGGTCGGACCGTGCGAGGGCTGGTGTTCGGACGCCGATCCGGACGCGATCCCGGCGTCCGACTGGTCCTACGTCGACCGTCCCGACTACGACAGGGCCGAGCTGCCCTCGGGCGCGTTCGTACAGAAGGTCGACGGACGACTGAAGCAGGGCACCTACCTGGGCTGGGCCGAGGGCGAGCTGCCCGCAGGCGGCCGTATGTGGCTGGAGGCCTGGCAGGGCGAGGGCCGCTGGGGACAGGTGTACACCGAGTTCACCCCGGCAGGCGCCTCGCGTACGTCCACGGGCTCCACCCGCGCGTACTCCTGGCTTCCGGAACTGCGTGCCTGCGTCAGTGACACGACAGGCACGCAGTGCACCAAGGACGAGGACACCTCGGCCACCGAACCCACCCAGGCGCCGTGTGCGACGCTGCCGTGCACGGACATCGATCCGGCGAGCGTCACCGAGTGGATGCCGAATTACGAACCGGACGTGGTGGAGGACGCCCGTATCTACCTGGGCGGGCGGCTCAAGATCTACCAGGGGCGCCCGGCCTGGGATCCGCACCACATGTACTACTGGGGTGAGGCCGAACTCCCGCCCGGTCGTGACGATGCGTCCGCCACTCTCATGAAACACGCGTCCGGCGGCGCCGACTCACGCAAGACCCGGCCGGAGCCCCTGCCCGGAGCCCGTCTGACGGCGTCGGGCACCACGAAGATGGTCGCGCTGGACCCGCTGTCGGACGCCGAGATCGCCGGACTGGTCGTGGACGGCAAGAAGTGGGCGTTCGCCACCCACCAGGACGACAACATCTACCAGACGTCCACCGAGGGTCCGATCGGCCCGTGCGCACCGGGGCAGGCGTGCGAGGGCGTCGCCCCGGGCAGCGTCACCACATGGGCCTCGGTGGCGACCGACTGGACCACGGCGACGTTGCCGAGTGGCGCCCGGGTCGCCCTGGCCGGCTCCCGGCCGCAATGGTCGGTCACCGACTATTACGCCTGGGCCCACACCGACGCCCAGGGCGTCACGGCATGGCTGGAGGACAAGTCGCCCGGCGGTTCGTACGAGAAGGTCGCCGACGCCGACACGATGAAGGCGACGAACGGCCGTTCGGTCCGGGCGTGCCTCAGCGACGGTACGACGACTAAGTGCACGGCCCCCTTGGGGTGACGTGCAAGGGTGGGCCGAGCCTATCGGCCCACCCTGACGGTGCACACCGGTGGCCCAGGCGTACGTACCGCACCCCCGGTGTGCACCGTCCCCCCACGCCGACGGCGCGTTCGCGCCAGGTGATACCGGCCCGCAGCGCGTACACCGCGCCGGCGTGTGCCACTCGGTCAGGAACGCACAGCCGCCCGGTGTGGCGACGGCGCTGTCCGGAAGCGGGTGGCAGCAGCGGGACCAGGCGCGCCCACAAGGACATCCGGCTCAAGGCCAGCACGCACGCGGGCTCCCTGTCCGTCGGCGGCAGAACCCTCAGCTCGGGGCAAGGCGTGGTACGTGCACATGACGGAGCCAGGCGGGCATGGGCGGGCGGAGTGCTGCGACGTGCAGGGGTACGAGGAAGACGCGCTACACAAGTTCAGGCGCGGCCCCGGAACGAGGCCGTGAAAACCGGACGGCTTCAAGGCACCGTGTCAGTCCTGTGGCCTCACGCATCGGTACGCCTTCCGCGGATGCCGGGTCCTGGCAAGGGAGAGCCCTGCCGGAACCCGCGGGGACGGGGGGCGCTGCTCGGCTCTCGAGGGCTCCGCCCGTGGACCACTCGTCCTGGCGAACTGTTCCCTTTGCCTGAGGGCCAGGTCGGTCACCTCCGGGGGCCGGGCCGAGGGGCAGTTGCAGTGGACCAGGAGACGCTTGCCCGAGCTGAGCAGGCGGGCGTGTACCGGTTCACGGGCGATCGCGTCCGGCTTCAGCTCGCCGAGGGCCTCCACGACCAGCTCACGGGTGACGCCGGCGAGCACGTCGACGCGGAACGTCCGCGGGCTGGACAGGCTGCGCCACAGGACCGGCCACAGGCAGTGGGCCCTGTCCGGCGCCGCATTCGCTTGCGCCGAGCCGGGTCAAACCGCTGGCTCAGGCGAGGTCGCACGCCTGCTTCTCCAGCTTGAACCGGGTCCGCGGCGTCTGCAGGCTCGCTTCCCCCTGGTCGCGGCGGAAATCCGACTGGAGCATCAACGCTCCGGACGTGATCGTGGAACGGACCGGTCCTCCCTCATGCGCAGGATCAAGGTGACCACGTCCTCCGGGCGGGTGCCGGGAGCCAGGACTTCCTGCAGGAGGAGGCCGCGAATCGTGGCAATGGTGACGGTGGCCACATCCCACGCTTCCTTCGTGCCGAGCCCTTCGCGTTCCGCGAGTGAGGACAGCATCACGGTCAGGTCGCCGAGCGACTCCACGAACTCACGGAAGTCCTCAGGGCCGTGCGCGGCCAGTCCGACGACGTAGAAGAAGCCGCGGGCGCGTGACAACTGCTCTGGCCGGGTGTAAGTACGCCAGATCGCCACGACGAAGTCGTCGAAGGTGCCCTGCCGGGCGGCCTCCAAAAGCGCCTGGTTGTCACGGGATCGCTGCGTCTTGAGCATGGCGGCCAAGACGCCCGGGAGTGACCCGAAGTGGTATCGCAACAGGGCGTGGCTGGTCTCGATCCGGGCGGCGATCTCACGGAGCGACATCTCCGGCGGGGGGAGGGCCTCGCCGAAGGTGTCGAGAAGCCGTGCCAGGAGTCGCTCACGCGCGCTGCCCTTGCGTTCCGAGGTTGACAGGATCACTCCCACAGTTTATCCATTGGAAAAGAAAGATTGGCGGTTCCGTGTTGCTTCGCACATGGTCGCAGTCAGCTCGCAACAGCGGAGGATCGGCTATGGGACCTGCTCATGTGGTCGGCGCGGCGGTCATCGACGGATCGGGGCGCGCTCCCAACAACCTCGACATCACTGTCGAGAACGGCCACATCACCCGACTCGGTGCCTCCGGTGCGCACGGCGAGCGTCCCGATGCCAAGGGGCCGACGATGGCGCCCGGTCTGATCGACGCTCACGTCCACCTGGGCCTGTCGAGCCCGATCCGGCCGAATTTCTCGTTTCGGATGAGCGCCGCCAGGATCACGGCGGACATCTTCGCCACGGCCAGCGCGACGCTCGGCGCCGGCTTCACCACCGTTCGCGACGCCGGCGGGATCGATGGCGGTGTCGTCACCGCGATCGCGAAGGGCAAGGCCAGAGGGCCGCGCGCCCTCTCGTGCGGCCCTGCTCAGTGCCGGACCGGCGGGCACGGCCACTGCGGAGCCGAAGGGGAACCCACCGAGCTGTGGAGCAGCCACCACATCGCGGGTCTGTGCGCCCTCTCCATGAGGGCGGGCAACGCGGACGATCTGCGACACAACGTCCGCGAAGCCTTCCGTCGCGGAGCCACCGTCCTGAGGCTCTGCGTGACCGGCGGAGTGGTGGGTGCACATGATCGGCTGACCGGCACCCGGTTCACCGTTGAAGAGATCGCTGTTGCGCTTCAAGGAACTGCGGCACGGAACACCTGTGTGACGGTTCACGCCCACCACAACGAGACATACGAAATGCGGTCGAGGCCGGGGCGCGCTGTGTCGAGCACGGCACCGGCCTCGACGAATCCACAGCGACCCTGATGGCCGCTCGTGAGGCTGCCCTCGTGCCCGCGTTCGCCGTCGTCGAGCAGTTGCTGAACGACACCGCCGGAGCCGGTCTCGCCGAGTCGACCCGCGACCGTGCCAAGGGCGCACGCGGGCGGATGACGAAGGTGCTCGCTGTCGCCAAGCGCGCAGGAGTACGGATCGGGCCGGGTTCCGATCTCATCGGTCCGGCCCAGGACCGTCGCGGCAAAGAACTCAGCCTGCGCGCAGGCAGACCTCGTTCTTTGGAACGGCAACCCGCTCGAAGACCCGGAACTGTTCTCCTACCCCACCGACGCCGTCCTCGTGATCCAGGCCGGCCAAATCGTAAAGGACCTCAGATGAGTGCCATGTGGCAGGGCTGCCTCGCCCATACCGACTACTTCGAGATGCGCTCCAGCGGTGGGCACGACTACGGCGTCTGGGTCACCACGCCACCGCGCTACGACCCTGCCGCGGCGCAAGCGCCTGTCGTGTACGTGCTCGACGGCAACTGGGCCGTGGGCATGACCGCCCCACTGATCGTCACGCAACTGGACCCCATGCAGTCGATTCAGCCCTACGTCCAAGTCAGCGTGGGTTACGCAGGCGAGGAAGCAGAGCACTGGGAGCGGTTGCGCAACCGCGACCTCGTGCCCCCGGGCGAACCCATCGCGAAGGAGTACATCGATGCGGTGGAGACGGGGGTCGAAGCGGGCACGATGACTCGTGAGCAAGCCGACGCCTACCTCGCTGAATTGAGTGACAGCCGCGGGGATATGTTCCTGAACTTCCTTACCGACGACCTGCACCCGCGGATCGAACGCGACTACGGCACAGCCCCGAGCGGGCACGGCCTCTTCGGCTATTCCTACGGCGGACTCTTCAGTCTCTACGCCTGGCTCACCGATAGCACCTTCTTCGAGAGCATCGGCGCGGGCAGCCCCGGCATTGTCAATGCAGACAGTCAGGTCTTCGCTCGTCTTCAAGCAATGGGTGACACCCTGCCTGCTACCAAGCTTCACGTGACCTTCAACGACCGAGAGATCCTCGGAGACATGGCGGTCTACCAGAATCTCGCGAAGAACGCGGCCACGTTCCTTCACCGCCTCACCTCACGCGGCGGATCCGTCACCAGCGCACTCATGCACGAAACGCATGTGACCGGGCTGCAGGCCTCGTTCCTCAGCTACCTCAGGACCTGTCGTGTCCGGTAAGCCCGGACGCCGCGGTTCTGCCTGACCGCCGCGCTGGGCGGCGGCGCTCCTGGCCGGTGCCGCCGCCCCGGGTGCCTGGCACCACTCGCCGCACCCGACCGGTACGCGTTTCGAGCCCGATCCGGTCGCGCCGGGGAACGCGCCACCCAGGGGAAGGGACGGAGCGAGAAGCACCCCAGGACTTCCATCGGTCTTTCATGCATATCGTCCATGAACCGGCTGCCCGGCGGCGTGGTGCCCTCTATGTTGCATTCATGCTTGAGTCAACTTCTCTGGAGGTGTGCGGGTGGCGACCGCCTCCGCCTCGCTCCCGAGCCGCCGATCAGCCCGGCGACCGGTCTCTTCGACGGCGGCTTCCTGTGCCTCGACGCACACGGGTACCAAGCAGGTCGCAGCCGACACAGACAGGACAAGGGCCCACTTCCTCGCCGCTCATCCGCCGAGACCGGCTTTCGCTCTGACGGACGAGTGGGTTCACCGCTGTCTCAGCGGGCGGAGACGCCACCGTCGTCATCTGACGCTGAGGACGACCGGGTCCGGGCCAGCCCCTCGGGGGCCGGTAGCTCGTTCGGGGCGGCCGGGCCCTCCTGCGCCGGCTCCCAGGCGGCCGCACACAAGGACTCGGATACGGCGGATGTGTAACGGGCGGCGGAGAGCCAGTGGAGGGCGAAGCCGTCGGTGTCGGCGGGGAGGAGGCGGCCGAAGGGGTCGCGTTCGCGTTGGGCCGCCGAGGCGCACAGGGCGGCGAGAAGACCGGCGGCCGTGGGAAGGCCCGCCCGGCGGAGGCGGCGGGTCTCGGCGGAGACATCACCGAGCATGCCGAGGGCGGCACGGCCCGCCGGGACCGCCTGTTCGACGCGTCGTTCCAGGAGGTGCAGAGGTGAGTGTGCGCCGGAGTCGCCGGGTTCAGGCAGGACGGGACGCACACGCGCGTCCGGGACAGGAAGGTCGGCGCGGCGCAGACGGTCGAAGCCGAGGTCGATCGTGCCCTCACCGGTGGGGTGCGAGCAGGCGAGAAGGGCGAGCCTGGGGTGGAGCGCGGGTACCAGACGGCCGATGATCCGCAGCCGTGTTCCCTGCGCCGTGGCCAGGAGCATCAGGTTGTCCCGATGAGCCAGCGCGGGGTCGTCGCCGGCGACCGTGAGCCGGACAGGGACGCCCCCGTCGCACAACGCGAGCAGACAGATGCCGCCCGGCTCCCTTACGGCGCCGCGAAGTTCGACGTCCAGGAAGAGCAGGTCGCTGCCACCACCGTCCGGGTCCGCGTAGCGGGATATGGACCGCAGAGCCCGGGTGGCCTGCTGAAACGGTGGAGGCTCCCACAGGGCGGCGAGCGGCGGCTCCGTCCACGCCACGCCCCGGGCGGTGACGGCCTTGACACCCTTCCCGGCGCCCAGTCTGCCGTCCGGTGAGACTGTCGCCCCCGAGACCGCCAGCCCGGCACGGCCCAGCTCCCGGTGGGTGAGCGCGCTCTCCCCGAGGCGCACGGCCCGGTCGGCCACGCCCAGGGCGCGTCCGACACCGCCGGGTGCCACGTCACCCACCGTGCAGAGCCGACCGCCGGGTCCGGCGACCCAGGTGCGGACGCCACCGTGCCCCGAATCAGTGACCACGGGTTCGGTGAACAGACCGTACAGGCGCAGTGAGCCGTCCGGGCTGTACGGGCGGCGTACCCGGCCCCTGACGACGGCCAGTTCCGCGCCGGACGCGGTTCCCACCCGGTGCGCGGTCCCCAGGAGTTCGGCCAGGGCGGTGACGAGGCCGGCGGTGCGGTAGGACGGGTCCCCGGCGCGGGCCGCACGCAGCAGCGTGACGACGGACAGTGCGGCGCCCGCGGCGCGCGGCAGGTGCTGGAGACGGGCGGTGTGCGCGGCTCGGAGGAGCGCTGCTTGGGCGACGGCACCGGCCCCGTCGACGCCGGCCTCCAGCACGGCGGCAGCCGCCGACCACACGGCGGCAGCCGCAGCACGCTGGGCAGGGCTTGCCACGTCGGGGGCGGTGTCGTCGGCGTGCGATGCGGATTCGGCCACAGCCGGGGCCGGCTGCCCGGCAGGCTCAGGAGCCGGGGCCGCCGCAGGGGCGGCGCATGCGGCGGCCGCGCGGTGGACGCACGCCGGGGCGAGGAGACAGCCACAGGTGATGGCGTCCGCCGTCATCACCATGCCGCCCGGGGCGTGCAGGCGCAGATCGGTCTCCTCGTCGACCGCGATCGTCACCGTGTCCCCGTCGCGGTGCGCCGGGCGGGCGCCCAGCTTGGTGACCGCCGCGTCCAGCCGCTTGCGCAGCCGGGGCGAGAGGTCCTCCACCAGAGTGGCGGTGACCTCCGGCGCGACAGGTGGCAACTGGGCGGCGGTCATGCGGTCTTCTCCCCTATCCAGCGGGCCAGTTCGAGTGGGCTGAGTGCTGCCACGGGCATACCGGCGGCCACGAGCTGGCCGGCGACACCCGTCGAGTAGCGGGGCCGGCCCGCGTCGTCGAGACTCGCGCACCCGAGGACGTGGGCCCCGGTGGTCACCAGGGCCCGCACCTCGGCCAGCAGTCCGCCGAGCGGAGCGCCCTCCTCGAAGTCGCTGATGACGACGACGAGGGTGCGGGTGGGCACCGTGATCAGGCTGCGCGCGTGCCGCAGCCCGGCGGCGATGTGTGTGCCGCCGCCCACACTTACCTCCAGCAGGAGGGAGAGGGGATCGTGCACATGGCCGGTGAGGTCGACGACCTCCGTGGAGAAGGCGAGGAAGTGAGTGCTCAGGGACGGCACCCCGGCCAGCACGGAGGCGGTCAGCGCGGACCAGATCGTGGACGCCTCCATGGATCCGGAGACATCGGTGACCAGGATCAGGCGCCAGTCGGCCGACCGGCGGGCGCGGCTGCGGAACACCGGCTTCTCGGGAATCACCTGGACCGTTCCGTCGGCCGTCCGGCGGGCGGTGGCCAGATTGGCACGCAGCGTGCGCGACAGGTCCAGCCGACCGCCCGGCCGGCGGGTGGGCCGGGCCAGGGTGGTGCCGGTGAGGGCGGGCCGCAGCCGGGTGGCGAGCTGCCGGGTCAGTTCGTCGACCAAGCGGCGGACCAGGGGCCGGAGCACCGCCAGGCGCGACTCGGGGAGACCGCCGGCGTAGCGCAGAACCGTACGGAGCAGTTCCACGGAGGGGGTGGCGGCCGCCGGGTCGATTTCGGCGAGGACGTCCTGCCGGCCGGTCGCGGCAGCGGCGGCGAGAACCTCCTCGCGGATCCCGGGGCCGAACAGCGCGGCCAGTTCCCCGGACCACTCGCGGACGCCGGGAAACGGTGCCTCGCGGCTGCCACGTCGGCCGCCCTGACCGGGGCCGGGCATGTCGCCACGTGATCCCTCGCCGCGTCCTCGCCCGTACAGCTCGTCCAGTGCTGTCGCCAGCCGGGCGGCACCGGGCGGCAGTTGCTCGGGCCGCCGGCCGAGCACGAGCCGCCACCGGTCGGCGGGCGCGAGGGTCCACGCGGGGGTGGCCCCGGTGGGGGCGGCCTGCGCCGGCACGGGGTCGCTGGAGGCACCCGCCCAGGTGGGGGGCGTACTGGTGAAGGGTGCCGGGGGCGTGGCGAGGTGGTCCGACTGCGGTGGGAACCGGTCGTCGTGCGCAGGGGACGGCACGGGCAGGCCGAGCCCGGTGAGGAGCTCGCGCGCCGAGAGGTCGGCGGCCGTCCGGGCCGCCAGGTCGGCCGGGTCGCCGGCGTCGAGACTGTCCACCCGTTCGCCGAGCCTCTCCTCGACGGTCTCCAGCAGCCGGTCACGTGCGGCCGGGCTGAGGGTGTCGAAGCCGCCGCGCAGGGCGGGCAGCCGTGTCAGGAACGCGGCGTCGTCCAGCTCGACGACACGGTGCAGCAGCGGATCCAGGGTGCCGGCTCCCAGGGTCAGGAGTGGGCCCGCCGCTGTCAGGACGCCGGTAAGACGTGCGGTGAGCGCGGTCCGGGAAGCGCTGTCGACAGCGCCGTCCACCCAGGAGGCGACGCGCACTCCGAAGGCCTCGGCCTCCTCGTGGCCCGTGAGCACCCGGACGGCCCCGGCAGCCGCGGCGATCAGCGGAGTGCCGTCGGCGGCCAGGCGGGCAAGCGCGTCGGTGAGCCGGATGCCGCCCACCCGATCGGCGCGCTGGGCCAGTTCGAGCAGAGCACGGGCGTCCTCGGGATCCTCGGTCCCGGTCAGGCCGTCGACCTGACGGACCGCCGCCGAGGTCAGGAGTTCTGCCGCGTACGCGACGCGGGGGGCCCGGGCGGAGACGGCGGGGGAGGCGAGGGCGGCCGGGTTTTCGGTGGCCCCGGAAGCTGACGGGGAGCCGGGAGCGGCCAGGCCCGGCAGATGACCGGCGTCGATACGGTCCAGGAGGTCCAGTCCGGTGAGGATTTCGGAAAGGGTGCCGCTGGAGGGGAGCACGACCGCCAGTTCCGTGAGCCGTTCGTCGGCCAGGGCGGGGAGTCCGCACTCGGCGGCCTCCGTGAGGCCCCTCACGACCTGGGCGGCCGTAGGGCCGCCTTGCGCGCGCTCGGCCGCGTGCCGCTGCCGCAGCACCCCTTCGGCCGCCTGGACCGGGGTGACGCCGCGTGCCCCGGCCGCGGTGAGCATCGCGGCCGTCGCCGGGGTCCACGCCACCTGCCAGCGGGTCGTCAGTCCTTCCGAGCCCGCGGCACCCGTCACCGCCCGTTCCTGAGCGTAGGGGATGCCGCACACCGTCAGCCTGCGCAGCAGCAGTTCGCGCCGTCCGTCGAGGACGGAGCGGGCCGGGTCGAGCCGGAGATCACGTGGCGTCTTCTCATGAGCGTCCCCCGGACCGGGAAGCGAGAGCGCCGCGGTCTCGGCCTCCACGGCCGGCCCCAGGCCGCCGCGCGGAGCGGTGGGAGCCGGCCGCCCCGTGCGGGTTCCGACGAGTACGCGTTCGAGGGCCTGGGCGACGGCTCGGCCGGTGCCGTAGGTCTCGCCGCGCCCGAGCACCGTCTGCACGGCCTCCAGGAATTCGCCGCGACCAGGGGCGGGCAGTCCGCGCAGGCGCGCCAGGTCCCCGGCGACCCGGACGACCTCCCGGCCGTCCGCCGGACCGTAGGGGTGACCCTGTTCGCGCAGGGCCGTACAGACACGGACCGCGGTGCGGATCAGCGCCTCGTGCAGGGCGGGCGGGGAACCGGCGGCCTCCAGGACGGTCTGCTGCCACTCCGGGTCCCGGATACCGGCCGGGTACCCGGACCGTGAGTCGAGGAGCGGGTACGTGTACGGGATCAGGGAGACCGTACACGCCCCCGGCTCAGCAACACCGGTCGCGGGGCCGTCCGCATCCGGATCGCGCGGGACGGCGGACGTGGCCTGCTCCCGGGGGGCGGGCGCCTCGGCTGACCCGGGGGCGCGCGGCAGCAGCGCCGGGGTGTGGAAAGCTCCCACCACCACGGCGGGCCGCCGCCCGCTCGCCAGGGCTTCGGCGACATGTCCGCGCATACAGTCCTCACGCACCAGGTCCCTGTCGTCCACGCCACCCCCTGCCTCGGCCTCGTACCGCAGCGCCCAGCCGGTGAGGAGGGCGGCCCGACGGAGTGCCTCGGGTGTCGAACCGGGTGCCGGTGCCTCCACCAGCCGGTCCCACAGGTCGTCGCCGTCGCGGCCGGTGAGCCGGGACCGGAGGGCGGTGGACAGCCCGTGCCCCTCCCCCCGCACCGGTGCGGGGCTGGTGACCGGGAAGGGTACGGGGGCGGTGGCGTCCGGCCCGCCCCGTACCCAGGACCGGTCGGCCAGCGGCAGATCACAGGCCACGGCCGGCACACCGTTCCGTGCCGCCCAGCGCAGGGCGACCAGTTCGGGTGAGAAGTCCGCGAACGGATAGAAGGCGGGCTCTCGTCCGCCGGCCGTCCACGTTCCGTCGGCGGGTACGGCGGCCAGCGCCACCGGCGCCTCGGTCTCCTCGTGGGCGAGCCAGCCCAGCCAGGGCTGGAACTCGGCGGGCAGCTCGACGAGGAGGACGTCGGGGGCCGCCGCGTCCAGGAGTGCCGGTAGGGCGGCCGCGAGCGAGGGAGCGTGGTGGCGTACCCCGATCAGGAACGGCAGCCCGGGTCCGGCCGCCGCGAGGGCCGCGACCGCGGCCTCCGGAGTGGTGGGCCCGGCCGCCGGGCCCTGCGGCGCACCGGCGGGCGACACCTCGGCGGCGGGCGACGTGTCCTGGGCGGTCGACTGGCTCATCTGTCAGCTCTCCAGTACCGCGCGAAGTTCCCACAGGGCACGCCAGGTGGCCGATCCCTGCTCCGCGCGCCTGCGCACCGGCCCGTCCCAGTACCCCAGCAGCCGTGCCGCGTCGGCGGGGTCGTCCTTGCGTACGACGCCGAGCAGATGGCCGGGCAGGAGGGAGAGCACGTCCCGGTCACCGGGGAAGTAGGCGGTGGCCAGGCCCAGGGACCCTGCGACGGAGACAGCCTCCGCCGTGCTCATCACCGTGGAAGGGCGTTCGACCTCCCAGCCTTCCACGGAGCGGCCGTCGCGCAGATCACGAAAAGCGGTGACGAGGGCTTCGAGGACGGCGTCGTCCACCTGGTAGACGGCACCCGCCCGTTCGACGGCCGTCCGCGACTGGCGCCGGACGAGCGCGGTCTCGGCGTCCACGTCCCCGATCGGGCCCACGGTCTCGAAGTTGAAGCGTCGCTTCAGCGCGGCTGACATCTCCGAGACGCCCTTGTCCCGCAGGTTGGCAGTGGCGATGAGGGTGAACCCGGGGGCCGCGTGCACCTGGGCGCCCTCGCCTCCCGCGAGTTCGGGCACTGCGATCCGCCGTTCGGACAGCAGTGAGACGAGTGCGTCCTGGACCTCGGGCAGGCAACGGGTGACCTCCTCGACACGGGCGACGGCGCCCCGGGTCATGGCAGTGAGCACCGGGGAGGGCACCAGGGCCTGCTCGGTGGGGCCCTGGGCGAGCAGCAGCGCGTAGTTCCAGCCGTACTTGAGCTGGTCCTCGGTGGTGCCCGCAGTGCCCTGCACGGTGAGCGCGCTGGTCCCGCAGACGGCCACCGACAGCAGTTCGGAGAGCATGGACTTGGCGGTGCCGGGTTCGCCCACCAGCAGCAGTCCGCGCTCCCCGGCGAGGGTGACCACGCAGCGTTCGACCAGGGCTCGTTCGCCGACGAACTTCTGCTCGATCACCAGGCGGCGTGGCACCCCGGCACCGGGCCGCGCGGTCTTCGGCAGGCCGAGCGCCTCACCCGCGCTGCCCATCACGAAGGTGACGACGGCGCGCGGGGTGAGCAGCCAGCCGGGCGGGCGCGGCCCCGCGTCGTAGGCGGCGAGGAAGGCCAACTCGGTGCCGTACTGGTCCTCCGGCGGGATGACCTGGCGGTTCTCCCGGCCGAAGACACCGACAGGAGACGTCGCCCGGTCCGGGGCCCCACCCGTGCCGGTGCTCTCGGTGGTGGTCGTGGTGTCGCTCGTCATCAGCGGCGGCCCTTCCGGGGTGTGCGGGTGTCCAGCTCTTCGAAGGCGGGGGCATCGCCGCCCCGGGCCCGGGCCCAAGCAGTGGCGAACAGCTCGGGCACGGGGACGTCCGGCAGGGTCCGGGTGGACCCTGCCACGAGGTACAGCCGTTCCTTCCAGGTCTCCAGCGGCAGACCGGGCGCGCCGCGTTCGAGCCAGCCGCAGGGGAGGAACAGGGTACGGCCGGCGCGGGAGCGCTTCGCCTCCACCACGAGGTCGGTGGCGGCGAGCTCCGCCCGGGCCTTCTTGATCCGTGCAGGCTTCCACCCGGTCCAGCGGACGCAGTTGCGGTCCGTCGGGTCGGGCAGGGCGAGCAGCATCAGATACAGGGCGGCGGCGTCGGCACTCAGCCCGAGAGCCGCGGCGGCCTCGGCCACCAGCTCCGGCACCGTGCGCGTCGGGTCCTGGGCAGGGTGGTGCGGGGTGCCGTCGGGGGCGCCCGCGGAGACCAGGGCGTCGGGCTCCTTGCCCAGCAGGGTGCGCAGGGCGTGGAGTTCGCCCACCCGGTACTGCGCGACGGTGCCCTCGACCAGGCCGAACGCCGGGTCTTCGGGGCCTTCCAGGCCGGCCGGCCGGATCAGGAGTTTCTCGTGACTGCCGTGGCCGGCTGCGAGGAGCAGCGCCGCGCCGGCCCGGACCAGGCCGTCGGGCCCGGCGCCGCCGGACTCGGGAAGCTGGTGGGCGGCCCGGACCACGGGACCGATCGAGCCGCCCGCCTCGCTCCAGTCCAGCCCGAGGTCCAGCACCAGATCCGGGTCGGCGAGGACGCGGCGCAGGGCCGCGAGCCCGGCGGGCAGGTGTGCCCGCAGAGGGTGCCCGTACGGCAGCGTGTAGGCGAGGGTCCGCAGCGCGGACAGGGCGGAGGAGAGCGAACCGTACGCACTCACCCGGCGCAGGCCAGGCCGACCGGTGCCGTCCTCGACCGGGGAGCCGTGGCCCAGCCACGTCCGGGAGCCCGGATTGAGGACCAGATCGACGGCGCCGGGGCTGGTACCCGACAGGTCGAGGTCCAGTTCCTCGGGGACGCGGACGAGGGAAGCCAGACGTACCTGCCAGATTTCGGCGGCGGTCCGGACGTCCGGGCCCGTGGACCACAGATCGGCCGGGTCGACAGGCAGCAGCGCCTGGAGCAGGGCGTGGCGGTCGGCGCGGGGCAGGGCGTTCAGCCTGGCCAGGGCCGCTTCGTAGGCACGGGTCTTCACCCCGAGGAGCCCGAGCGCCTCGGCGCCCGGCTCATCGACGGCGGCCGACACCAGGGCGGCGGACTGGAGGGGGCCGATCCCGGTGGCCGTGTGAAAGGCCTCGGCGGCCTCGGGACGCCAGGGCGCCGGGCCCTGCTCCCGTACCAAGGTGGTGAGCCGGGTGAGCCGGGCGCGGGTGATGCCCTGCCGGTGGACGTGTTCGTGGCCCAGCGTGAAGCCGGGAACGGGGCCGAAGGCGCCGGTGGGGTCGTGGTCCAGGGCCAGCCAGCGTGCCGCGTCGTTCCGGGAGTTCCGGCCGCGTTCGGCGAGGACCACGACGGTGCGGGCGCCCTTGCGCAGCACCTGGCCGAGCCGGTGCACGATCTCGCGGTGTCCCTGCCCGGGCGTTCCGCCGTACGGCTCGACGAGCTCCACCTGCCGGACCGTGCCCGCCGGGTCCGCCAGCGGGCCCGCGGCGAGCGTGTCGAGCAGGATCAAGAGGCCTGCTCGGTGCTCGGGCGCGGTGGTCGCCGAGGCGGCCCGGTAAGCCAGTTCGGGCAGCTTGTCGAGCAGGGAAGTCCAGTCCAGGGCCTGACCGGGGACGGTGTACTCGTCCCGCTGCCAGCCATCCACGGGGGCGAACGGGACCTTGGACGGCACGGGCGGGCCGAACGCCGGCTCACCGCCGAAGACGTGATTGACGGCGAGGATCTGCCGGATCGTGGTCCACCGGATGCCCGAACCCCACCAGCCCCTGTACGCCCGCTCGGAACCCCAGGCGGTGGCGTGCAGCAGGGTCGTGTCGTCGCCGTGTTCGGGCGAGTGGTCGCAGAACATGCCCTGGGTGTGCGTGGTGTTCCGGGGGGCGGCGGGCTGAGGCGGTTCCAGGTAACGGGCGGCCGCGACAGCCCTGTCCACCGCGTCGCGGACGAGTGCGGTGACGCCATCGAGGAGCCGCGCATCGGACACCTCGGGCAGCACCCGGGCGACGGCTTCCCTGCTCAGCTCGCGCGACGAGGGCCCGGTGTAGTCCTTCACGGCCCGGAAGGCCTCCAGGTGCCGGGCGACCGCGCCAGCGACCTCCTTGAACAGTTCTTCCGCCCGGGAGTCCGCCAGGTTCCGCAGGGCGGTGGAGCCCCGTTCGTCCCTGGGGCGCATGGCGTGCCAGTAGGCGACGGGAGGGACGTAGGGGGTGCCCGCAGCGCTGTTGCCACCTGAGGAACCGGTGACGACGGACCACAGGCTTCCGCCGGTACCCTCCGTGTCCGCCGGGTGGGCCTCGACGGATCGCCCGGCAAGGGCCATGACGGGGCGTGACCCGCCGGGAAGGGTGAGGGCGCCGAGCGGCACCGGGTAGCCGCCGGGAAGTGGGTGCGGCAGGCTCACCGTGTGGCCGTCGGGGGTACCCGCGACGATCCGGTGCCCGCTCGCGGGAGCAGGCGTACCCGGTTCGGTGACCGTCCGGCGGACCCAGCGACCGAGGACCGTGCCGTCCGTGCCGAACGGGGTGCTTTCCAGCCCGGGCTGGAGGGGCAGCACCTGGCAGTGTTCGGCGAGCAGCCGGGTGCCGTCCTGTACCCCGGAGTGGAGGAAAGCGGGCAGGGAGGCGCGGCCGTGCGTGCCGCTGACCGGGTCGTACTCCAGCCAGACCCGCCGCGTGCCCTGGTGGCCGTCCCTCCAGTGACCGGTGCCGTCGGAGAGGACGGCGCGCTGCGGCGGGAGAGAGGTGTCACCCGCGTGCAGGGCCTTGCCGCCGGTGGCGCGGCCGCCGCCGGGCAGTGGCAGGCAGACGTCGTCGGAAGGGCTGGAAGCACCCCAGCGGGGGACCTGCTCGCCGCCGACGGTGAACACCTCGGCGGGTCGGTGCGACCAGTAGCCGCGCTGCTTGCCGTCCTCCCACCAGATGACGAGCAACTCGCCGTCGGCGTAACGGAAGGCGGGCTGCCGCCAGTGGTCGACGGGGGCGGGCACCCGCAGGGTGTGCCGCAGCAGAACGCCTTCCGGGCCGACGACGACGGCGCGTTCGCCGGTGTTCAGGATCAGCGCGGGCCAGGCGCCGGTGACGCCGACACCCTGCGACCGGTCACGCCGCTGACGCGTGGCGGCCGCTTCCGTGGCCAGTTCGGTGTAGGTCTCGTCCAGTGCGGGCCAGCCCAGTTCGTCGAGGACGCCGGTCCGCAGGGTCGAGGCGAGCAGCGGGACGACGTCGTGGCCCTTCAGGAGCCGCACCGCCTCCGGGGCGACCTCTGCGACCACGGAGCGATACCCCGAGAGCTTGTCGAGGGCGGCCCTCAGCCCGGGAAGCCCTTGCGCGGCCGTGTACTCCTCGGCGCAGGCGGTCAGCCACTCCCGCAGGATTTCGGACAGCACCGGATGCCCCGCCAGAGTCGCCATGCCGGTGTCGCCGAGCTGACCGCGTCCGCTGCCGAGGCCGCCGACGGTCCGGCTCAGCAGGGCACGGAAGACCGGCCGGTCGGCGACGGCGGTGAGATCCCGCGCTCCGGGCGCGGTGTCGGTGAGCCAGGAGCCGAGCGGGACGCCGGGGCCCTGCCGGGTGCCCGTGTCCTGGCTGTCCGGCTCGGCGACGGGGACGCCGGAAGCCAGGAAGAGGTCCAGGAGGTCCAGGTCGGCGGTGCGTTGCCAGCGGCCCTGGAACAGTTCGACGGGACGCCCGTCGGCACGCAGCCGGTTCACCATCCGGGCGGCCAGCTCAAGGGTCTGCGGGCTGCGGCCGGGGGCGGCCTGGTTGCGCCGGCGGTGCGCCTCCCAGCGGGCGAGCCAGTCCGCCGGGGAGACGGACGGGTCGCCGGGGGCGGCGGCACCGGTGGTGTCCGGGAGGGCGGTCAGCAGATCCTCGGCGTCGGATTCGGCCAGCAGTACGAGCCAGCCGTGTTCGCCGTCGGTCTCCCGGCCGCTCTCGCTGAAGGACTCCGGGAAGAAGCCGAGGAGCCGGGCGCGCACGGCCGCATCCCGCTGGGCGAGGGTGACGAGCGCGGTGCGGTAGGCCGTCCAGAACGAGGCGGGGGCGCGGACGATTCCCGGGGAGCCGATCAGATCGGCCACCAGCTCGCGTTCGGCGGCCTCACGGTCCAGTCCGGCGGCCTTGACCAGCGCGCGTACGTCCTGCGGCAGCGCCGCGTACGGCGGCATACCGGCGGCACAGCGCTCGACCAGGAGACGGCGGAACTGTGCCCAGGCGTCCGCCGGTGCGAGCCGGGCCACCAGGTCGCGCACGTACTGCCGCAGCGCCTTGACGGTCAGCGCGCCGGCGAAGGCGAACTCCAGGAAGACGGCCCGCTGCCGGTCCTCGTCCACAACCAGCCCGTGCACCCGCTCGGCCTCGCGTGCCTTGCCGAAGAAGGAGGCGGCGTAGGTGGTGTTCTCCGCCTGGAGGAAGAGGCGCGCCACCTGCTCGTAGTAGGTGGGGAGGAAGTGGGGTACGGCCCGGCCGAGCCGGGTGCCGAGTGCGTCGAAGCCCTCCTTGGCCGCTCCGGCGCGACTCCTGGCCTGCCGGCCCAGCCGCTCGATGTCCTTGACCAGGGCCAGGGCGTGGTGCCCGTTGGCCGGGTCGTTGACCAGGGCCCAGGCCGGGAAGCCCAGCGTCTCGCGGCGCACCTGGCCCACGACGGGAGTCTCGGCGGCCCGGGCCAGCCCGAGGAACTCCAGGGCCAGGTCCTCGGCTTCACCGAGAGTGCCGGGCACGAGCCGGACCACGCGGCGGTCGCCGAGGGCGGTGTGGGTGTAGGTGCGGGCGGTCAGCGCGTCGGCGTCGTCCCGGTCGCTGGTACCGGCGGGGAGGACCGCGCCCGCGTCCAGCAGGGCCGTCGCGCGGGCCTCGGCGGCGGGGGTGGAGGCGCCTTCGCTCCGGGCCTGGGCAGGGAGGGGCACCGTGCCCGCTGCAGTCGTGTTCACGCTGGTGTTCGTCCTCGTTGTTTTCGTCCTGGTGGTGTTCATGCCGCCTGCGCCTCGTCCTCCACGTCACGGCCGGCGTAGAGCGCCGCCGCCATGCGCATGCCCTCGGACCAGGTGACAGGGCCGATCTCGGCAGCCGTCAACGCGCGCCCCGCGGGGTCGGTCCAGCCCAGGGAGCCCGTCTCCGTGCCGTACTCGTCGTATCCGTCGTGCTCGCCGATCCAGATGCGAGCCTCTGTGGTGGCACCGTCCTCGACGACCGGGCAGACGGCGTACCCGCCGCGCGACCGGTACCCGAGCTGAGTGACGCGGCCGTGCAGGAAACGCAGTTCCTTGAACACTCCGCCGGCGTAGGTATCGATGGAGACGGTGTCCGGGGCGAGGCTCCGCGGTCGGCGCCACACCTCGCGGAACAGCTGCTCCACGTTCTGGCGCACCTCCAGTTCGACCGCGAACTCCCGCAGTTCGTCGAGGTCTTCGAGGAGGACGGGGTGAGGCACTCTGACGACGTCCGGAGTGATGCGGACCGTGTCGCCGTCCAGATCGACGAGGCCGAGGCCGCGAGCGGGGTCCACATCACGCAGGAACCCGGCGACCCCGCCGTCCGTACCGGTCACCACCACGTCCCGCAGGGCCACCTGCCACGCCGGGTCGGGCCAGACCCGGGCGAGAACAGCCGTGGGAACGGGCAGCGAACGCACCATCCACTGCTCGACGTCGGTCAGGCACCGGCGTTCGTGCCGCTCCAGCCACTCGGTCAGCTGCCGGAGCCCGACGACCGCCGGATCATCCTTCAGTTTGGCCGGGACGGACTTCAGCCGCCGGCCCTTCCCGTTGCGGCACACCACCTTGCCCGCCTCCAGCGCGACTTCGTAGTCGCCCGCCGGTACCCACCCCATGCGCTGTTCTCCCCGTTGCTCCGGACGCCACCGGTCTGGCGGCACGCTGATAAGACCCGTCGACGGCAACGCACCGTGACGACTGAGAGAGACTCTAGGCGTACCCAGTGACAATGAGTTCGAGGACCGTCCGCCTGGTCGTACGGGCGCACACCACCAGCGGCCGGGAACGGCCCGCAGTACGCGTGGTGCGCACGTCTCGCGTATGTGCGGCAGGCACTGGAGCCGTGCGGACGGTCTGGCGGAACCCGGACGGAGGGATGCGTTCCGGTCAGGCTGGTCCGTCCGCCCGGTCCGCCGGCGGAGAGGCCGCCGGTCGTGAACAGCCCGTCCGCCGGAGCCGCACGCCGACCGCCCGCTGCATTCCGGCCAAGCGCCCCTGGCACGCCCCCGAGCACCGTTGCACACCCGCCCCCTGGCCTGCCACGCTCGCTGACCAGCTACAACGCACGCTTTCGCATGGTCGTGACACAGGTACCACGAGGAGCAGACGGTGGCAGAGGAACGAACATCACGCTGGGTTCTCGCATTCGACGACGGCTGCGGTACATGCCGCGAGATCTCGGCCGTGGTGCGGAACGCATCGCAGGGGCGGCTCGACGTCGCACCCCTGCGCAGCCCGGAAGTGGAACGGTGGCGGGCACTGCGCTTCGGCGCCGAACCACCCTGGGCACCCACACTGTTCCGTCTCTCCGCGGTTTCCGGCCCGCAGGAGGCGGAGGAGCCGGATGAACCCACCGTGCTGGGCGCCTGGACCGGTCCGCGCATGGCGGCCCCACTCCTGCGGGTCCTGGGGCCCAGGTCGGCCTGGCGGGTGCTCCACGCGCTCGGGCGTCTGCGTCGCCGGGCGGCGGGCAAGGCGGACGCGCTCCCCGGCGCGCCACGCGGCCGGGTGGCCGTCAGCAGGGCCCAGTTCCTCCGTTACACCGGCGGTGCGGCGGTCGCCACCGCCCTGGTCCTGACGGGCAGGACCCCCGCGTTCGCCGAGCAGGAGCAGGCCAGTGCCCACCGCTGGGCGGCACGGCGTGCGGCAGAGGGCCGGCTGCCGCAGACGTACACCGAGGTGTCCGCCTACCCTCCGGCCTACCGGAAGGCCGTCTACGCGCAGTCCGCGCCCCAGGTGCGCAGTTCGCTCTGGACGGACCACCTCACGGCCTTCGAGACGTCACGGAAGGAGCTGAACTCCGTTCAGCGCGCCGTGCTGACGAGCGCGCGGACGATCGCGGGTGAACCGTCGAACTTCGACAGGAGGCGGGGCTCCGAGGGTCCGGCGGAGCCGCTCAGGGGGCGTCTGCTGGAACTGCACCGGGACGCGGCCGACGCGTTCGGGGCCGAGAGTGCGTACGCGATGCTCGCGAACCTCGGGCCGGTCGGGACCCCGGAGCAGGGGGCGGGCGAGGTCCACGCAGCCATCCCCGACTGCGGATGTTCCGTCCGTGACCCGTACTGCGTGCTGGGCGGCTGCGAGGCGGGCAACGGCCGCTGCCGGGTGATCGTCGACGATTGCGGCACCTTCTACGCCTTCGACTGCGACGGAGGGTGCCCCGGCATTCCCTGGTGACGAAGCCGACGCTCCGGCCGTGCCGCGTCGGCGGTACGGCCCGCTCATCCGCGCGCCGGACCGTGTGTCCGGCGCACGCCGGGAAGCCCACGGCCGGTGGGTGCGGTGGGATGGGTGACCGTTCCCGCGTGGACGGGCTGCGGCCACCGGTGCCGGTGCAGGATTCGAAAGGCCGGGGGCCCGTACGAGAGTGCATGCGGGACGCGCAGACGCCCGAGGGGCACACCATGCTGGACCCGCTCTTCGAGACCGGCAGAACGAACCCGTCGGCGCTCCGGTCCGAGAAGAGGCGTCCCTCACCGACCAGCCGCCTGGGCAGTCGGAGGGCGTCTTCGATCGCTTCTTCAGCGGGGACCGGGCGGCCGACGGCCACCCGGCCGACGAACGGAACACGGGTCACGGCCAACACCGGGACCCCGGGGGACCCTTCGCTCCAGCGCGTACGGATCCGGTGGGCACGGGGCCGGTGAGGATCCCGCGGAGAAGCACACCCTTGCCTATGAGCGACGCCGGCTGACGCGCGACGGACGACGTGTTCTCGAGCTTCATCGATCGTTTACAGGCCCCAAGTGATCGTCAGCCGCTACGACGAGGGCGTTGATGTCTTCCTCTGCCGGCGAAGACGCGAATGCCCGGCCGTCGGGCATGAGCCGACGGCCGGGCGGTGGGGTACACGGTCAGTGGTAAACGTCTATGACGACCCGGTTGGGAGCGGTCAGTTTGAAGACCTTGTAGGAGGAATGCAGTCCCAGAGCGAGGCCGAAGGTGTTGCTGTCCTCGAAGCTGTACACGAGTGCCTGCCCCTTGAGGCTCGGGTAGGTGAAGGACTCGGATCTCGGGCTCGTGTAGGTGGGCTGGTAGTTCCCGTCGAACGCCTCGGCCGGCATCAGGGTCACCTTCAGGTAGGAGTCACCCTTGATCGGCACCTGAGTCTGAGAGCTCTCCTCGCCCCAGTAGAGCGGTGTGGTCTGCTCACTGACGGTCCATCCGGGGACGGCCCCTTCCCCGAGATCGATGACGAGGCGGTCGTAGGCGTCGTGCGTGGCTGTTCGTACGCCAAGGATGCAGGTGTGGGCGCAGGTCGGACTCGCGGCTACCGCGACGGCCGAGGTGCTGCCGAAAAGGGTGGCGGCGAGAGCTGCTGCTCCTGCGGCGGTGGCGATTGCGGTCTTACGCATCAAAGCTCCTTCTGCATGGATTTCCGGTCCTTGACCGGATCGCCCCAAGTATCGCGAGCAAGCCCGTCCGCAGGGCACGCTTTTCCGGCATGGGGCCTTTCCAGCCGGGGAGTTACTGAGATCGAACTCGTGAGTCACAGGAGCTGACGGTCGGTTCCTGTCTGCGGCGTCACCGAAGGACGAGGTATCCACAGGGTGGCGGGCTGACCCGGGGCGGCCCGGGCGCACCGCGGACAGCGGGTTCTGCCCCTCAAGGGAGGCGAGGACTACTGGTGCTGGACCATGAGCGGCGCGCGTCGTAACCGGGGCCGCCGCGAGAAGGAGACCGAGCCGGCCACTCCGGCGGAGCCGACGGCCAGTACGCTGTGGGCCTCGCCGGACGGCACCGGCCTCCTGACCCGTCACACCTGAACGCACGAGCGGTGGTGGTCGGCCCCCCGTCGCGTTACGGCGGTGGCGGCCGTGGGCGCGGGAGGATGCCCGAACAGGCCGGCGATCGACGTGCGTGCCAGTGCGAAATGGATCAGTGGCTGGGCAGGCGTGTGGCCTTCAGGCCGTCGAGAGGGTACTCCCTGGGCAGGTGGGTCGGGTCGCCTGGGACGGTGATCTGCACGGTGATCGGCCGGGATGTGCCTGCGGCAAGGAACTGGTCGGCTACCGATTCCAGGTATGCCTTGCCGTCCTGGGCGATGACCTGCACGCCGGACGCTTCGGCTTTCGCACCGTTCACCGTGGGCAGGTCGAAGGAGATCCGGAACCTCTTGACGTCCTCGGGCCTGCCGCTGGCCGTGCTGACCGCAGTGAGCGTGAGTTCGAAGCTGTAGACCCTGCCCCGGGGCTCGCTGTTCTCCCAGGTCCGGTTGAACTTCTTGGACACAGCGATCTCGTCGTAGCTGGGCGGGGCCGGAAGGGGGGTGATGCGCCCGGCGCCGTTGACGATCTCGAGGGCGCCGACAGGCACCCTCCCACGCCCGATGCGCTGGGAGTGGTCGGGGATCGTGGCCGTGGTCAGGTCGAGGTGGTTGACGTTGCCCGCGGAGTCGACCGCGTAGAAGTTGCCGTCCTGGTCGAAGAAGGTGGCCGAGTACGACTTGCGCGAGCCTGCCGCGGCACTGGCTTCTGCGGGCGGGAAGACCCCCTCCCTGAGGACCGTCTTCATGGGCTGCCGACCCGGGTCGATAAGCAACAGGTCACCGTTGTCGCCCTCCACCGAGAGCAGCCGCCCGTCCTTGGGGTGGTAGGCGAAGTCGTCCCACCGGCCGCCTCCTGGTGCGTTGCGGGGCACGGCCTTCCTGGCTGCCACATCGATGGCATAGCTGTGTACGTCGGGGTTGCTGACGACGAAGAGGGTCTTCCCGTCGGGGTCCATGTCACCGTCGAACCAGGGCCCGCTCGGCAGCCCGTCGATGACCTGGTCCTTCAGAGTGCCGGCCGTCACGTCGATGGTGATGAGCCTGTCGCGGCTCACTGCGAGCAGCAAAGGCTCCTGGTCCTCACCGTGGTATTGCGCACCCAAGGCGGTGTAGCCGGCCTCGTAGGCAGGGACGTTCTCGACGACGCGGGTGTCGCCGTCGATGGGGTCGAAGCGGTAGATCCGGGTGTTGGTCCTGCCGACGGCGAGATAAACCTTGCGGTGAGCCATGAGCCGGGCGTCCTTCCACGAGACTGAGGAATTCGCCATGATCCGCTCATACCCACACACCCACAAGCGCTCACCGTGTCCGTTCGAACACAATGAGCCACCAGGGGCGGGCTGAACCCGAGCAGCGCTGTACCGCCTTGCGGGAGACGACTACCGGACGTGCGAAGCCCCCGGCTGGTCGGCCAGAGGCGGTGGCAGCTGGTCGTGGGGTTACCGGCTGTCAGGGCGGGAGCAGAGGGTGAGACCGGGTTCCTGGGCGGCTGAACCGCTCCGGGATCGATGGAGGCTCTATGCGTTGGCTCCAGCCGCCGGTTGGGGCTGGTGCTGAGCGTAGTAGTTGGTCTCGTGCTCGTGGGGCGGGAGGCTCCCGATCGCAGTATGCAGACGCTGGTTGTTGAACCAGTCGACCCATTCCGCGGTCGCGAGCTCGACGTCGGGCAGGCCGCGCCAGGGCTTGCGGGGCTTGATCAGCTCGGTTTTGTAGAGGCCGATCTGGGACTCCATGAGTGCGTTGTCCAGGGCGTCGCCGACGGTGCCGACCGAGGCGTCGATGCCGGCCTCGAGGAGATGGGCGGTGAAGGCGAACGACGTGTACTGACTGCCCGCATCGGAATGATGTATCAGCCCAGGTCCGGCCGGGTTCCCGGCTCGGCCGCGGCGCCATAACACCATGTCGAGGGCGTCCAGGACGATCTTGGCCCGCTTGCTGGTGGCCGCGGACCAGCCGACGATCACCCGGGAGAACACGTCGACGACGAAGGCGACGTAGACGATCCCGGACCAGGTGGCCGCATAGGTGAAGTCCGCGACCCAACGCTCGTTCGGACGCGAGGCGGTGAAGTCGCGTTGCAGCAGGTCCTCCGCCCGATCGTGGCCGTCGTCGCGGATGGTGGTGCGAATACCGCGGCCGCGGCGGACGGCCCTGGAGGCCGAGGTCGCGCATCAGCCGGGCGACGGTGCAGCGGGCCACCGGTATGCCTTCGCGGTGCAGCTGTCTCCAGACCTTCCACACCCCGTAGACGCTGAAGTTGTCGCCGTGGACCCGGCTGATCTGCGTCTTCAGCTCCGCGTCCCGCACCGCCCGTGCACTGGGTGCCCTGTTCCTGGCGGCGTAGTAGGTGCTCGTGGCGATCTTCAGTCCGTGGCTGGTGAGGACTCTGCAGATCGGCTCGACCCCGAACACCTGCCGGTGCTCGTCGATGAACGCTATGAGCGCTTGGACGGCCGGTCGAGCTCGGCCGCGAAGAAAGCCGAGGCCGCCCTGAGGATCTCGTTCGCCCTCCGCAGCTCGGCGTTCTCGGCCTTCAGCCGTTTGATCTCCGCAGCTTCCTCCGACGTCACACCAGGGCGTCGGCCGGCGTCTACCTGAGCCTTGCGGACCCAGGTTCGCACCGTCTCGGCTGCACCGATACCCAGCTTCGCGGCGACCGCCTTCATCGCGGCCCACTCAGTCGGGTAGTTCGGGCGGGTCTCCGCAACCATGCGCACCGCACGCTCACGAAGCTCGGCAGGGCAAGGGGAAGGACGGACCATGAACTCGATCCTCTCTCAGGGAATCGAGCCTCCAACAGACCCGGAGCGGTTCACTGGCAGGTGATCCGACAGTGCTGCCGTGGGAACGGGGTCTGTGACGGCCCTTGTGAACCCTCGCCGCATTCCAGAGGGATACTCGCACCGTACTGCCAACGGCAGAAAACCGGCCGGACCGGGCTCGACGATCACTACAGTCCACTCTCATGACGATCACGACGCGTACGGTCGAGTATCCGGCCGACGGTTTGACGATGACAGGGCACCTCGCGCTCCCGGCCGGTCTCGGCCGCCGGCCTGCGGTGCTGCTCGGACCGGAGGGCATGGGGCTCAGCGACGTCGAGCGCCGCCGGGCCGATGCTCTCGCCGAGCTGGGATATGTAGCGCTGGCCTTCGACCTTCACGGCGGGCGCTATTTGGGCGACCCCGAGGAGATGCTGGCCCGTTGCATGCCGCTGCTCGACGATCCCGACCGGATGCGGGGCATCGGCCATGCGGCGCTCGGCGTGTTGCGCGCCGAACCGAGGACCGACCCCGACCGGATCGCCGCCGTCGGCTACGGAACCGGGGGTGCCGTCGGGCTGGAACTCGGGCGCGGCGGCGTCAGCCTGCGCGCGATCGGGGCAGTCAACGCACTGACCACGGGCCGGCCGGGTGAGGCGGCGCGCATTCGCTGCCCGGTCTGGGCCGGGGTCGGGTCGGAGGACCCGATCATGCCGCCCGCGCAACGGGACGCGTTCACTGCTGAGATGCAGGCCGCGTGCGTCGACTGGCGCCTCACGGTCTACGGCGGCGCCTTGCACGCCTTCCACCATCCGCCGGTCGACCACCCCGTGGTGCCCGGCGTCGGCTACCACCCGCGGCACGCGCAGCGAGCCTGGCGCGACGTCATCGACCTGCTCGCCGAGTGCCTGCCCGTGACGGAGGATCTGGAGGCATGCCCCAGGTGAGCATGCTGGCGCCGGGTATGGCCGGCGCCAGGCACTGACAGTCCTCTCCCCTCAAGGGCCCTCAGCCTTCGCCGAAGTGCACCGCGGGGAAGGCGCCCGCTGCTCTGAGGGTTTCGGAGAAGCCGCTGACCAGTTCGATGAGGCGTGCGGTGGCGGCCGGGCCGAGGTGGTCGTGCGGGGCGGCGTCGAGGCGGTCGGTGAGCACCTCGGTCTCGGCGCGCAGGGGCGCGCCCGACTCCATGAGATCCCCTGCCTCGTTCAGCAGGCCGCGCTCGCGCAACTGGCCCCGGGCGGTTTCCCATTGCTGCGCGGACCACTCGCGGGTCCGCGTGGCCAGTGCCGATGTCGGTGCCGTACCGGTGGCGTTGTGCAGGACCAGCGCCTCGATGCCGGACAGGCCGGCGACCGCCAGGGAGGCGAGGTGACCGTTACCCCGGTGCTCGCACAGAAGCGTCGCGGCGTACCACAGGGCCAGGTGCGGCTGCTCGGACACCGGGAGGCCGGCGCGCGGCGCACAACGGACGCGCCTCGCGGTGACACGCTCGGCGGCGCGCAGCGCCGGCCCAGCCGCCTCGGCCATCTCCTTCGACGCGAGGACCTTCTGTCCGGACTGCCGTCGCAGCATCCCCTCCACGCCGCGCAGTAGCGCCGCGAGCACCGCTTCCGGTGTGGTGACCGTCCACGCGGCGGGAATGTACCGCTTCACATGCTCATGGTTGGAGTTGCGGAACGTCGCCGTGCCCGTGCCCGTGCCGATCGCACCGAGCGGGGCAGTGCGGCCCGCGTAGTAGGACATGGCCTCGCGCTCCAGCCCGAGCGCCGCGAGTTCGTCCTGCCGCACGAGGTGAGATACACGGCTTGTGCAGAGGGCTGACGGCGTTGTGGCACTGAGCGTTTTCCGACCTCAGGGCCTACACCTCTGTCCCCAAGGCTCCTTCGACGGCTGTGAAGACATATGGATCAGAGCCAAGGCCCCAGCGTATGGAGCGTCAGGAAGACGCAGAGCGTCAGCTGTACCGCCCCGATAGTTCGGTGCCCTAACAGCAGCAGCACGACGGCAGTTACGCCGACCACCAGGGCCAGAGCGCCGAAGCCCAGTACTGGCGCCCAGTCCATGGGCGGCACGCCGGTCGCTGTCTGTCCGGAGCCGGCGTCCATCCGGCCCAGCCCCCGGACGGCGAGCACGATGACGACCAACAGTGAGGCCGCCACGTCCACCACCAGTACGAGAAGCAGGAGACAACCTGCGGTGAGGGCATCCTCTCTGCCGGAAGGCTGCTTGTCGTCGAGTTCGGGCATGGCTCAACAATCGTCCGGAATACATCGTTCCGAACGGCCCGTCGTCAACTCGCAACCCAGGCGTACTCCACTCTTCATGGGCCCGTCCGGTTGCGTCGGTCTCTCGCAGGCGCTGAGGGGACTGCTGCAGGGGCGGATGACACCTGACCTGGCTTGCTGAGAGGCGGCCTGGAAGGATGTCGCAGTGTCCAAGCCGTAGCCCAAGGAGTTCCGCCAGGACGTCGCGCGGGTCGCGCGCAGCCGTGAGTCCGGTGTCACGCCGGGACGGATCGCCGCCGATTTCGGTGTCCATCCGGTCATGCTGAACTGCGCCGCCTGGGCCGGCGGGAGAACCGCAAGTGCGTCGCCCGTGTGATGCGTGAGCGCGACGTCCGCGGTGTCACCGGGCGCAAGGGACGTTCGCTGACCCGGCCGGACGCGAAGGCGAAGGCGTCCCCGGACCTGATCGGCCGCGACTTCCACGCCGAGCGGCCCGGGACCAGGCTGGCCGGTGACATCATCTGTCTGCCCACCGCCGAAGGCTGGCTCTACCTCGCCTGCCGGCTGGACCTGGCCACTCGCGAGGTCATCGGCTACGCCATGGCCGACCACCATCGCGCCGAACTCGTCGTCGACGCTCTCGACATGGCCCACGGCCGGGGCGGACCCGAGCCCGGCTGCGTGGTCCACAGCGATCGCGGCAGCGCATACACGTCAGCCCAGTTCCAGCACAGAGCAGGGGAGCTGGGGCTGCGGCAGAGCTGGGGACGCACCGGATCGTGCTTCGGCAATGCTGCTGCACAGAGCTTCTGGGCCCTGCTCAAAGAGGAGAACGGCACCCGCATCTGGACCGATCGGCCACCGCCCCAACCGAGGTCTTCTCCTTCATCGAGACCTGCTGCAACCGCCGCCTGCGCAAGCACCGGACTTTCGGCTGTCTCGCCCCGGCCGAGATCAGGCAGCGGCATCAGCACACCCTCGCGGTATGACGATCACGTGTCCGGGATCACGGGGAAACTTCACTCCGAGCTTATCCCGAGCTCCCGGGCGGCCTCGGCCACCGTCCGGCCCGACGACCGAACGAGCTCGATCGCGTCCCGCTTGTACTCCTCCGAGTACCGCTTCGTGTACTTGCTTCCCACCTGGCGCTGCCTCCTCCGGGCTCTCACGTCCCAGTCTCCAGGTGTCCACGATCAAGGGGAAGCTTCAGTCATCGGCCCACCCGGCAGCGTGAACACGCCATGAAAGGTTTCCGTGGCGTGGGCGCCGCCCAGCGGTTCCCGTCCGCGTTCAGCGGCATCTCACCGCGCCTCCGACCCCGTCACCTGATGACCGTCACCCGCTACCGAGCCGAGATGACCATCCGCTCCGTGATCTGGGGCCAGGCCACCGGCGCCGCCGACCAACCCACCGCAGCCTGGACGCCTGCCCGAACCCCGGCCCCACCACACCCCAACGCGCCGCCAGAGACCCACACGCCAATAACGTGACAACGCCCCCGATTTCCATCAGACCGCCAGGTGGGACGGTAAAAGCTGATTTTTTTATCCTCGTCCAGTCGAACTGAATGCTTCATTCCGGTGAAATGATTCGTACCTATGCGGCCGAACGCGGCATCGGGCGCGGTTCGCGGCTGTTGCGGCGAATCAAGGCCGACTCTCCTGCTGCTCTTCGTGGTGTTGCTTCCTGGCGTCCCGAATGGTCCGATGTCATTCAGGACGTCATGCTGTACCAGCGATGAAGTGGATATGGACCTTCTGTCAAGAGGGGCTTTCCCTGACGCGCTCTTGTGGTGGGATCGAAGCCGTGTATACGGTTCCCGGCGTGTCGACGCTCAAGGCGGCTGTGGAGATGAAAAGCGGACAAAGGGGTGGGTACCGATGTCCGCGGTGCGGTCCTTGCTGAATCGCGAGCATTTGGTGCGGGAATTTTTGCCGGGGTTGGACATCTATCCATTTGCCTCGCCGAGGCGTCGATAAAAAAGAGCGAACCCGCCTCAAAAGAGGGGCAGGCCTGTATGGTGCGTGTTGAGCAGCCCGATTCTCGGCACGGATGTTTTCGGGCCGTATGGTTTTCCATCGCGATCGGCATGTGCGCACGACCTGTAAAATCCGCCGCTTCACGGGGGAGGTAGCAGAGGGTGTACGAGCAGGAAGATCCGCATCATATAGCCGTCCGGCAGGTGTGCCGAAAGCCACCGTCAACGCTGCTTCGGGCCCGAGGCGTCCGCAGTGGCGCCCCCACTCGGCCGACGGGTCGAAGACACATGGGGGCGCCATGTGCGTCGGCCGTGGGCGTGCGGCCGCGCCCCGGCGGAGCGGAAGCCCGCCGAGGCAGCGAGAGGCGAGGGCAACTGCTGTGAGCAGTCCTTCGGTATACCCGCTGGCCGGGGCCAATCTGGTGACCGCGATCTCCGCGACGGCCGAGGCCGACCCTGAGCGCAAGGCCGTCGGTTTTGTCCGGCATCCGGAGCGCGAGGGCGAGAATGCTCTGCGGAGCTACTCCTGGCTCGACGACAGGGCCCGCCGCATCGCCGTCCTCCTCCGCGCTGCGGGGCTCGGTACGGGTTCGCGCGTGCTGCTGCTCTTCCCGCAGTCCGCGGAGTTCGCGGCGGCCTACGCCGGCTGTCTTTACGCGGGGATGGCCGCCGTCCCCGCGCCCCTGCCCACGGGCACCTCCCTGGAGACCGCACGCGTCGTCGCTGTCGCGCGAGACGCCGAGGCGGGCGCCGTCCTCACCGTCTCCGACACCGAGGCGGAAGTCCGGCAGTGGGCAGCCGCGACCGGGCTGGGCGGTCTGCCCCTCTTCTCCGTCGATGAACTGCCCGACGGCGCCGGCCCGGACGCTTGGCGGCAACCGGAGATCCGGGCCGACACCGTGGCGGTGCTGCAATACACTTCCGGTTCCACCGGCAGCCCCAAGGGGGTCGTCGTCACGCACGGCGCGCTCGCCGACAACGTCCGTAGCTTTTTGTCCGGCTTCAGCCTGGGGGCCGGAGCCCGGCTGGGCGGCTGGCTCCCGATGTACCACGACATGGGACTGTTCGGGCTGCTGAGCCCGGCTCTGTTCAGCGGAGGGGCGGCCGTCCTGATGAGCGGCAGCGCCTTCCTGCGCCGGCCGTACCTGTGGCTGACGCTGATCGACCGTTTCGGTATCGTCTTCTCCGCAGCACCCGACTTCGCCTATGACTACTGCGTGCGGCGGGTGAAGCCCGAGGAGATGGACCGGCTCGACCTGTCGCGCTGGCGTTGGGCGGCCAACGGATCCGAGCCCGTCCGGGCCGGGACGCTTCGGGCTTTCACCAAGGAGTTGGCCCCCACGGGGCTGCCTCCGAACGCGATGACCCCTTGCTACGGACTGGCCGAGGCGACCCTGCTGGTGTCCCTGTCCGCGGGGGAGTTGCGCACCCGGCGGGTGGATGTCGCGGAACTGGAGAACCACCGCTTCGTCGAGGCGGCCGCAGGGCGCCCGTCCCGCGAGGTCGTCTCGTGCGGCCGGCCCCCGGCTCTGGAGATCCGCGTGGTCGACCCCGCGGAAGGAACACCCGTCACGGGCGACGGGGTGGGTGAGATCCGTGTGCGGGGCGCGAGCACGGCCAGGGGCTACTGGCAGAAACCGGAGGCGACCGCCGAGACGTTCGTCATGGACGCGGACGGCTCCGGACCCTGGCTGCGCACCGGTGACCTCGGTGCTCTGTACGAGGGCGAGCTGTACGTCACCGGCCGGATCAAGGAACTCATCATCGTGCACGGCCGCAACATCTACCCGCACGACATCGAGCACGAACTGCGCGCCCGGCACGCCGAACTCGGGACGATCGGGGCAGCCTTCTCCTTCCCCACGGAGGAAGGCGAGGCCGTGGTGATCACACACGAGGTCAACCCGTCCGTCCGGGCCGACCAGGGCCCCGGGCTGGTGACTGCCTTACGCGCGACACTCGCCCGGGAGTTCGGCCTCGCGCCGGCCGGCGTGGTTCTGGTGAGCCGCGGCCGTACACCGCGCACCAGCAGCGGCAAGGTGCAACGCCGCCTGACCGCCCGGCTCTTCCGCACCGGGAAACTTGCCCAGGTCTACGCTGACTCCGGTGCCCACCGGCTCCTGGAGACGCTCCGGGAGGTGAACGGCCTCCACGGTGCCCTGCCGCCCCCGGCATGACCTGGTGCCCGTCCTGATCTGCTCACAGCGGCGGGCCCGCTTCCCCGATTCCGTAGCAACGCGAACCCCCGCGGCACCGGCCGGACCCTGGACGAGGGCCGACCGGGACGCCACAGCGAAGACCGACCGATGCGCCCACCGAAGACAGAGGTCCTACCGCATGTCCCCCTCTCCGCCCCTTCCGCAGGATCCCGCAGCGCTGCGGCAGTGGCTGCGTGAGCAGTGCGCCGACTGCCTCGGAGTCCCCGCGGCGTCCCTCGCCACGGACGTTCCCCTCACCGACTACGGGATGACCTCCGTCACCGGAACCGCCCTGTGCGGTGTGGTGGAGGAGCACCTGGACGTCGAATGCGACCTGGAATTGCTCTGGCAGGAACCGACGATCGACGGGCTCACCTCCTGGCTGGCTTCGCACAGCGTGCGCTGAGGCCGCCCGGCCCTCGTCCCCGTGCCACGCACACGCGTGTGCCCAGGCACTCGTACGTGCGAACGCCGCCGCGCGTCCGGGCATGCCGACACCCTTCCAGTCCCAGAGCGGAGAAGTATGTTGGAGTCGCCAGCACACCGTGTGGTCGCCACCTCGGCCCAGTCCGGGATCTGGACGGCACAACGTCTGCGCTCGGACGACAGGCTCTACGCCTGCGGCCTCTATCTCGAACTCGGCCACGTGGTGGAGGAGGTGCTGAACGAGGCGGTCCGCCGTGCGGTCGCCGACACCGAGGCGCTGCGTACCGCCTTCGAAGAGGACGCGGAGGGCACGCTGGAACAGCACGTGCTCGCCCGGCCGCCGAGCACGCAGACACACCTCTTCCGCGCCGGCCCGCGCGGGGAGGACCGGTCCCGCTCCGAAGCACTGGGCTGGATGGACCAGCAGCGGGCGCAACCCTGGGACCTCGCGGCCGGCGACACCTGTCGGCACACCCTGATCCCGCTCGGCGGGCACCGTGCCGTCCTGCACCTGCGCTACCACCACCTCGCCCTGGACGGGTACGGCGTGACGCTCTACCTGCACCGGCTCGCGGAGGTGTACCGCGCGCTGCGCACCGGCCAGGAACCGCCCCCCTGCACCTTCGCGCCGCTGGCCCGCCTCGTCGAGGAGGACCATGCCTACCGGCACTCCGCCCGCCACCGCGCGGACGCCGACCACTGGCGGGCACGCTTCGCGGACCTTCCGCGCCCGACCAGCCTCGCCGACGCCACCGTGCTCGCCGGGCCCGCCACGTCCGGTGAGCTGCGCCGTACGGTGCGCTTGTCCGCTGCCGAAACCACCGCACTGTGCTTGAAGGCGGACGAGAGCGGCCGTCCCTGGCCGGTGTTCGCCACGGCCGCGGTGGCCGCCTTCCTGAGCCGTCTCGCGCCGGGGGAGGAGGTCGTCATCGGGCTCCCGGTCACCGCTAGGGTGACACCCGCCGCAGTGCGCACACCGGGGATGCTGGCCAACGTCGTACCGCTCCGGCTCCGGGTACGGCAGGGCATGCCGTTCGCCGCACTGCTGGACCGCACAGCGGCCGAGATCAGCACCACGCTGCGCCACCAGCGTCACCGTACCGAGGACATCGGCCGCGCGCTCGGACTCCCCCCGCACGGCGCCTCACCGGCTACGACACTCGTCAACGTCATGGCCTTCGCCCCGGTGCTCGACTTCGGCGACTGCCTGGCGCCGGTGCACCAGCTGTCGGCCGGGCCGGTCGAGGATCTGGTCGTCAACCTGCTCGGCACCCCCGGGGACGGCCGGGAGCTGGAGATCACTGTCACCGCCAACCCCCAGCTCCACACGGCCGACGCGGTGGCTTCGCTGGCCAGGCGGCTGGCCGATTTCCTGACGCGCACGGGCGAAGACCCTGACGTCCCGATCGGCCGGACTCGCCTGCTCGGCGCGGAGGAAGAAGCCGGGGTGCTTGCCTCCGGACGGAGTCCGAGGCGGGACCTCCGCCCCCGGACCCTGCCCGAACTCTTCGCCCGACAGGCCGCCCGCACCCCCGACGCCCCGGCTGTCACCTCGGCCCGCGCCACCTGGACGTACGCCCAACTCGACGCCCGCGCCGAGAGGGTGGCCCGGCGGCTCGCCGCGCTGGGCGTGGGGCCGGAGAGCATCGTCGCCCTCGCGGTACCGCGGGGCGTCGAGCTTGTGGCACTGATCCTCGGGGTCCAGCGGGCCGGAGGGACTTACCTCCCCATCGACCCGGAGCACCCGGTGGAACGCATCGGTTTCCTGCTGCGCGACGCCCGCCCCGCCCTGTTGGTCGGCGGGGCCGGGACCGAGCCCCCTGCCGCCGACTGCCCGCGCGTGCCGGCCGAGGACCTCCTCGACGCCGGGGTGCGGAGCGCCGAGGCCGACGTGCCCCCGCCGGGGACCCTCCCGGTGGACCTCCCGGCGTACGTCGTCCACACCTCCGGCTCGACCGGGCGGCCCAAGGGGGTCGTGGTCACCCACGCGGGCATCGCCGCCCTGGCGGCCGAGCAGATCGAACGCTACCGACTGGGCCCCGGCTCCAGGGTGGCGCAGCTCGCGGCCCTCGGGTTCGACGTCGCGGTCGCCGAACTCGTGATGGCGCTGACGTCGGGGAGCTGCCTCGTCCTCCCGCCGCACGGCCTCGCCGGCGACGAGCTGGCCGCGTTCCTGCGTGACCGGCGCGTCACCACGGCCCTCGCCCCGGCCGCCGTACTGGCCACCCTGCCCCCCGGCGACCTCCCCGACCTGACCGACCTGGTCACCGGAGGCGAGCAGCCCCCGCCCTCGCTGATCGCCCGCTGGGCGCCCGGCCGGCGGATGTTCAACGTCTACGGGCCGACCGAGGCCACCGTCCAGGCCACCTCCGGGCGGTGCGCGGCCGGCGGCGACCGGGCGCCGGATATCGGGAACCCCGAGGCCGGGGTGGACGCCTACGTTCTGGACGCCGCGTTGCGACCGGTGCCCGACGGGGTGACGGGAGAGCTCTACCTGCGCGGCAGGGGCCTGGCCCGCGGCTACCTGGGCCGCCCCGGCCTCACCGCCGACCGGTTCGTCGCCGACCCGCACACCGGGACGGGCGAGCGGATGTACAGGACCGGGGATCTGGTGCGCCGGGTGCCCGGCGACGGCCGCACCGTGCTGAGGTTCGTCGGCCGGGCCGACGACCAGGTGAAGATCCGGGGTTTCCGGGTCGAGCCGGGCGAGGTCGAGGCGGTCCTCGCCGAACTCGACGGCGTCGCCCAGGCCCTGGTGACCGTGCACGAGGAACGGCCGGGCGACCGCAGGCTCGTCGGCTACCTGACGCCCGCCCCCGCGCACCGGGGAGGACTGGACCTCGAGCGCCTGCGCCGCGCGCTCGCCGACCGGCTCCCCGCCCACCTCGTCCCCTCCCTCCTGGTGGAGTTGGCGGAGATCCCGCGCACCGCCAACGGCAAGGTGGACCGCGCGGCGCTGCCGGCCCCCGTAACCCCGCCCCCGACCGCCGGGCGGGCGCCGCGCGACGCCCGTGAAGAGGCCCTGTGCGCACTCTTCGCCGAGGTGCTGGGCGTCGAAGAGGTCGGCGCCGACCACGACTTCTTCGCCCTGGGCGGCGATTCCCTGCTGGCCGCCCGACTGGCGAGCCGCATACGCGGCCGGTTAGGCAAGGCGGTCACCGTACGAGAGGTCTTCCGGTCCCCGACCGTCGCCCGCCTCGTGGAGGAACTGGGCGACGGGGTCGTGACGGGCGACCGCGTCCACCCGGTCCGGCCCCGCCCGGAGCGGGTGCCGCTCTCGTCCGCGCAGCGCCGGCTGTGGTTCATCGGCGAACTCAACGGCGCATCGGCCGCCTACAACATCCCGACCGTCCTGCACCTGGACGGACCGCTGGACGTCCCCGCACTGCACGCCGCGCTGGGCGACGTGATGGACCGGCACGAGACGCTCCGCACAACCCTGCGGCCCACGGCGGACGACGTCTCGGCGGCGGGCGCACCCGAACAGCACATCGCGCCCCCCGGCGGCCACCGGCTCCCGCTGCCGGTGCTCGACGTCACCCCCGAAGCGCTCGCCGGGGAGCTGCGCGCCGCCGCGGGCCACGTCTTCGACCTCGCGCGGGACCTTCCGGTGCGCGCCACGCTCTATCGCACCGGTGAGCAGGAGCACGCACTGCTGCTGCTTGTCCATCACGTCGCCGCCGACGGCGCGTCGATGGGGCCTCTGATCGGCGACCTGGCCACCGCCTACACGGCCCGGCTCGTGAGACGCGCACCCGTCCTCCCGCCGCCCGAGGTGACGTACGCCGACTTCGCACTGTGGGAGCGGGGGAGCCGGGAGTGCTCCGCCGCGCAGTCCGAGGGGATCGGCTACTGGCGCCGGGCCCTGGCCGGGCTGCCGGACCACATCCGGCTCCCCGCCGACCGCCCTCGTTCGCAGGAGCCGGTCCGCCGGGGCGGGGTCGCCCGGTTCGAGGTGCCGCCCGCCCTGTACACCAGGCTCGAGGAGCTGGCCGGAAGCGTCGGTGCCACCCCGTTCATGGTGCTCCAGACCGCGATAGCCGTCCTGCTCAGCCGGATGGGAGCCGGATCGGACATCCCCCTGGGCACGCCGGTCGCCGGCCGCCCGGACGAGGCGCTCGACGGACTCGTCGGCTGCTTCGTCAACACCGTCGTCCTGCGCACCGACGTCTCGGGCGACCCGACCACAACCGAACTGCTGGCCCGGACGCGCGACGGCGACCTGGAAGCCTTCGCCCATCAGGACGTGCCCTTCGACCGGGTCGTGGACGCGGTCAACCCCGTCCGCTCCACCGCACGGCACCCCCTCTTCCAGGTCATGCTGATCCTCAACGGCCGCGAGCAGGACCGGGGCCGGGCGCGGTTCCCCCGACTGGCCGACCGCGTCGAGACGGTGGAGCCGGGGGAGACCAAGTTCGACCTCTCCTGGCACTTCACCCACCGTGACGGGCCGGACCGGGCGCTGGAGGGAGCCCTCGTCCACGCCACCGACCTGTTCGGCGCCGCCACCGCGCACCGGCTCACCGAACGCCTGCTCGACGTCCTGACCGCCATGGTCGACGACCCCGCCCGGACCGTCGGGACCCTCGACGTCCTCAGCGCCGCCGAGCACCGCCTCGTGCACGCGTGGGGGACCGGCACGCCCCGCCCCCGTGGCAGCCGCCCGGAACCGGTCGCCGCGAGGATCGCCGGCCAAGCCGCCCGCACACCGGACGCGCCCGCGGTGGTCGAGCCCGGACGGGTCTGGAGCTACGCCGAACTCGACGCCCGCGCAGACCGGGTGGCCGCGGCCCTGGCCGCACGCGGCGCCGGCGCCGAGGACCTCGTCGCTGTACTCCTGCCCCGGGGAGCGGAACTGGTCGCCACCCTGCTGGGGATCCTGCGGGCCGGTGCCGCCTACCTCCCGCTCGACGCCGGACACCCCGCCGACCGCAACCGCTGGGCCCTCTCGGACTCCGCCCCGGCGCTGCTGGTGACCGACGCCGAGCGGCTGCGCACGCTCCCCGGAGCGACCAGGTGCGCCGCGCTGGTCCTGGGCGAGGAGGAGGCCGAGAGGGAACTGGCGGACCGCGCCCCCCTCCCGCAGGACGGCGCCGGCCTCGTACGCCCGGTGGCCGGGGACAACGCCGCGTACACGATCTACACCTCCGGCTCGACGGGCCGCCCCAAGGCCGTCGTCGTGACGCGGGACTCGCTGGACGCGTTCGTCGAACGCGCCCTGGACACCTACGGCGACGCGCTGAGCGGAGGAGTCCTGCTGCACTCCCCGGTCGCCTTCGACCTCACGGTCGTCTCCCTCTACGGGCCGCTGGCCGCGGGCGGGCGCGTCCGGGTCGGCGACCTCGACGAGCCCGGGATCGCCCAGTGGGATCGGGAGCGCCCGGCCTTCGTCAAGGCCACACCCTCCCACCTCGCACTGCTGGAGGAGTTCGGCGGCTCCACGGCCCCCGGAACGGTCGTTCTGGCGGGCGAGCAACTCATCGGCGCACGGCTGGACCGCTGGCGGACCCGCCACGGCGCCACCACCGTCTTCAACAGCTACGGGCCCACCGAGACCACCGTCAACTGCCTGGAGCACAGGATCGCCCCGGACACCCACGCGCCCTCGGGACCCGTGCCGGTGGGCCGGCCGGTGGCGGGCGTACGGGTGCTGCTCCTCGACGACCGCCTGCGCCCCGTCGCTCCGGGCGTCACGGGCGAACTGTACGTCTGCGGGCCCGGCGTCGCCCGTGGATACCGCGCCAGGCCGGCCGCCACCGCCGAACGGTTCGTCGCCTGTCCGCAAGGACGGCCGGGGGAGCGGATGTACCGCACCGGCGACCTGATGCGCTGGACCGCCGACGGCGAACTGGTCTACGAGGGACGGGCCGACGCCCAGGTGAAGGTGCGCGGCTTCCGGGTCGAGCCCGGCGAGGTGGAGGCCGCGCTGCTGGACCTCCCCGGCGTCCGGGAGGCGGCCGTCATCCTCGTTGAAGGGCAGGAAGGGACGCCCGAGCGGGCGGCCGCCCCCGCCCGCCTCGTCGGCTACGTCGTCGGTGCCACCGCCGGCCCGGCCGCCCTCCTCGAGAGGCTGCGCGTCCGGTTGCCCGACCACATGGTGCCCGCCGCCCTCGTGGACCTCGACGCCCTGCCGCTCACCCCGAACGGCAAGCTCGACCGCCACGCCCTGCCCGCGCCCGACTTCGGCCGCCACGCGGGCCGCCGCGCCCCGGACGGGCCGAAGGAGGAACTGCTCTGCGCGCTCTTCGCCGACGTACTGGGAGTGCCCGAGGTCGGCGCGGACGACAGCTTCTTCACGCTCGGGGGTGACAGCATCGTCAGCATCCAGCTCGTCGGCCGCGCCCGCAGAGCCGGACTGCACCTCACCGTGCGCGACGTCTTCGAGCACCCCACGGCCGCCGGGCTGGCGACCGCCGCGCGGTCCGCCGGCCCGGACGAGGACGCGGGCCGTCCCGCGCCGGAGGCGCTCGCCCCGAGCGGGCCGCTGCCCTACGTCTCGGCCGCGGCGCGGCTCGTCGCCAGGACCGGGTCGATGCGCGCCCGCGGCGCCGACCGCTTCCACCAGTCTGTGGTCCTCACCACCCCCGCGAACGCGGCGGCCGACGACGTCCGGCGCGTGCTCCAGACGCTGATCGACCACCACGGGGCGTTGCGCCTGCGGACCGCCGCGGACCGGGACGGGTCGCCGGACGGCCTGGTGGTCGCCGAACCGGGGACGGTCGCCGCCGCCGGCCTGCTGCGCTGCCGTGACGCCGCCGGACTCGAAGGCGCGGCGCTGCGGGAGGCGGTGGAGCGGGAGGCCGAGCACGCACGCGACGCCCTCGACCCGAGCACCGGAGCCGTGCTGCGCGCGGCCTGGCTGGACCGGGGGAGGGACCGGGGCGGCCTGCTGGTCCTGGTGGCCCACCACCTCAGCGTGGACGGCGTCTCCTGGCGCATCCTGGCGGACGACCTCCGCCAGGCCTGGACCCCGGCCGACGTCCCCGCCACCACGGCGCCCCTGCCGCCGGAGGGCACCTCCCTGCGGGAGTGGGCCACCCGGATCGCCCGACGCGCCACCGAGACCGCCGTGACCGGCCGGCTCTCCCACTGGCGCGCGACCCTGGCGGGCATCGAGGACCCGGATGGCGACGTGGCCACCCTGGAGACTCGGCTCGACCCCGACGCCGACACCCACGGCACGGCGCGTGAGCGCGTGCACGGCCTGTCGCCCGGCCTGACCGACGCGCTCGTCCGCACCGCGCCCGCGGCGCTCCGCGCGGACACCGGCGAACTGCTGCTGGCCGCCTACGCGCTGGCCGCGTCGCGGGTCCTGGGCGACCGGCCCGTGTTCGTGGTGGAGACCGAGAGCCACGGCCGCCAGGACGCCCTCCTGCCCGGTATCGACCTGACCCGCACCGTGGGCTGGTTCACCTCCGTCCACCCAGTGCGCCTGAGGCCCGGAGCAGGGGCCGCACGGCTGCTGAAGGAGACCAAGGAGCGGCTGCGCACCGTGCCGGAGGCCGGTCTCGGCCACGACCTGCTCCGCCTCGGCGGCGCGGCGCCCTCCCCGGGGGAGGGCGGCCGGGAGCTGCCCCGCCCACAGTTCGGCTTCAACTACCTCGGCCGGTTCGCCGTGGCCGAAGCCCTCGCCGACGGGAGCACGGAGCCCGCCGGGGCCTGGGCGTTCGCGGGCCACAGCGTGGCCCCGCAACCGTCCGAACTGCCGCTCGCGCACGAGGTGGAGCTGACCGTCGTCCTGGAGGACGGCCCGCGGGGACCGGTCCTCGCGGCGCGCTGGAACGCCTCCGCCCGCTGCCTGACCGCAGCGCGGCTGACCGCGCTGGCACAGGAGTGGGAGAAGGCGCTGCACGAGCTGACCGCCCTGGCCGGCGTCGCCGGGAACGCCGGCCTGATCCCCTCGGAGACCGGCGCGGACGACCTGGACCAGGACGGGATCGAGGAGTGCGAGGCGGCGGCGGACTTCGAGATCGCCGACCTGCTCGCCCTCGCGCCCGCCCAGGAGGGACTGCTCTTCCACAGCACCTTCGACGACGCGGCGGAGGACGTGTACCTCGGCCAGTTGGCGCTGGAGTTCCACGGCGAGCTGTCGAGCGCCCGTATGCGGGAGGCCGCCCAGCACGTCCTCGACCGGCACGACGTGCTGCGCGCGGCCTTCCTCCAACGCCGCTCCGGCGAGTGGAGCCAGGCGATCGCCGCCAGGACGCCGGTGCCCTGGGAGGAGCACGACCTGTCCGCCCTGTCCGGGGAGGAGCGGCAGCGGCGGCTGGACGCGCTGCTGACCGGGCAGCGCACCCGCCGGTTCGACCTCGCACGGCCACCGCTGGTGCGCTTCCTGCTCGTACGGACGGCGGCGGACCGGCACGTGCTGGCCGTGACCAACCACCACCTGGTACTGGACGGCTGGTCGCTGCCGCTGGTGGTGCGCGACCTCATGGCCCTGTACAGCACGGACGGCGCCGCCCTGCCCGCCGTACGGCCGTACCGCGACTACCTCGCCTGGCTCGCAGGCCAGGACGCCGACGCGGCCCACGCCGCCTGGGAAGAGGCGCTCGCCGGGCTCCAGCCGTCACTGATAGCCCCGGACGCCCCCCGCGATGGCGCGGCCCCGCTCGCGCACTACCGCACCATGGACCCCGACGTCGTCTCCCGCCTCACCGCCTGGGCCCGCCGCCTGGGCGTCACCCTCAACTCGGTGGTCGAGACCGCGTGGGCACTCCTCCTGGGCCGGCTCACCGGCCGGGACGACGTGAGTTTCGGCATCGCCGCCTCCGGCCGCCCCACCGATCTGCCCGGCGCGGGGGAGATCGTCGGCCTGCTGATGAACACCGTGCCGGTGCGCGTCGCCCTGGACCCCGCCGAACCGCTGGAAGCACTCGTCCGGCGCGTGCAGCGGGAGCAGGCCGCCCTCCTGGACCACCAGTTCCTCCCCCTGGCGCAGGTGCAGCAACGCCTCGGGGCGGGTGACCTCTTCGACACCACGCTCGTCTTCGAGAACTACCCGCTGGGCCCCGCCGACGGCCTCGGTGACGGCGACGGGCTCCGTTTGCACGGGGCGCGCGGCCACGACGGCAACCACTACCCCCTCAGCATCACCGTCGGCCCCGCTCCCGGCCTCCAGCTCCGCTTCATCCACCGCCCCGACCTGTTCGCACCCCCGTGGGTGGAGGACCTGGCAACGCGGTTCGAGCAGGTGCTCGACGCCATGGCGACGTGCGGCGACACCCCGGCGGGCCGACTGGACGTCCTGCTGCCGCGCGAACACGACACGCTGCTGGGCGACTGGGCGCGCGGTGAGGCAGCGAGCGCACGGGAGTGCCCCGTCGCCCTGTTCGAGGAGCAGGTCGACCGCACCCCCGGCGCCCTCGCGCTGGTCGAGGGCGGTGACGGTGCCAGGCTGAGCTACGCCGAGTTCGACGCCCGCGCCAACCGCATGGCGCGCTTCCTCATCGCCCGGGGGCTCGGGGCCGAGGACCTGGTCGGCCTGGTCTTCCCGCGCGGCGTCGACCTGCTCACCGGGCTGTGGGGGGCGCTCAAGGCCGGTGCGGCCTACCTGCCGGTGGACGTGGACTACCCGGCCGAACGGATCGGGCTGCTTCTCGGCGACGGGGACCCCGCCCTCGTCCTGACCACCTCCGCCCACGCCCACCTGGTGCCCGAGGTGCCGGGACGGCAGATCCTCTGCGTCGACCTGCCCGGTCCCGCAGACGAGCTCGCCCGCGCCACGGAGGGGAGGGTGGCCGACCGGGAGCGGCCGCGCCCGGTCGGAGCCGACACCCTCGCCTACGTCCTCTACACCTCCGGCTCCACCGGCCGCCCCAAGGGCGTGGCGGTCAGCCGGGGCTCGCTGGCCGCGCACGCCGTCCGCTCCCGCGACCGCTACCCGGACGCGGCCGGGGTGTCGCTGCTGCACTCCCCGGTCGCGTTCGACCTGACGGTGACCGCCCTGTTCACCACGCTGATCTCCGGCGGGACCCTCCTCCTCGCGGAGCTGGACGAACACGCCCAGGGCTCCGGCGTCACCTTCGTCAAGGGCACGCCCTCCCATGTCGCCCTCCTGGACGAGCTGCCCGGCGTCCTCGACGCCACCGGAGAGCGCCCCGGCACGCTCGTGCTCGGCGGCGAGCCGCTCACCGGAGAGATGCTGGAGCGCTGGCGCGCCCACCATCCGCGGGCCCAGGTATTCAACGACTACGGGCCGTCGGAGACCAGCGTCAACTGCTCCGACCTGCTCTTCGAACCCGGTGACGAGGTACCGGACGGCCTGCTGCCGATCGGTCGCCCGCTGCCCGGCAACCACATGTTCGTCCTCGACCACCTGCTCCAGCCCGTGCCGGTCGGCGTCGTCGGGGAGATCTACGTCTCCGGCGTCGGCGTGGCCCGCGGCTACCACGGGCGGCCCGGCCTGACCGCCGAGCGCTTCCTGCCCTGCCCGTTCGACGCGCCGGGCGCCCGGATGTACCGCACCGGGGACCTGGGGCGCTGGCGGCCCGACGGGATCATGGAGTGCCTGGGCCGTACCGATGACCAGGTCAAGGTGCGTGGCTTCCGGGTGGAGCTGGGCGAGGTGGAAGCCGCGCTCGCCGCCCGCGCCGACGTCGCCCGCGCCACCGTCGTCGTGCGCGAGGACGAGCCGGGGGACAGGCGGCTGACGGGCTACGTGGTGCCCGAAGGCGGACCGGACGCGGGCTTCGACCCGGCGGCCGCGCTGCGCGACCTGGCGGCCGCCCTGCCGCCGTACATGGTCCCGGCCGCGATCGTGGTCCTGTCCGAGCTGCCGCGTACCGAGAACGGCAAGCTCGACCGCAGGGCGCTGCCCGCGCCCGCGTACGGCACCGCCTCCGCCGGGCGCGCGCCGCGCACCGCCGCCGAGACCGCCCTGTGCGCCCTGTTCGCCGAAGTGCTCGGCGTGCCCGAGATCACCCTGGACGACGACTTCTTCGCCCTGGGCGGCCACTCCCTGCTCGCCGTCCGGCTCGCCGGCCGCATCCGGGCCGAACTCGGACTGCGGCTCGACATCCGGACGATCTTCGACCACCGCACGGTCACGGACCTCCTCGCCGATCCGCAGATCGCTGCACAGCTCACCCCCGGCGAGACCCCCGGCACACGAGTCCCGGCGCGGCCCGCGCCGGCCCGCGACCCGCAGGCGCGGCCCGAGCGGCTGCCCCTGTCGCCCGCCCAGCGCAGGCTGTGGTTCCTCAACCGCTACGACAGGGAGGCCGGCGGCTACCACATCAGCGTCGCGCTGCGGCTCACCGGTGACCTCGACGTCGACGCCCTGCACGCGGCACTGGGCGATCTGACCGCCCGGCACGAGAGTCTGCGCACCGTCTTCCGCGAGGACGAGCAGGGGCCGCATCAGGTCGTCCTGGCCCCGGGGGCCCCGCCCGCCCCGGCCGTCGTCCCCGCCGCCGCCCACCAACTCGACGCCCTGGTGCGCGAAGCCGTCCGCCGCCCCTTCGACCTGGCCGACGACACCCCGCTGCGCCACACCCTGTTCGCGCTCCCGGAAGGCGGACACGTCCTGCTCCTGGTCATCCACCACATCGCTGCCGACGGCTGGTCCATGGGGCCGCTGGCACGGGACCTGGCCGCCGCCTACCGTGCCCGCGCTGCCGACCGCGCGCCCGACTGGCCGACCCCGGCCCCCAGCCCCGCCGCCCACCTGCTTGGACAGCACCGCGACGCCAGGGACGACGCGGGCGACCCGGTGGCCCGCCGCGTCGCCCACTGGGCCGAGGAACTGCGCGGACTGCCCGACGAACTCGCGCTGCCCTACGACCGGCCGCGCCCGACGACACCCCCCGGCTACGCCGAGCGGGTCGCCTTCCGCGTCGACGCGGGACTGTACCGGGACGTGAGGGTGCTGGCGGCCCGTCACCGGGCCACCCCGTTCATGGTCCTCCACGCCGCCCTGGCCGCCCTGTGGCACCGGCTCGGCGCCGGCCCCGACATCCCCGTGGGCACCCCGTCCGCCGGCCGCGACCGGCCCGAGACCGCCGACCTCGTCGGCTTCCTGGTCAACACCCTGGTCCTGCGCACCGACACCTCAGGGGACCCGGCCTTCGCCGAACTCCTTGACCGGGTGCGCGAGACCGACCTGCGGGCCTACACCCACCAGGACGTGCCCTTCGAGCGGCTGGTGGAGGCGGTCAACCCCGCCCGCTCGCCCAGCAGGCACCCGCTCGTCCAGACGATGCTCACCTTCGACAACGCCGCCCACGGAGCGCTCGACCACCTCCTGGACCTGCCGGGTGTGCGTACGGAACTGCTGCCGACCGCCGAGGGCACCGCCCACACCGACGTCGAACTGACCTTCACCGAGAGCACGGCCGCCACGGACGGGACCGGACTCGACGCGTCCCTGCGCTACCGCCCCGACCTGTTCGACCACACGACCGCGCGGGCTCTGGCGGAGCGGTTCGTGGCGCTGCTGCGCACCGTGACGCGCGAGCCCGGCCTGCGGCTCGGGCAGCTCGACGTCACCACCGCCGAGGAACGCCGACGGCTGGCCGAGGCCGACGCCGCACGGGCGCGGGCGGCCACCACCGCTGTCGCCGGCCTGCCCGCCCTCTTCGCCGCCTCCGCCGGTCGCGCGCCCTCCGCCCCCGCCCTCACCGACGGCCCGACGACCTTGGACTACGCGGAACTCGACGCCCGGTCCAACCACCTGGCCCGCGTCCTGCTCGGACTCGGCGTGGGACCGGAGGACTTCGTCGCCCTGGCGGTGCCCCGCTCGGCGGACCTGGTGGTGGCCGTGCTCGCCGTGCTGAAGTCGGGCGCCGCCTACCTCGCCGTCGACCCCGACCACCCGGCCGAGCGCACCTCGTACATCCTCCACGACTGCCGGCCGGTCGCCGTGCTCTCCACGACCGCCGTCCGCGAGTCCCTGCAGGGCACGGTGGGCGAGGCGGTCGGCGAGGTCCCGTGGCTGCTGCTCGACGCGTCCCCGACCGGCGGCGCGGCGGCCGGCCTCTCGGCCGCGCCGGTCACCGACGCCGACCGCCGGGCCCCCCTGCTCCCCGACCACCCGGCCTACACCATCTACACCTCCGGCTCGACCGGGCGGCCCAAGGGCGTGGTCGTCAGCCACGCCAACGTCTCACGGCTGCTGGCCGCCTGCCGCGCGGCCATGGAATTCGGGCCCGACGACGTCTGGACGCTCTTCCACTCCAGCGCCTTCGACTTCTCGGTGTGGGAGATGTGGGGGCCCCTGGCGCACGGCGGCCGGCTGGTCGTCGTCCCGCACGACGTGGCCAGATCACCCGGCGACCTCCTGGGGCTGCTGGGCCGCGAGCGCGTCACGGTGCTCAGCCAGACGCCCTCAGCCTTCATCCAGCTCCTGCGGGCGGAGTCCGACCTCGGCGTCCCCCCGCGGACCACCGCCGCGCTGCGCTACGTCGTCTTCGGCGGGGAAGCGCTGGACACCGCCCAACTCGCCCCCTGGCGGGGCCGCCCGGTCCGCCTGGTCAACATGTACGGGATCACCGAGACGACCGTCCACGTCACCCACCTGGAGCTGGACGACGCCGCCGTGGAGCGCGGTGGCAGCCCGATCGGCACGCCCCTGAACGACCTGCGCGCCCACGTGCTCGACCAGGGGCTGCTTCCCGTGCCGGTGGGCGTCGTGGGCGAGCTGTACGTCGCCGGCCCCGGCCTGGCCCGCGGCTACCGCCGCCGCCCCGGCCTGAGCGCCACCCGTTTCGTCGCCGACCCGTTCGACGCCGGCGGCCGGATGTACCGGACCGGCGACCTCGTCCGGCGCACCCGGGACGGCGGCCTCCACTACGTCGGCCGGTCCGACTCCCAGGTGAAGCTGCGCGGCTACCGCATCGAGCCCGGCGAGATCGAGGCCGCCGCCCGCCGCCACCCGGACATCGCCCAGGCGGCCGCCGCCGTGCACGGCGAAGGACCGGACGACCGGTACCTGGTCTGCTACGCGGTGCCGACGGCCGACGCCGACCCCGACCCGCACGAGGTGCGCGCCCACCTGGCGGCCGCCCTGCCGCCGTACATGGTCCCCGCCGCCGTGGTGCTGCTGACCGCCCTGCCGCTGACCCCCAACGGCAAGCTGGACCGAGCGGCGCTGCCCGCCCCCGACCGGGCGGAGTGGGCCACGGGCGGCGCCCCGGCCGGACCGCGCGAGGAAGCGCTCTGCGCCGCCTTCGCCGAGGTCCTCGGCGTCCAGGAGGTCAGCCGCGACGCCGACTTCTTCACCCTGGGCGGCCACTCCCTTTCGGCGGTCCGGCTCATCAGCCGGATCAGGTCGGCGCTCGGCGTGGAGATCGGCATCCGCACGCTCTTCGAGGCGCCCACGCCCGCCGCGCTGTCCCGGCGGCTGGACACGGCCGGGACCGGACGGCCCCGCCTCCTCCCGCGCCGGCGACCGGACCGCGTCCCGCTCTCCTCCGCCCAGCGCCGGCTGTGGTTCCTCGGAGAGCTGGAAGGACCGAGCGCCACCTACAACATCCCGCTCGCCCTGCGCCTGCGCGGCCCTCTCGACGTCGACGCCCTGCGCACCGCCCTGGCCGACGTGGTCGGCCGGCACGAGGCCCTGCGCACCGTCTTCCCGGCCGAGAACGGCGCCCCCCACCAGCACGTGGTCGCGCCCGGACAGGCCGCGCCCGCCCTCGACGTCGTGGACGTCACCGAGAAGGAGCTGCCCGCCGCCCTCGCCGAGGCCTGCGGATACGCGTTCACACTCACCGAGGACCTTCCGCTGCGGGCCGCACTGCTGCGCACCGGGCCCGCCGACCACGTGCTCTCCCTCGTCCTCCACCACATCGCAGGCGACGGCTGGTCGCTGGCCCCGCTCGCCCGCGACCTGAGCACCGCCTACACCGCACGGCGGGAGGGCCGGGCCCCGCAGTGGCGGCCCCTGCCGGTGCAGTACGCCGACTACACCCTCTGGAAGCAGGAGCTGCTCGGCGCGGCGGACGACCCCGACAGCCTCTCCGCCCGCCAACTCGCCTTCTGGCGCGAAGCGCTGGAGGGCGCGCCGGAACAGATCGAGCTGCCCACAGACCGGCCGCGCCCCGCGATGGAGAGCCACCACGGCGCGATCCACCGCTTCACCCTCCCCGCCCCGCTGCGCGACCGGTTGCGTGCCCTGGCGCACTCCCGGCGAGCGACCCTCTTCATGGCCCTGCAGGCCGGACTCGCCGCGCTGTTCGCCACACTGGGGGCCGGACGGGACATCGTCCTCGGCACCCCGGTCGCCGGCCGCGGCGACGAGGCGGCCGACGACCTCGTCGGCTTCTTCGTCAACACCCTGGCACTCCGCACCGACCTCGGCGGCGACCCCACCTTCGAGGAACTGCTCGACCGCGTCAGGGACGCCGACCTGTCAGCCTTCGCCCACCAGGACATCCCGTTCGAGCAACTGGTGGAGGCGCTCAACCCCACCCGCTCCCTCTCCAGGCACCCCGTCTTCCAGGTGCTGCTGGCCCTCCAGAACAACGAGCGCGGTGAAGCCGTCATGCCGGGCCTGGAGGTCACCGTCGAACGCCCCGCCCAGGCGGCGGCCAAGTACGACCTCTTCGTCAACCTCGTGGAGTCCCGGAACGAGGACGACGGAGTGACCGCCGTCGAGGGCGCGGTCGAGTACGCCACCGACCTCTTCGACGCCCGCACCGTCGCCCGACTGACCGAGCGCTACCACGACCTGCTCCTGGCCGCCGTCGAGGAGCCCACGACACGGCTCAGCCGGATGCCCGTGCTCAACGCGGCGGAACGCGTCGGACTCACGGCCGAATGGGACGCCGCCGCCGCGGCCCCGGCCGAGGACCTGGTCGGCCTCTTCCGCGCCCGCGCCGCCGAGACGCCCGACGCGGTGGCGGTCCGCAGCGCCGGGGACAGCCTTACCTACGCCCAGCTCGACGAGCGGGCCGGACGGGTCGCGGCGGCCCTCGCCGGGCACGGCGCCGGCCCCGAGAGCCGGGTCGCGGTGTGCCTGCCGCGCACCGCCGACCTGGTGGTCGGGCTGCTCGGCGTCCTGCGGGCCGGCGCCGCCTACGTACCGCTGGACCCGGGGTACCCGGACGAGCGCATCGCCGCGATCCTGGCCGACACCCGCCCGGCGGCGCTGCTCACCACGGCGGACTGCCGCCCCGCGATCACCGGGGCCGCGACCGCCGCCGGCGGAGCCGTTCTCCTCGCGGCCGACGCCGCACACGGCGCGGGACCCGTGCCCGAGGCCCCCGCCGCGCTGCCCGGCCAGGCCGCGTACGTCCTGCACACCTCGGGCTCCACCGGACGCCCCAAGGGCGTCGTCGTCAGCCGGGGCAACCTCGCCAACCTCCTGGCCGACATGCGGGACCGGCTGCGCCCCAGCGCCGACGACCGGTTGGTCGCCGTCACCACGGTCAGCTTCGACATCGCCGCGCTGGAACTCTTCCTCCCGCTGGTCAGCGGCGCCGGACTGGTCCTGGCCGACCGCGGCGCCGCACGGGACCCCGAGGCACTGGCCGCGCTGCTCACCGCGAGCGGTGCCACCATCCTCCAGGCCACCCCGACCACCTGGCAGTTGCTGGCCGACACAGCCCCCGACGTCCTGCGCGGGCTGCGCAAGCTGGTCGGCGGCGAAGCCCTCCCCGCTTCCCTGGCCTCCCGACTGCGCGACCTGGGCGGCGAACTCGTCAACGTCTACGGGCCCACCGAGACCACCATCTGGTCCACCGCCGCCCACCTCGACCGGGTCACCGGGAGCGCCCCGCCCATCGGCCGGGCGCTGCGCGGCACCCGCGCCTACGTGCTGGACGAGTGGCTGAACCCGCGCCCCGAAGGCGTACCCGGCGAGCTGTACCTGGCCGGCGCCGGCGTGGCCCGCGGCTACCTGGGGCGCGGCGGCCTGACCGCGGAGCGCTTCACCGCCGACCCCTTCGGCGCGCCGGGCAGCCGCATGTACCGCACGGGCGACCTGGCCCGCCGCCGCGCGGACGGGGAGCTGGAATTCCTCGGACGCACCGACCACCAGGTCAAGGTACGGGGCTTCCGCATCGAGCTGGGCGAGATCGAGACGGCCCTCGGCGCGCACCCGCACGTCGCCGGGGCGGTCGTGGTCGCTCGCGCGGCGTCCGGCGCGGCCCCCGTGCCGGACGACCCGGCCCCGCGGCGACTGGTGGCCTACGTGGTCCCCGAGCCCCACCACGCCGCCCCCGACGACAGCCGGGAGCAGAACCGGCTCGACGAGTGGCGGGAGGCGTACGACACCCTCTACGGCGGTTCCGCGCCCGCCCCCCTCGGCCACGACTTCGGGATCTGGCGGAGCAGTCACGACGGGCAGCCCCTCCCCCTGGACGAGATGCTCCAGTGGCGGGCGGCCACGGTGGACCGCGTCCGGGCGCTGCGGCCCGCGCGGCTGCTGGAGATCGGGGTCGGCACCGGGCTGCTGCTCTCGGAGCTGGCGGAGGACTGCACCGCGTACCACGGGACCGACCTGTCCGCACGGGCGATCGAGACGCTGCGCGAACAGGTCGGCGCGGAACCCGCGCTGAAGGAGAAGGTCGAGCTGCACGTCCGCCCGGCACACGACTTCAGCGGCCTGCGCCGGGGCTTCTACGACACCGTCGTGCTCAACTCCGTCGTCCAGTATTTCCCCGACGCCGACTACCTCACCCGCGTGCTGCGCGGCGCGCTCGACCTGCTAGCCCCCGGCGGGCGGCTCTTCGTCGGCGACGTCCGCAGCCTGGCACTGCTGCGCGCCTTCCGCGCCTCGGTGGAGACCGGCAACAGCGCCGTCTCCGAAACCCCCGCCGCGGTGCTGGCCGCCGCCGACCGCAGGACGGCCGCGGAGAACGAACTCGTCATCGCCCCCGACTACTTCGCGCGGCTGCGGCGGGAAGCCGGCGAACCGCTCCTCCTGGACGTGCGCGTCCGGCGTGGAAGGCCGTACAACGAGCTGACGCGCTACCGCTACGACGTCCTGCTGGCCAAACAGGAGACCGGAACCGCGCCTCCCGCCATGCCCCCGGCCACCGAACTGCGCTGGACGCGGGAGGTCGGCGACGCCGGGCGGCTGGCCGAGATCTGCGAGGCGCACCCCGGCGCGCTGCGCGTCACCGCGATCCCCAACGCCCGAGTGCGGCGCGAGACCGCCGCACTCGCCGCCCTGGTGGACGGGCGACCGGTCACCGAGGTGCGGCGGCTGCTGGAGGGATCCGCCGACGGAGTGGATCCGGAGGACCTGTACGGCGCCGCGGCCGCCGCCGGACGCACCGCCTGGGTGACATGGTCGGCCGAGGGCCTGCCGGACACCGTGGACCTCGTGCTGGCCCCGGCGGGTGGGGACGGCGCGGCGCCGGTGGCGCCGCCGGCCGAGCTGTGGCCTGGCGAACCGGACGCGGACCGGCCGGAGACGAACGACCCGTCCGCCGGGTCGCACCACCGCGAACTGGCTGCCCGCCTCCGGTCCCACCTGGCCGAACGGCTGCCGGACTACATGGTCCCCTCGGCCGTCGTCGTCCTCGACGCCCTCCCGCTGACCGCCAACGGGAAGGTGGACCGGAACGCGCTGCCCGACCCCGACCCGGCGGGCACGGGCGCCGGCCGCCCGCCGCACACGCCTCGGGAGAAGCTGCTCTGCACGCTCTTCGCCGACCTGCTGGGCCTGGGCCGGGTCGGAGTCCAGGACAGCTTCTTCGGCCTGGGGGGTGACAGCGTCCTGTCAGTCCGCCTCGTCAGCCGCGCCCGCGAACACGGGCTGCCGCTGACCACCCGCGACGTCTTCGAGCACCACACTGCGGCCTCGCTCGCGGCGGCCCTGGAGGGCAGGGAACCGGAGGGCGAACCGACCGGCGGCCCGCCGGGCCCCGGCGCCACCGCCCCGCAGCCCATCAGCGTCGATGAACTCGCCGAGCTGGAGGACGAGCTCGGCGCGGACTGGGAGGAGATGCAGTGAGCGGTCCGCAGCGCATGGTTGAGGAGGTCCTCGCGGTCACCCCGCTCCAGGAGGGGTTGCTCTTCCACGCGGTCTTCGACGAGAACGTCCCCGACGCCTACGTCAGCCGACTGGTCCTGGCCCTCTCCGGAGAGCTGGACGCCGACCGGCTGCGACGGGCCGCCCAGGCGCTGGTGGCACGCCACCCGGCGCTGCGCTCGGCCTTCCGCCAGCGGCGCTCGGGGGAGTGGTTCCAACTGGTCGCCACCCGCCCCGCGGTGCCCTGGCAGGAGCTGGACCTGCGGCCCGTGGGGAGCCCGGCGGAGGCGGACAAGCACCTGGAGGCGCTCCTGGACGAGCACCACCGCACCGGATTCGACCTCGGCCGACCGCCCCTGCTGCGCTTCCTGCTGGCCAGGACCGGCGAGGACCGCCACCAGTTGGCCGTGACCTACCACCACCTCGTCCTCGACGGCTGGTCCATGCCCATCCTGATGCGGGAACTGGCCGCGCTTTACGGCAGCGGCGGCGACCCCTCCGCGCTCCCGCCCGTCCGCCCGCACCGCGACCACCTCGACTGGCTGGCCCGCCGCCCGCCCGAGCAGAGCGCCCGCGCCTGGCGGCAGGCGCTGGCGGGACTGCCCGGCCCCACCCTGATCGCCCCGGACGCCGACCGCAACGGCCCGCCCCCCAGGTCGGTGTGGACCCGGCTCGGCGAGCGGGACACCCGCGCCCTCAGTGCGTGGGCGCGTGCCCGCGGCGTGACGGTGAACTCGGCGGTGCAGGCCGCCTGGGCGACCGTGATCGGCCGCCTCACCGGCCGCGACGACGTCGTCTTCGGGACGACCGTCTCGGGGCGGCCGCCGGAGCTGCCCGGCGCCGAGGGGATGGTCGGGTTCTTCATCAACACCGTGCCGACGCGCGTGCGGATGCGGCCGGCCGAGCCGGTCGGCGACCTCGTCGTCCGGATCCAGCGCGAGCAGACCGCCCTCATGGAGCACCAGCACGTCAGGCTCTCCGACGTCCAGCGCTGGTCCGACCGGACCGTGCTCTTCGACACCTCCACCGCGTTCGAGAACTACCCCGCCGACGACCTGTCCGCCGTCAGCTCCGCCGACCACGCGGGCCTGCGCATCGAGGGAGGCACCGGCCGCACCACCAACCACTTTCCCCTCTCCCTCTACGCGCTCCCCGGCCCGGCGCTCCGCCTGCGCCTGGACCACCGCCCCGACGCCGTGGACGGCGTCACCGCACGCCACGCGGCGGACCTGATGGAACGCGCCCTGACCGCCGTCCACAGCGCCCCCGCCACCCCGACCGTCGCGCTCGCCGCCACCCCCGCGACGGCACGGGCGGCACGCCCGCCGGCACCCCGCGCCGCCCCGCCGAGCGCCCCGGTCACGATCGTGGACGCGTTCGAGGCGCGGGCGCGTGCGACCCCCGAGGCCCCCGCCGTCCTCGCCTGTGGTGAGGAGCTGACCTACGCCGAACTCGACGCCCGCGCGAACCGGCTGGCGCGCCTGCTTCTGGAGCGAGGGGTCGGACCCGAGAGCCGGGTCGCCCTCACCGTCTCCCGGAACGCCTGGCTGCCCGTCGCCGTCCTCGGCATCCTCAAGGCGGGCGGCTGCTACGTCCCCGTGGGCGCAGCGCTGCCGCAGGAGCGCGCCGCCCGCATCCTCCGCGAGACCGCACCGGTCTGCCTGCTCACCGACCCCGACGCCGAGGCCGTCCGGGCCCGGCGCACCGCCCCCACGGGGTACGACCGACCCGAGACCGTGCCTGGCGGCGTCGAGCGCGTCGTCTTGTCCGGAACACTCCTGGCCCCGTACGACCCGGCCGCACCGACCGACGCCGAACGGGCCGGGCCGCTGCTCCCCGGCCACCTCGCCTACATCCTCCACACCTCCGGCTCCAGCGGCCGGCCCAAGGGGGTCGCGGTCGAACACGCCCAGGTGACCGCCCTGCTGTCCTGGGCCGTCACCGGCGTCGGAGCCGACCGGCTGCACCGGACCGTGACCTCCACCTCGGAGAGCTTCGACGTGTCGGTCTTCGACACCCTCGTCCCGCTGCTCACCGGCGGCCGCATCGAGATCGTGGAGAACACCCTGGCCGTCGCCGACCGGGCCGGCGGCGAACCCTCCCTCCTGAACGCCGTCCCCTCGGCCCTGCAGGCGCTGCTGGAGCGCGGCGAGCCGCTCGCCGTCCACACCTTCCTCTGCGCCGGCGAACCCTTCCCCGCCCCGCTGGCCCAAGCCCTGCGCGCCGCGTTCCCGCGGGCCCGCGTGGCCAACCTCTACGGCCCGACCGAGACGACCGTCTTCGTCACCGCCCGGTTCCTGGACGAAACCGACGACGGCGCGCCCCCCATCGGCCGCCCGCTGCCCGGCGTGCGCATCCACATCCTCGACCCCTGGCTCCGCCCCGTGCCGGACGGAGTCGTGGGGGAGCTGTACATCGCCGGGGACCACGTCACCCGCGGCTACTGGCAGCGCCCGGACACGACGGCCGAACGCTACGTCGCCGACCCCTTTGGCGCACCCGGCACCCGCATGTACCGCAGCGGCGACCTCGGGCGGCTCCGCCCCGACGGGGAGATCGACCTGGCCGGCCGGGCCGACGGCCAGGTGAAGGTGCGCGGCCACCGGGTCGAGCTGGGAGAGGTGGAGGCCGCGCTGGCCTCCCACCCGGACGTCCTGCAGGCGGCCGCCGCCGTGCACGACGGCGGACCCGCCGGACCGCGCTTGGTGGGCTACGTCGTCCCCAGCGGCACGACGCCCGGCACGGCCGCGGTCCTGGACCACGTGCGAGGCGAGGTGCCCCCCTACATGGTGCCCTCGGCGCTCGTGGTGCTGGACGAGCTGCCGCTGACCGTCAACGGCAAACGGGACCGCGCCGCGCTGCCGCCTCCGCCCGACCGGAGCGACACCACGCGGGCGCGCGCCCCCCGAGGCCCGCACGAGACGATCCTGCTCGGCCTGTTCGCCGAAGTGCTCGGCGTACGCCCGGCCGGCATCGACGACGACTTCTTCGCACTGGGCGGCCACTCGCTGCTCGCCACCCGCCTGGTCAGCCGGGTGCGCACCACCCTCGGAGCCGAACTGGCGGTGCGGGACCTCTTCGAACACCCCACGGTGGCCGCTCTGTACGCGAGGATCGCCCGTGCTGGGGCGGCCCGGCCGCCGGTCTCCCGCGTCCACGAGCGGCCCGACCGCGTCCCCCTCTCGTTCGCCCAGCGGCGGCTGTGGTTCCTCCACCGCCTCCAGGGCCACAGCGCCGCCTACCACGTCCCGCTCGCGCTCCGCCTCACCGGATGCCTCGACACGGCCGCGCTGCGCGGCGCGATCGCCGACGCGGTCGCCCGGCACGGGAGCCTGCGCACCGTCTTCGACGAGGACGCCGAAGGCGTCCGCCAGGTCGTTCAGGACGCCTCGGCTGCCGCCCGGCTGATCACCCTGGTCCCGGAGCCGGTCGAGGACCCGCTGCGGGCGGCGGAGGAGGCGGTGGCCGAGCCCTTCGACCTGACGGCTGGACCACCCCTGCGGTGCAGGCTGTTCACCCGGTCCGTGGACCCGGCGGACCCGCGCGCGGGTCAGGAGCCGGAAGAACATCTGTTCCTGCTGGTGGTGCACCACATCGCGGCCGACGGATGGTCGCTGCGGATCATCGCGCGGGACGTGGCCGCCGCGTACACCGCCCGTGTGCGCGGCGAGGACTTCGCGCCCGCCCCGACCCCCGTCGACTACGTCGACCACACCCTGTGGCAGCACCGGGTGCTCGGCGGCCCCGACGCGGAGGACGGCCCGCTCGGCGCCCAGCTCGCCCACTGGCAGCGGAAGTTGGCCGGCCTGCCGCAGGAGATCGCGCTGCCGGCCGACCGGCCGCGCCCGGCCGCCTCCTCCCACCGGGGTGAGGACGTGGACTTCACCGTCCCCGCCGCCGTGACCGCACGGATCAGGGAGCTGGCGGGAACCACCGGCGCCACGCCCTTCATGGTCCTCCAGGCCGCGCTGGCGGTACTGCTGCACCGCATGGGGGCGGGGGCCGACATCCCGTTGGGCACCCCGGTCGCCGGGCGCACCGACAGCGCGGTCGAGGGGGTCGTCGGACTCTTCGTCAACACCCTGGTCCTGCGCACGGACCTGAGTGGCTCGCCCACCTTCGCCCAACTCCTGGGCCGGGTCCGCGCCACCGCCCTGGACGCCTATGCCCACCAGGACGTGCCCTTCGAGCGGCTGGTCGAGGTGCTCGCCCCCGAGCGCTCCCTGGCCCGCCACCCCCTCTTCCAGGTCTCCCTCGTCCTGCAGAACCTCGACGAGGCGGCGGCGCCGGTGGACGGACTGCCCGGGCTGCGCGCCGAGGCGGTCCGTACCCGGCGCGACGGCGCGAAGGTCGACCTGTCCTTCGTGCTGGCCCCGAGCGGACCGGAGGGCGGCGACATGCCCGGAGTCCTCACCTACAGCGCCGACCTCTTCGACCGCGCGACCGCGCAGGGGCTCGTGGACCGGCTGCTGCGGGTGCTGGACCAGGTGCTCGCCGCCCCCGCCACCCCCGTGGGGCGGGTGGACGTGCTCCTGCCCGGCGAGGCGCGGCGCGAGCTGGAGCACAGCCGCGGACCGGGCGCGGCGGGAGACGCGGACGAACCGCTGGCACGCTTCGAGAAGTGGGCGGCGACCGCCCCCGACGCCCCCGCCCTGCGGTGGGACGGCGGCCGGCTGACCTACGCCGAGCTGGACCGGAAGGCGGACGCGGTGGCCCGCGTGCTCATCGGGCGCTCCATCGGGCCCGAGGACGTGGTCGCGGTCGTCGCCCCGCGCGACCCGGACGTGGTGGCCGCACTCCTCGGGGTGCTCAAGTCCGGCGCCGTGTACCTCCCGATCGACGAGGCGTGGCCGCTCGAACGGCGTCGGCAGGTGACCGCCGACGCCGGGGCGCGCCTGCTCCTGGCGGCAGGGGACACCGGCACCGCCCGGACCGCCTTCGGTCCCTCCTGCGGCCCGGACACCGAAGTCCTCGGCCTCATGGACCCGGCCTTCCACGCCACCGGCGGTCCGGCCCTTCCGGCCGGGCGGGGCCACCCGCGTTCACTGGCGTACGTCATCTACACCTCCGGCTCCACCGGGCGCCCCAAGGGCGTGGGCGTGGAGCGCCGGGCACTGGCGCACTACGTGGAAGGGGCCGTGCATCGCTACCAGGACGCGGCGGCGACGGCCCTGCTCCACTCGCCGCTGACCTTCGACCTCAGCGCCACCGCCCTGTTCACCCCACTCGCCTCGGGCGGCTGCGTCGTACTGGGGGAGGTGGACCGTGCGGCGGAGGCCCACCTGGTGGGCTTCGTCAAGGCGACGCCGTCCCACCTGCCGCTGCTGGAACGGCGTCCCGGACTGCTCGGGGAGAACGGCACCCTCGTACTGGGCGGTGAAGCGCTCGACGGACGGGCTCTGCGCGACTGGCGGGCCGCCCACCCGCACGCCGAGGTCATCAACGCCTACGGGCCCACGGAGCTGACCGTCAACTGCGCCGAGCACCGCATCGCCCCCGGCGACCCGGTGCCGGACGGGCCGGTGCCGATCGGCCGTCCGTTCGCCGGTGTCCGCGCGATGGTGCTCGACACGGGACTGGCCCCCGCGCCCCCGGGCGTGGCCGGGGAGCTGTACGTTGCCGGGCCCGGAGTGGCCCGCGGCTACCTGGGGCAGCGCGCCCTGACCGCCGAGCGGTTCGTGGCCTGCCCGTTCGGGGAGCCGGGGGAGCGGATGTACCGCACCGGCGACCTCGTCCGCCGCCTTCCCGGTGGCGAACTGGAGTACGTGGGCCGAACGGACGAGCAGGTGAAGCTGCGGGGCTTCCGGATAGAACTGTCCGAGGTGGCGCGCGCCCTGGCCGCCGAGGAGTCGGTCGCCCGCGCGGTCGCCGTCGTACGGGAGGACCGTCCGGGCGACCGGCGGCTGACCGGCTACGTGGTCCCGGCGGCGGGAGCCCGCCCGTACGAGGACGAACTGCGCGGCGCGGTGGCCCGCACCCTGCCCGACTACATGGTGCCCTCCGCCGTCGTGGTCCTCGACGAACTGCCCACCACGCCCCACGGAAAGCTCGACCGGCGCGCGCTCCCCACCCCAGCCCACCGCTCGCGGGGCGGCCGCCCGCCGCGCGACGAGCGCGAGCGGGACCTGTGCCGGATCTACGCCGACGTGCTGGGCCTGCCCGAGGTCGGTACCGAGGACGACTTCTTCGCACTCGGCGGCCACTCTCTGCTCGCCACCCGGCTGGTCAACCGCATCCGGGCCGAACGCGCCGAAGAACTGGACGTACGGACCGTGTTCGAAGCCCGAACGGTCGCCGCGCTGGCGGCCCGGCTGCGGACCGGCCGCCCTGACACCCGCCCCGCGTTGCGACGGATGTCGCGGTCGGAGGACTTGTGATGCTTCCCCTCTCCCTCGCCCAGCAGCGGCTGTGGTTCCTCCACACGATGGACGGCCCCAGCTCCACGTACAACATCCCCACGGCGCTGCGGATGACCGGCGCGCTGGACGTCGCCGCGCTGGGCGAGGCCCTGCGCGACGTCGTACGGCGCCACGAGACGCTCCGCACCGTCTTCCCCGACACCGGCGACGGTGCCCGGCAGCACGTCCTGCCCGCCGCCGGGACCGTCGTCGAGCTGGCCGTCACCCGGTCCACCGAGGACGAGCTGCCCGCCGCCCTGGCCCACGAGGCCGGCCACGCCTTCGACCTGGCCCGCGAAGTCCCCATCAGAGCGAAGCTGTTCACACTCGCCGAGCAGGAGCACGTGCTCTGCCTGGTGATCCACCACATCGCCAGCGACGGCTGGTCGCGCACCCCGCTCGCCCGCGACCTCGCCACCGCCTACGCCGCCCGCAGCGCCGGGCACGCCCCGGGGTGGGAGGAACTCCCCGTCCAGTACGGCGACTACACCCTCTGGCAGCGCGAACTCCTCGGCTCAGAGGACGACTCCGAGAGCCTGCTCAGCCGCCAGACGGCGTACTGGAAGCAACGGCTCGCGGGCCTGCCGGACGCCATCGAACTGCCCTTGGACCGTCCCCGCCCGCCGATCGCCGGCCACCGCGGCGACACCGTCCCCTTCACCCTCCCGCCCCGGACCCACGAGCGGGTCGCCGCGCTCGCCGCCCGCCACGGCGCGAGCACCTTCATGGTGGTGCAGGCGGCCCTGGCCGGCCTGCTGTCCCGGCTCGGCGCGGGCACCGACATCCCCCTGGGCACCCCGGTGGCCGGACGCACCGACGAAGCGCTGGAGGGGCTGATCGGCTTCTTCGTCAACACCCTGGTGCTGCGCACGGACACCTCGGGGAACCCCACCTTCGACGAACTGGTCGAACGGGCCCGCGCATGCGCTCTGGACGCCTACGCCCACCAGGACGTGCCGTTCGAGCGGCTGGTGGAGGCACTCGCTCCCGAGCGCTCCCTGGCCCGCCACCCCCTCTTCCAGGTGAGCCTGAGCCTTCAGCACGCCACCGACCACACCACCCTCCTGGACGGCTTGGAGATCGCCCCCCTGGACACGGGATGGCGGGCGGCCAAGTTCGACCTGTCCCTGGACCTCCTGGAGAAGCGCGGCCCCGACGGCCGCCCGGGCGGCATCGCCGGCACCGTCGAGTACTCCACCGACGTCTTCGACGCCGCCACTGTCCGCGGGCTCGGGGAACGCCTCGTCCGCCTCCTGGAGGCCGGGACCGCCGACCCCGAGGCGCGGCTGCTCTCGATCGACCTGCTCTCCGCCGACGAACGGCGGCGCGTGCTGCAGGAGTTCGCCACCGGACCCGCAGCCGTTGAAGCCGCAGCCGGTGAGCTCCCGGCCGGCGCGGCCGACGAGGGGCTGGAGGCGGTGTGCGACACCTTCGCCCGCCAGGCGGCAGCCACCCCCGAGGCCCTGGCCCTCGTCGGCGGTCCGGTCGCACTCACCTTCGCCGAGGCCGACGCTCGCGTCTCCCGGCTGGCCCGGCTGCTGATCTCCCGAGGCGCCGGCCCCGAGGTCCGCGTCGCCGTCTGCCTGGACCGCGGCGCCCTGTGGCCGACGACCGTACTGGCGGTGCTGCGCAGCGGCGCGGTCTACGTACCGCTGGACCCGCGCTCCCCGCATGAGCGCCTGGCCGCCGTCGAACGCGGCGTCGCCCCCCTCCTCGTCCTCGCCGAACACGCCACCGAGGCCGCGGTCGCCGAACTCGCCGCCCCCGTCCTCGTCCTGGACGACCCGAGCACCCAAGCCGCGATCGACGCCCGGGAACCGGGCCCGGTCACCGACGCCGACCGCACCGCCCCCCTCCTGCCCGGGCACGCGGCGTACGTCATCCACACCTCGGGCTCCACCGGCCGGCCCAAGGGGGTCGTGGTGGACCACCAGGGCCTGACGCGGCTGCTCCAGGCGCACCGCCGGGTCACCTTCTCCCGCATCCGTCCCTCCGCCGGCGGCCCCGGCCGCGCCGCCCACGTCTCCTCCTTCTCCTTCGACGCCTCGTGGGACCCGCTGCTCGCGATGGTCGCAGGCCACGAACTGCACATGATCGACGAGGACCTGAGGTTCGACCCGCCGGGCGTGGTGGCCTACTTCCGCGACCGCCGCATCGACTACGTCGACCTCACCCCCACCTACTTCCGCAGCCTGCTCGACGCCGGGCTGCTGGAGGAGGGCGCCCCCTGCCCGTCGCTGCTCGCGCTGGGCGGCGAGGCGATGGACGGCGAGCTGTGGGAGCGGCTGCGGGCGGCCGCCCCCCGCGTGACCGCGATGAACACCTACGGCCCCACCGAGACCGCCGTCGACGCCGTGGTGACCGTACTGGGCGACCTGCCCCCGGGCACGATCGGCCGGCCCGTGCCCCGCTGGCGGGCCTACGTCCTCGACGCGGGACTGCAGCCGGTCCCGCCCGGCGTGCTGGGCGAGCTGTACATCGCCGGACCCGGGGTCGCCCGCGGCTACCTGGGGCAGCGCGCCCTGACCGCCGAGCGGTTCGTGGCCTGCCCGTTCGGAGGGCCGGGGGAGCGGATGTACCGCACCGGAGACCTGGCGCGGTGGCTCCCAGACGGCCACCTGGTCTGCGTCGGACGCGGCGACGAACAGGTCAAGATCCGAGGGTTCCGCATTGAGCCCGGCGAGGTGGAGGCCGCCCTGCGGGAGCTGGAGGGTGTCACGGCGGCCGCCGTGACCGTCCGCGAGGACATCCCCGGAACGCGCAGACTGGTGGGGTACGTCGTCGGGGCCCCCGACGCCGACGACGACCTCCTCCGGCCCGCCGAGGTGCTGGCACGCCTGCGCGACCGACTGCCCGACCACCTGGTGCCGTCGGCGTTCGTACGCATCGGCGAACTGCCCGTCAACGCCAGCGGCAAACTGGACCGGGCCGCGCTCCCGGCCCCCGACCCCGCGGACTTCCCTGCCGGCCGGCGACCGCGCACCGCCCTGGAACGGGAGCTGTGCGCGCTGTTCGCGGACGTCCTCGGCGCCGGGAGCGTCGGCATCGACGACGACTTCTTCGGCCGGGGCGGCGACAGCATCCTCTCCATCCAGCTGGTGGGCAGCGCCCGCCGGGCGGGCCTGGAGTTCACCGTCCGGCAGGTCTTCGAGCTGCGGACCCCCGCGGCCCTGGCCGCCGCCGCCCGCAGGACCGACGCCGCACGCGACGAGGAACCCGCCCTCGCAGTCGGACCGCTGCCGCCGCTCCCCGTGGTCGTCGAGACCCTCGCGGCCGGCGGGCCGGTCCACGCGTACAACCAGTCGGTCGTCCTCGCGTCCCCGCCGGACGCCGCACCCGACGACGTACGCGACGCGCTCCAGGCCCTCCTCGACCGGCACGACGGGCTGCGCGTCCACGCCGCCCCGGCGGCCGACCCCGGCCGCCTCTGGGACCTGCGGGTGGAGGGGGCCGGCACGGTCGCGGCCGAGCGGTGCCTGCGCCGGATCGACGCGACCGGGATGTCCGACGAGGAACTGGCGCAGGCCGGGGCCGCCGAGGCCGTCACCGCGCGCGCGTCCCTCGACCCCCTCGCCGGGGCCCTCGTCGCCGCTGTCTGGTTCGACCGGGGCGACCAGCCGGGCCGGCTCGTACTGGTGATCCACCACCTCGCCGTCGACGGCGTCTCCTGGCGCATCCTGCTCGGCGACCTCCGCGAGGCATGGCGGGCGCTGCGCGCCGGCCGCCGCCCCGAACTCCCCCGTACGGGCACCTCGCTGCGCACCTGGGCCACCCGGCTCACCGAACGGGCCACCGACCCGGCCGTCACCGCCCAACTGGACCACTGGACGGCCACGCTCGCCGACGACGGCCCCGCACCGGGCAGCCGCCCGCTGGACGGGGCCCGGGACACCGTGGCCACCTCCGCCGTCCTCAGCGGCGAACTGCCCGCCTCCCTCACCAGCGCCCTGCTCGGCCCCGCCCCGGCGGCCTTCCGCGCCGGGGTGAACGACCTGCTGCTGACCGCCTTCGCCCTCGCCGTCGCCCACTGGCGGGGCGAGGAGGACGGACCGGTCCTGGTGGACCTGGAGGGCCACGGCCGGACCGAGGAACTGGTTCCGGGGGCCGACCTGTCCCGAACCGTCGGCTGGTTGACCACCGTCCACCCGGTGCGGCTCGCCGCCGGGAGGGTCACCGCCGCCGACCTCGCCGAGCGCGCCCCGGCCGTTGGCGACGCGATCAAGCGGATCAAGGAGCAACTGCGCGCCGTCCCCGACGGAGGGCTGGGATACGGCCTGCTGCGCCACCTGAACCCCGACACCGCCCCCCGCCTCCACGGCCTCGCCCGCGCGCGCTTCGGCTTCAACTACCTCGGCCGGTTCGCCGCCGAGCAGGGCGCGGGCGAGGACGGCTGGCCGCTGCTCGGCAGCGGCCCCGCGGGCCACCACCCGAACACCCCGCTCGACCACGAGATCGAGGTCAACGTCGTCACGGCCGAGGGCCCGGACGGGCCCCGGCTGATCACCCGGTGGACCTACGCCACCGGCCTGCTCACCGAGGAGGAGGTGCGCCGCCTCACACGGTCCTGGTCGCTGGCGCTGCACGCCGTCGTCGACCACGCCACCGCCGCCGGAGCGGGCGGCCTCACCCCCTCCGACGTGGCCGTCCCCGCCCTCGGCCAGGCCGAGATCGAACAGCTCGAACGCCGCTCCGGCACCGCCCTGGAGGACATCCTGCCGGCCGCCCCCCTCCAGGAGGGCCTGCTCTTCCACAGCGTGTACGACCGGCGCGCCCTGGACGTCTACGTCGGGCAGCTCGCCTTCCGCCTGGACGGAGAGATCGACCCGGACGCCCTGCGGACGGCCGCGGCCGCGCTGCTCGCCCGCCACACCAGCCTGCGGACGGGCTTCCACCAACGGGAATCGGGCCAGTGGGTGCAGGCCGTGGCCCGGTCGGTGGAGCTGCCGTGGCGCTTCCACGACCTGCTCGACCCGTACGGCGGCCCCGCGGACGCCGGGTCCGCGCGGCGGCTGGAGGAGCTGGCCGCGGCCGAACGCACCGAGCGGTTCGACCTCACCAGCCCGCCGCTCGTCCGCTTCCTCCTGGTCCGCACCGCCCCCGAGCAGTACCAGTTCGTGATCACCACCCACCACACGATCGTGGACGGCTGGTCCATCCCCATCCTGCTGCGCGAACTGCTCGCGCTCTACAGCGGAGACCCGCTGCCCCCGGCCCCCGGCCACCGCCTCCACGCCGACTGGCTGGCCGCACGCGACCTCGTGGCGGCGCGCGAGGCATGGACGCGGGCGCTGGCGGACACGGACGGGCCGACCCTGCTCGCCCCCGGCGCGCCGCGCGTCGGAGAAGTCCCCGAGTCGGTGCGGCTGAACCTGCCCGAGGAGGTCTCCGCACGGCTGAGGACCCGCGCCCGCGAGGCCGGGATCACCCTCAACTCCGTGGTCCAGGCCGTCTGGGCGCTCGTCCTCGCCCAGGAGACCGGCCGCTCGGACGTCACGTTCGGCATCACGGTCTCGGGCCGCCCGGCGGAACTCTCCGGGACCGAGGACCTCGTCGGCATGCTGGTGAACAAGATCCCGCTGCGCGTCCGTCTCCGCCCGGCCGAACCCCTCATGGAACTGATCCGGCGGCTGGAGAAGGAACAGCTCGAACTCCTGGAGCACCAGCACGTCCCGCTCACCACCCTGCACCGCTGGAGCGGCCTGCCCGAACTCTTCGACACCACCATGGTGTTCGAGAACTACCCGGCGGAGATCACCGCCCGGCAGGCGCCCTTCCGCGCGTCGGGCACGGCCGGTTACAGCCGCAACCACTACCCGCTCACCCTGGTCGGAGCCATGCGCGGGACCGAACTGACCGTCCGTATCGACTACCGCCCCGACCTCTTCGGCGAGGACTGGGCCCGCTCCCTGGGCGAGAGGGTGATCGCCGCCCTGACCGAGGCCGTCGACCGCCCCTTCGCCCCCGCCGGCACGCTCGACCTGCTCGGGACCGAGGAGCGCGCCCGACTGCTGGAGTGGGGCACCGGCGCCGAACCGGAGGACGCCCCGCGCACCTGCGTCGAGCTGTTCGAGGAGCAGGCCACCCGTACCCCCGACGCCCCGGCGGTCATCTCGCCCGACGGCGTCCTCACCTACGCCGAGCTGGACCGGCAGGCGAACGGCGTCGCCCGGTGGCTGGCCGACCGCGCCGAATCCGTCGGCGGCGCCGAGACCTACGTCGGCGTGCTCGCCCCCCGCCGCCCCGAAGTGCTCGCCGTCCTGCTCGGTGTCCTCAAGTCGGGGGCCGCCTACGTCCCCCTGGACGAGCAGTGGCCGACCGAACGCCTCCGCACGGTCCTGGAGGACTGCCGCCCCGCGCTCGTGGTGGCCCCGACGGGCGCCAGGAGCGGTGCCGCGCGGGAGACCGGCACGACGGTGCTCCCCGTGGACCCGGCCGCCCTCGCCGCACACGGTGCCCAGGCCCCGGCCGACGCCGAGCGGATACGCCCCCTGACGCCCGGCGGAGCCGCGTACGCCCTCTACACCTCAGGGTCCACCGGCCGCCCCAAGGGCGTGGTGATCGACCACAGCGCCCTGGGCGCGTACGTCGGCGGCGCGCGCCGCCGCTACCCCGACGCGGCCGGGACCTCGCTGGCCCACACTTCGCTCGCCTTCGACCTCACCGTCACCACCCTGCTCACCCCGCTCACCGCAGGCGGCGCCGTGCGCCTGGGCGAACTGGACGAGTCCGCCCGAGCCGCCGGGGCCACCCTGGTCAAGGCGACGCCCTCCCACCTGCCCCTGCTGAGCGAGCTGCCCGGGGTCCTGAAGGACGGGGGCACCCTGATCCTCGGCGGCGAGGCGCTGACCGGCGGGCGGCTGCGCCCCTGGCTCGAACTGCACCCCGACACCCAGGTCGTCAACGCCTACGGGCCGACGGAACTCACGGTCAACTGCACCGAGTACCGGCTGCCGAAGGGAGAACCGGCCGGCGAAGGACCGGTGCCCATCGGCCGCCCGTTCACCGGGGTACGGGTCCACGTGCTCGGCCCCGGCCTGCGTCCGGTCCCCGCCGGGGGCGCGGTCGGCGAACTGTACGTCTCCGGCACGGGGGTGGCCCGGGGCTATCTGGGCCGGCCGGGGCTGACCGCCGAGCGGTTCGTGGCCTGCCCCTTCGGGGAGCCGGGGGAGCGGATGTACCGCACCGGCGACCTCGTCCGCTGGCGGTCCGACGGCCAACTGGAGTACGTCGGCCGAAGCGACGACCAGGTCAAACTGCGCGGATTCCGCATCGAGACCGCGGAGGTCGCCCGCGCCCTGGAGGCCTGTCCCTCCGTCGGCGGCGCGGTGGTGGTGCTGCGCGAGGACCAGCCGGGCGACCAGCGCCTGGTCGGCTACCTCGTACCGGCCGCCGGAAGCGGCGCACTCGACAAGGAGGCGGTGTCGGACGCGGTGCGGACGGTGCTGCCCGAGTACATGGTCCCCTCGGCGCTGGTGGTGCTGGAGGAAGGACTGCCGCTGACGGTCAACGGCAAGGTCGACCGAAGCGCGCTGCCGGCGCCGGCGGCGGAGCCGGCCCGCCCCGCGGTCCGGGCGCCGCGCGGCCCGCGCGAGGAGATCCTGTGCGGGCTCTTCGCCGACGTGCTGGGCGTGCCCGCGGTCGGCGTGGACGACGACTTCTTCGCCCTGGGCGGCCACTCCCTGCTGGCCATCGTCGTGATCAGCCGGATCAGGGCCCTGCTCGACGTGGACGTGGCCATCGACGCGCTCTTCGAGGCCCCCACGGTGGCCCGGCTGGCCGCCCAGCTCGACGGGCCCGGACGCGGCCACGGCGCGGTGCGTCCGGCGGTGCCACGCCCCGGACGCCTCCCGCTCTCCTACGCCCAGCGCCGCCTGTGGTTCCTCCACCAGATCGAGGGGCCGAGCGCCACCTACACCATCCCGCTGGCGCTGCGCCTGACCGGTCCGCTGGACGTGGCCGCGCTGCGGGCCGCGCTGGGGGACGTGGTCGCCCGGCACGAGAGCCTGCGTACCGTCTTCGCCGAGGACGAGCACGGCCCGCACCAGATCGTCCTCGCACCCCGGTACACCGAGCCCGGCCTGAAGGCGGTCCCCACCACGGAGGACCGCCTCAGGGCCGACCTGGAGGCCGAGGCCGCCCGCCCCTTCGACCTCGGCCAGGCGCCGCCGGTGCACGCCCGCCTCTTCGTCCTCGGCGAACACACCCACGTCCTGCTGCTGGCGGTCCACCACATCGCGATGGACGGCTGGTCGGTTCGCCCCCTGGTGCGCGACCTGGCGTCCGCCTACGCGGCCCGCCGCTGCGGAAACTCCCCCGACCTGCCCGAACTGCCCGTCCAGTACGCCGACTACACCCTGTGGCAGCACGAGGAGCTGGGCTCCGAGGACGACCCGGACAGTCCCATCGCCGCGCAACTGCGGTACTGGCGCCAGACCCTGGGCGGACTGCCGCAGGAGTCGGCGCCGGCCGCCGACCGGCCCCGACCCGCCGTCCCCTCGTACCGGGGCGGCCGCGTCGCCTTCACCGTTCCGCCGTGGTTGCACGGGCGGGTGGTGGAGTTGGCGCGGGAGTTCCGGGCGACGCCGTTCATGGTGGTGCACGCGGCGTTGGCGGCGCTGCTGAC